>JBAZZW010000001.1:645718-968577 GCA_041658625.1 Actinomycetota bacterium
AGTGTGCGGTCAATTAATAGAAGTGCGCGATTCTCCTCATCATCAACCGGATAATACTCGAAAAACTCCGCCGCCGGGATATTTTTTTGAATTGGCTTAAAACGCTTGGGTGTCATGCCTATTTCTCCAACAACTTTATTGTATTCTCTATACTCTGATTTCCTAAAACGGATCGTCAATGCCGGTAAGACATGTCCACGGTAACGCATAAATACGGTCCGCTAACCGTCTAACCTCACTACCGGTATAGGCGACGAGGCCCAATATAACGCGCTTATCCTGTTCCATCAGCATTCTTAAGCCTTTTGTGTCGTTGTATCCAAGATTATCTGTAAGCTTTGCCTCAATCCCTATGGCTTTACGGCCAGTCTCTAAAATAAAGTCGACGTCTGCGCCGGATGTCGTCCTCCAACCGAAGATTTCTATTCTCGGCGTTGTTAGACTTGCTAGAACTCTTAGATGCATATAGAGCATCGTCTCAAAAAGGAATCCCACCTCTCTCGATCCGCGCAAAGAATCAATATCATTAATCCCGCACAAGTAAGATGCCAGACCTGGATCAAGCCAGTAGGCTTTCGGGGATTTTTTCAGCCTAGATGTCTTATTGCTAAAGTATGCTTGAACCCGGGTGATAAGGTTACTTGTTTCAAGAAGATTTAAATATCTGTGAATCGTCGGCTGACTAATACCGACATCGCTCGCGATTTCAGTCTGGTTTACAAGATGTCCGCTGCGTAAAGCCAATGCCTGCATGAAACGACGAAAGTCAGGCAGAGAATCGACTTGTGATAACTGCCTAAGATCTCTTTCCAGGTAAGTCGTTGCATAGCTTTCCCAAAAACCAGTAAAAGCGGTCTGGTTGGTCAGTTTTAGCAATCCGGGCATGAACCCGCGCAGTATTAAAGGTAAAGGGTCTTCGGACCTTACTTCCTTCTGTCGGAGCGTTTCCCCCGCGAAAAGCCGGTCAAGAAAAACAGGAGCTGGCTTGCTGCGCTCCTCGCCCAATGTCATCGGATTCAACTGCAGGTAACGAACGCGTCCTGCTAAACTTTCACTAACGTTTTGCATTAGCAGCAAATTGGCGGATCCGGTAAGCATGAATCTTTGTGGCTCGAGTGAACTATCGACTGCTAGCTTGATTGCCAACAAGATATCAGGGGAGCGTTGAACCTCATCGATTACACTGGTAGGATCGTCAGCCCAGATTGTCTGCGGCGATTTGGAAGCTAAATCCTGCACGGCTAAATCATCAAGAGTATGGAAAGGCCAATCTTTAAAAGGTGCTTCACTTCGGAGTAGAGTAGTTTTTCCGACTTGACGTGCTCCGGTAAGGATTACAACCGGCGCTTCCCTTGAAATCAGCCTAATCATAGGAGTAATCCATCTATTTCTGTAATATAATTCAGGTTGTGAATGATATTCATTCATATCTTGAATTATACTCATCTCTGATGGTGTGTCAAGTGTAAAAAGATCGAGCGCCCTCTTCGGCGAGTCTAGACTGAGGGTGGGTGGAGCCTCGACCCTGGGTTTCCTTTTTTATCCTTTATGTAGATGTAACCGCCCTGATGAGATTGCCGCATCGCTCTGCTCCACGCAATGACAGCTTTTAATAATATGGTCGAGCATGCAGACAAACCACGTCCGAGCGGAGAGCATTGTTCGCTCGCCGTGGCGACCTGAACGTGGGGTCAGGCCCTATCACAAAAGAAGAAAGGGCCTGACCCCAAGGCACTAACGATGGTAGGCCACGAGCAGCATGCGAGTCTATTGCATAAGAAAGAGCCGCCCCAACTGGGGCGGCTCTTTTAATCCTCGAACTATTTGTGCTCTATCTGTTAGATGTGTTTGCCGCTTTCTTTGGCCTTGTCGCCGGTTTCGTCGGCAACCCAGCGGTCGCCCAGCGATTCCATAACGACCGGCAGCGTCGTGTACTCCATGTCGTCCAGCGGCAGCCTATGCGGCTCGAACGGGCCGTGAGCTTTCAGGTAGTCGGCCATCTCGTTGGCGATCTGACGAGCCCGGTCGTAGCTGACATCCGCGAACATATCCCTCGGGCCGATCAGTCTGCCGTCTTTGAGCTGGAAGCCCAGCGCGACAACGCGAGGCGGTCCGTCGAAACGCGTCGGATGGTCTTGCGTCATGCTGACCGGCATCAAAGGACCGTGGTGCGAACCGCGCATCCAGCCCGCCACAAGATGCGGGAAGGCGAACGGATTCAGAACCTCGCCGACGGCCGGCAGGCCGCTCTGGCAGCGAACCGCCATGACCGGATCGTCTTTGCCGACGTATTTGCCGGCGATGAAGCTTAAGCGCTGCGTCGATGTAACCGCTGCCAGCTCGCCCGTCCTCTTGTCAAAGACGTGCTTGATGACAAAACGGCCCGGGGCGCCGATGAAGGCCAGCAACTGATAGACTTCCGAGGGCGTGTCAAAGATGATTTTCTTCGCCTCGACCAGGTCGTCTACCTGGAGGTTGAAGCCCTGATACATGTTGGCGTCGATAACCAGTCCGGCCGTGTTGAACGGATCGCAGAACATCTTATAAAGCGGCATGTTCCAGGCGCCCGGCTCGGTCTTGTCGGCCAAAAAAACGATGATCGGCTCGCTCTGACGTTCCTCGAAAACCATCTCCGCGTAGCCGGGGCCCATGCCCCTTAGGTTCCCGGAAAACGCGTCGGACAAGATGTCCTGTCCCGCACCATAGAGTCCGAGGTTGTGCGCTAAATCCGTCATGTCCTTAAAGGCATCCCAGGTAAACTTGTGAATCTCCTTATCCTCGATACCTCTCTTGTGCGTTAGGATAAACGCGTGGTCGTCGCCGCAATGTCCGACGAAGTAATCGATGACCAATCCGGCTTTCTTGGCTTTCGCGGCGTGTTCCTCGGCTTTCTCGTGCATCTCCGGATGAACAGCGGAGTGGCCGACCCAACCGCCGACATCGGCCTTGATGATACTTAGGGTAATCTTTTCACCCATACGTGTTACCTCCTTTTAATCAAAAAGCTTATTCATTGTATCCTAGTGGCGCGGTAAATCTCAAGGTGCGAGTGTGTGGCGCGAAACACCAGTTGAAGTATATAGTATTCCTTATGTGGTACACCAAAGACTTAAAGGCTGTTACGGCCGAATTGAATACTTCTCTTGATGGGCTGACATCCGCCGAGGCGGCCGCCCGGTTGTTTAAGTACGGGCCGAACGAGCTAAAAGAGAAAGCCGCCAAGACGCCTATCGAAATGATTACGGACCAGTTCAAGGACTTCATGATCTTGGTCTTGTTGGCCGCGGCCTTGATTTCGGGTTTTGTCGGCGAGGCGACCGATACAATCGCCATTATCGTTATCGTCCTTTTAAACGCCGTCATCGGATTCTTCCAGGAATACCGGGCGGAAAAGGCTATCGCGGCTCTGAAACAAATGGCCGCGCCGGACGCCGTCGCTTTGCGCGACGGGTCCCCGGTCGTCGTTCCGTCCAAGACTTTGGTTCCGGGGGACGTTGTTGTTCTGGAGGCGGGAGGCATTGTCCCGGCCGACCTAAGATTGACGGAAGCGGCTCAGCTTAAGATTGAAGAGGCCACCCTGACCGGGGAATCAGTGCCGGCTGAGAAGAATACGGACTCTATAGCCGCCGCGGATTGCCCGTTGGGCGACCGCTTGAACATGGCTTTCAAAGGGACGATCGTCACCTATGGGCGGGGCGCCGGCATTGTCGTTGCCACCGGTCACGCGACCGAGCTTGGCAAGATCGCCGACTTAATCCAGGAGGAAGAAGGCGTAAAAACGCCTTTGCAGAAGCGCCTGGCGAGATTCGGTCGAAACCTGGCCGTCCTGGTCCTTATCATATGCGGGGTCGTTTTCGCGATGGGCATGCTGCGTGGCGAAGAGCCGGTCTTGATGCTGCTGACAGCCATCTCTTTAGCCGTCGCGGCCATTCCGGAAGCTCTGCCGGCTCTTGTCACAGTCGCCCTGGCCCTCGGCGCCCGACAACTTGTTAAACACAACGCCCTGATAAGAACCTTGCCGGCTGTGGAAACACTGGGGTCTGTTACGTATATCTGCACAGATAAAACCGGCACGCTAACCATGAACAGGATGATTGTCGAGGAATTATACGTTGACGGGCGTTTGATAAAACCGGGCGAGCTTACCCTTGGTGACCGCAACGTGCCCCACCTGAAAGCCGTCTTACAGGCGATGGCGTTGTCGAATGACGCAAGAGCCGACGCTGACGGACGATTGCTGGGCGACCCCACGGAAACCGCCTTGTATGAGTTCGCCGCCGCGAACGGTTCGGCAAAACCGGGTTTGGAGGAGTCTTATCCTCGCGTCGGGGAGCTGCCGTTCGACTCCGAACGCAAACTCATGACCACGTTTCATAAATGGGAGGGAGGGAAAACCGTCTCCTTCACCAAAGGGGCGGCCGAATCCGTCTTCTCCAACACAACGGAAGTCTTAACAAAAGAAGGCTTGGAGCCGTTTGACAGCGCGGCTTTCGATAAGGTCGGTGATAAGATGGCCGCCGACGGTTTGCGGGTTCTGGCTATCGCCATGCGGTTATGGGACGGTGTCCCTTCCGACATGTCGCCGGAAAGAGCCGAGGCCGGGCTAACGCTTCTCGGTCTGGTCGGCATCATGGATCCGCCGCGCGAGGAGGCTAAAGCAGCTGTTGCGCTATGCCATCAGGCGGGCATCCGACCGGTTATGATTACGGGTGACCATCCTCTGACGGCGGCGGCTATCGCCCAGCGGCTCGGCATCCTGGAAGCCCATGAGAAGGTCATGACAGGAGCGGAGCTAGCCGAACTCTCGCTGGAAGACTTCGAGCAGGCTGTGGAGTATATAACCGTATACGCGCGAGTCGCGCCGGAGCAAAAACTTAAAATCGTAAGGGCGCTTCAAGATCGTGGTCAATACGTCGCCATGACCGGCGACGGTGTAAACGACGCTCCGGCATTGAAACGGGCAGACATTGGCGTGGCTATGGGAATAACAGGCACGGATGTCGCCAAGGAATCCTCGGCGATGATTCTCCTGGACGACAATTTCGCGACCATCGTTGAAGCGGTCAAGGAAGGCCGTCAGATATTCGACAATATCCGGAAATTCATTAAGTATATTATGACCAGCAACTCCGGGGAGATATGGACCATCTTCCTGGCGCCTTTCTTCGGGCTGCCCATACCCTTGCTGCCGATTCATATCCTCTGGATAAACCTGGTGACGGACGGATTGCCGGGCATCGCTTTGGCGGTAGAGCCGCCTGAGAAAGACGTTATGAACCGGCCTCCGCGGCATCCTCAGGAGAGCATCTTTGCCCATGGTCTCGGAACACATCTTGTCTGGGTGGGCCTGCTGATGGGCCTGATTTGTATATTCACCCAGGCCTATTTCTTAAAGGCTGCCGGCTGGCACTGGCAGACAATGGTTTTTACGGTTCTATGCTTGAGCCAGATGGGCCACGTCATGGCTATCCGCTCTGAGAAGGAATCGCTTTTTAAACAAGGATTGATTTCCAACAAACCGCTCTTGGGCGCTTTCGCCTTAACGTTTGTCCTGCAGATGGCAACCATATATGTGCCGTTTTTGAATCCGATCTTTAAGACGCAACCTCTCTCATTGGTGGAGTTGGGCGTCACCCTGGCGCTGTCGTCTCTCGTCTTCATCGCGGTCGAAATCGAGAAAACCGTCAGAAGGCTGCGCGACGCTTAGGCCTCCGATTCGCGCATGTTGGCAACAAATAACGGATCATATGTTCGCATGGCAGTCCGTGCAAACGCCGCGCTGTGACCGGCGTAGAAGAGTGCTGCCCAAAGGCAGCGCCCCGCGCTCGGACACGTCCATGGCGGCCTGAGCGCTCATAACCGCGTCCGTCCCGTGCGCCCTGTGGCATGTTAAGCACGACATCGTATCTTGGGCCTCATTCGCCGTCGGATGGTTAAGCGGCAAATCTGTCGTCAGGTCATACCGTAGCGCGTTCACCGGACTTATTACCCCGGATATCATCGAGTCCGTGTTATGGCGGTGGCGCTTGACGTTGCCGGAAACGTCGCCGGCGTCATAAGGCGTCGTGTCCTCGCGTGTCGTGTAGCGGGTATGGCAGGCGGCGCACCAGTCATCCTGTCCGCTTTTATAATTCATGGTATATCCCTGGGTGTCAGATCTGTCGAGGTCGAAATCTTTGTCCGTATAGGCCCTATAGGCGTTAGGATCCGCCGAATGAGTTGTTTCCGTGCCATCCGTCCAGGGACCGTTCCACGTAACCGGCCTATCGGTCGAGACTCCATTAGGCCTGAGCCTAAGCAGTCTATACTGTGTCGACTTAAATCTATCCGGGTGTGGGTCGTGACAGGACACGCATTCCAGAGTGATATAAGCACTGAGTCCAGTATTCGGATCCGCGCCGTACGGAATCGCGCGAACTCCCAGATCGTGCTTTGAAGTCGTGGGGGACGAGTTCTGGATGTAGTTGAATCCGCCGCCCAATAGATTCATGTTGCTGTCTCCCCATACACGGTATCCGGGTGAATTAGCCTTGGCGACGTATTTGCCGTTCATAACGTCAGTGTTTGCCCCGGCACCGCCTTCATGACATGTCTCACATTTACTTGAGCCCGACACATCTATTAAGAGGTTGCTAAGCGTAGCGGTGTGCGCCCTATGGCACGTGGCGCAAGCATCGGGCTCACTTACAAAATGGGCGGTATTATGGCAAGAGCCGCAAATAGCGCGAGAGCCTTCCCATGAACCGTCAAGTCTTTGAATGTCCCTTAAGTTCATCCCATCGCTACCCGCAGGCAGTGAACCCCGGGTCGCCAGCAAAGCGGCGCCCGTCATATGAGTCGAGCTTCCATGGGCTTTGTGGCAGGTTAAACAAGTCAGCAGGTCGTCAGGCGTCCGCCCGTTTCCTGTTACATCCTCTAGCGGCAAAGTGGTTTCCAAATTGTACTCGACGCCGTTAATAGCGACCCGGCCGGTAATCGTCGTGTCTATAGAATGCCTGTGGCGCGAAACCGCTCCCAGGGTATCGCCTGCGTTGAAAACATCGCCGCTCTTGTAAGCGCTGGCTGTCCCGGGTGCGCCCGGTGTCCAGGTAGCGTAGTAATGTGTGTGACAGGCCGCGCACCAGGCCGCGATGCCGCTCTGATAGTTTTTTGTATATCCGGTCATCAGGGTCGTCCCGCCGAAGTTGCGCTCCGCGTAAGCCTGGTGTACACCGCCCCTGACGGTTTGGGCATCATCCGTCCACGGTCCGTTCCAGGGAACGGAAATGTCTACCGGATTGTCACCGGGCCTCTGCCGGAGCAACCTATAGTTCGGTCCGTCATGAGGTGTGTGACACGACACGCAGTCAAGCTTGTAAGAGCTGGCGCCGCCATAGGCGGTTTCCGTAATTTCCAGTTTGTGGCTTCCGGTTACGGGATTAACCTGTCCGGTGTACTCGAAACCTCCACCCAACAGATTGCCTCCCATAAGACCTGAACCTAGATTACCCTTCTGCCGGTCATAATAGACGCCTTCGCGAACAGCCGTATCGGCGCCCTGGCCTTTGGCGTGGCAGGAAAAGCAAAACTCACTCATCGGGGCCAGCGGTAAAAGCTTGTTGGTCCGGGAATCGTGTATTCTGTGACAAGATCTACATTTGTCCGTATCTGAGGAAAAATCGCTATGGGGGTTAGCGGCTTGAGCCGGGTGCGGCAACAATAACGCCCAACCGAACGTCAAGACGATGATAAGCATCGAGTACCGCAAAGCTAATCCGCCTCCATGAGAGCAACAACTCATGATTCATGACCTGTCCCTCTTGGAAGTTTACCACGCTTAACGTCACCGTATACCTAGTAATGCACCGAGACCGGGGTGCCGACGGACGCCCAGCCGTAGACGAACTCCGCGTCGCTAACAGAAATGTTTACACAGCCGTGGCTTCTTACGTTCCCGAAGTCATTATGCCAGTAAGCACCGTGGATAGAGTAGTTGCCGTTAAACCACATGACATAAGGCACGTCCGGAATATCGTAGGGTTCGGCTGCGCCTTGAGCCGAACTCATCGCCGCCACCCAGTTCATGCTGTAAATCCGGTAGTTGCCGGTCGGGGTGCTGTAGCCGGACTTGCCGCTGGAAACCAAACAGGTATAGACCGGCGTGCCGCCCTCCAGCAAGGTTAGTCTTTGCTCACTCAGATTAATGTCGATCTTTTTATAAACGCCGGTGGTAAAGCCGGTGGAAATATCGGCATCCGCGTAGCCGCCGGCAGCGCCGCGCAGTCCTTCCGGCCCGCCCTTTAAGCGAACCGTTACCGGCGTTTCGAAATCCCACGGCGTCGAAGGAACGAACATAAGCTTATTGTGAGCCACCCAGTTAAAGGAACCGGGTACGGCAGGCTCCGTCGAAAACAGGTTGGCGGCCATGGCTTTATTAATAATGGTGTCATTGAAAGTCACGATGATTCCTGTCGAGCGGCTGACTTCCGTCGCGCCGTTAGCCGGTTCGATAGCCGGCGCAAGAGGCGCCGCCGTGGCAAGAACGGTTTGAACCCCGGGGTTGCGTATCTTCATCCGATAACCGTTGAGGCCGGTCGCGCCGGTAATCTTCAGCTGATACGCCTGGCCTTGCCGGAAATCGACAAACTCGATCCGAGAGACTCTGGCCGCGTTATCGGTTTTAACGTTAACCGCGACAGCCGGTTCGATCGTGTACGTAAATTCCTTTATCGGAATATTCCACTTTATCTCCGCGGGTTTATCTATCGAGGCGATCAGGCCGCCGGAAGGAATATCCGGCTGGGGCGTCTCCGGGGTGGAGAAGACAAGCTTGCTGATTACCCTGGTATTCCGCCGGTTTGTCTCGACCATATAGACTTCATACACGGTGTCGGTATCGAGTTCGCGCCGTCCGTTGATTTCCAGATACGAGTCTCGGCTGATTAAGGCGCGCACCGGATTCCCGTTGGCGGTAACCTCAAACCTCTCGAGTTTCGTCCCGAAGCCCGTCAACCGCAGCCGAATACCGGTCTTTGGATTTATGTTTGTCGAGCCGGCCACCGGCGTCGCGGTGACTCCGGGGTCAATAAGGGAGCAAGCGGTTAGGGGTAGGAGGAAAAGGAAGAGAAGAATGATTATTGATCTTCTGGGCACGATTATGATTCACCACGCACGAGATTAGCCGACAGTTCTTGTTTCCGACCTACAGGGCACGATTCTAGCCGGAGCGAAAGCTGCGTCTGAGTTCCTGCGATTCGATTTAATCGGTCGAATCCCAGGATGACTGTTCGCATGATAGGTCCCCAGGATGACGCTTTTTGCACTTTTCTGGAAGCAGGGGTCAGACCCCTGCGCCTCACGAAAGGGGTCTGACCCCATAGGTTTCGCATTAATAATGCGAGAACACAGGGGTGCCGAGAGGGGCCCAGTTATATATCCATTCGGCGTCGGCGACACGCACGTTGACGCAACCGTGACTGCGCGGATAGCCGTATTCGCTGCTCCAATAACATCCGTGAATAGCCTGACCGCCCGAGAACCAGTTAACGAACGGTACGTCTAAAACTTCATAGGGTTCCGGATCGCCCGGACCACTGCGCATATCCACATACCGGTCTTTGGCATAGATCCGGAAGTCGCCGGTGCGTGTCCGGTAACCGGCTTTCCCTGTTGCCACCACGGTTTCAAATACCAGGACGCCATCCTCATAGGCATAGAGCTTCTGCTCGGATAGATTTAGATCGATCATCTTTTGCGCCATGGTGGTGAACGTGTTGGTGACGGTTCTGTCTATATAGCTCCCCGAAGCTCCGGAAGGTCCGGCCGGACCGCCTTTTAGCCTAACGGTAACCGGTATTTCATAAGACCATTTCGTGGACGGTGTAAAGACCGCTTGGGTGGTTGAAAGCCATTTCAGTGCGCCCGGAACGGGCGGATCGATAAGTAACGCGGTGTTCAGGCAATCCGGATTAACGACTTCTTCGCTGAAGTTCAGGGTGATTTCGCTCTGGTTGGCCACCCTCGTGCTGCCGGCGGCCGGCGTGACGTCCACTTTCAGCGGAATCGGTGTAATGATTGTTTGCTTATAACCCGAGGCTGCCGGCTTTAATCGCCGCCCGTTAACCCCCCAAGCGTCGGTAATCGTCAGGTCGAAGGTTTGGCCTTGTTCGTAGTTAACAATCCGGATGATGCCGGTTTTGCCGTCGGCCAACATCCATAATCTGCTTTGCATGCCGGACGGCAAACTATATGTGAAACCGGTTATCGGAGTGTTCCACTTGATGGTAATGCCCTCGTCAAAACGCATGACAACCGGTTCGGCGGACAAAATGGGAGCCGGATCGATCGCGGGCGCGGAATCTTGGGCTAGAGCCGGCGGCATGAATATCACCGCGGCCAAAACCATAAAGGCAATAATGGTTGAAATCAGAAATAAACGTTTTGTCACAATATATTAATTCTAAGGCCTGCGACCAGGCATTTCAAGGATTACTTAGGATTAAGAAAAATCTCTGTGCCGCAGTAGGGGCATTTTACGACGCCTTTACCGGCCAACTCCAGTTGTCCGCCGCAATTCGGACATTTGTTTTGCGGCATATCTTTGGCTTCTTGCGACTGCAGAACCCCGCCTTTCCAGTCCACATATCCTGTGAATAAACGCTTACCGACCAAATCATAGATGTAGTGGGCAACCTGGTCGGTTGTTAAACCGGTTTCGATGGCGATGTCCGACAGTTTGACCTTGCCGCGCGTCTCGATCATGTTCAGTATAAGCTTTTCCTTCTCCACCTGGATCTGCTCTTCCTGTTCCTTGGCCCCGCCAATCATCATATAAATCCCAATACCGCCGGCGATCAATCCGATCAATATAGCGGGTCCCTCGCAAATCATGAAGCCTCCGCCGGTGAGTTTCCCGTTCATGAGGTTGGGCAAGAGCATAAGCCCCGGGACTACCGCCAGCGCCAGGCCGAAAACGACCAACAATATCCCTATGGTCTTACCACCCACCGGAACCGCCTCCTCCGCCGCCGCCGCCGCTGAATCCGCCGCCGCCGCCGCTGAATCCGCCGCCGCCGCTTGAAGAACTCGGCTGAGACGTCAAAGTGCTAGCGACATCATTTAAAGTAGTGGTGAAACTGTCGTTCATTGAATTCAAATCAAATCCGCCCAAACCCGCGCCGCCGGTCGGCATAGCCTCGCCGGGATGGTCTTTGTTCCAGGTATTCTGAGCCCAATCACGATCAGGGTAACCAGGGTACCAGTAGGGCGCAAACCAGATAGGCGGTATGATCTCTTTGGCATCGAACGACGCAGTGAACACCGATTCCAGCTGGAAGGCAACCGCATATGGAATATACCGCTCGAAGATCTCTTGCGCGTTACCGGCCTTGCCGTATTTCTGGATGTTGGCCAGATAGTTTCGGAAAGCCCACCACTTGGCTCTTTCCTCGGCACCCTTGGCCGTTTTCCGCGGCATTAGGTACCCGAAAATCATAACAATGACAGCCGCAACAACGACGGCGCCGGGCGGCGAGAAGATAATTATGTTGGTCAGCGTCTCTGAAGCTCCGGTAAAGTAGTCGCTTATTACTCCGATCGTGCAGCAAGCCAGGAGGCCTCCCAGAAGCAGCATGAGCCCGCCCGCCCCGTAGTAACGGCGGCGGGCGGCGGACGGAGCCAGGCCGTAAAAGCCCATTTTACAGGCTTCTTCCCCCATCATCTTTTGGATATTCGGAATCTTTTTATAGAAAACGTTTTTGAATGACGATAGCTCGGCCGTCTGCTGCCCCCCGAAAAGGTCGGCGATGAGCTGTTGTTCGTACGGCCGAAGGTCACCCTGGTCGCCCAGCCACTGGAACAGGGTGTCTCCCGGTTTGTCCCAGAATTTAAGGTAGCCCCGGCGGGCCAGATCGACCAGCGTCGCGTTGATGTCTTTCGTCGCCGTCTCCTCGAAAAGAACCTCGCTGACCACGGCGGGCGGCGCGTCGCCCGGCGGCTCGGTCAGGTATTCGGCGACCGCCGGCACCTCTTGTTCCCGGCCGAACTTATACCAGATCAGGAGCATCGCCAGGAAGACGATAACGACCAACATCACACTGAAAGCGATTGAGGCGATCATCCCCCAGCGGACGCGGGCTTGCAGGGCTTCGTTCTTCTGCTGTTGAGCCAGCAAGACAGGATTAACGGTCAAATAACCCTTGGGGAAGCGGATGCCCGCCCAGAACTTAGTGTTCGGACCAAGGTTCTTCCCGGAATATACGACCGTTCGCTTATCGGTCTGTTCCATTGACGGCGAGTCGCCGTCCGCGTTAAGCCCTATGTCGTCTTTCTTTAAAGTGATGTCTTTGGGCAGATGAACCGTCACTTTGACGGAATCTATCGGCTGCTCGCGAACCTCGGAGACGGCCTTCCATTCCAGTTTGTCCGCGTCGTCGTAATAATAAAAGCCACCGTCAACCTTGTATTTTAGGGTGAAGTTCTTGGCTTCGTCCTTCGCGCGGAACGACCATAAGACCTCCATATAATCACCGGAGTATTTGTAGTCGGTATACGTGAAGAGGCCGGGCTCGTTGACGATACCCTTGATGACCGCCCCTGCTTTGTATGGAACGCCGTTTTCGGAGACCTCAAAGTCGCTAAATCCGAGGACATTGTCTCCGTAATAGAGGTTGCGGTAACGGCCTGTATATTCTCCGGCGATTTGTTCGTCGTAGGTTTCAGCTACGTCAAGCGTAGAATTCTCGTTGACGACTACGTCAACGTTCCACTCTTTGTAGCGGAACGACTTTTCCTCGGCCAGGGCAGCGGGAGAAGCCGAGGCATAGAGCATAGTGCAGAGAGCTGAGAGCAGAAGTATAAATAAAATTGTCTTGGCTGTTCTGCGCATAAAGGCTCCCGTGTTTCTTGTTTCTTCAAATTCCCCGCCCTTGAGGGGCGGGGGCTAGGGGGCGGGTGGTTCTTGCCGCGCAAGCGGCACCCTCACCTTAATCCTCTCTCCTCAAGGGAGAGGAAAATCGTTTTTGGTTCTTGTTGCTTCTCGACCCTTCGACAAGCTCAGGGCAGGTTCTTTCGAACCGGCCGCTCATTCACTCGAAGAATATTAGTTAGGGGTCAGACCCATTCGTCTATGGCAAGGGGTCTGACCCCTTTTCCACAGATACTGTTCTTGTTTTATTATTCTCGGTTTATGGTTTCCTGTTTTCGTTCTTGTTCTTGCTCTTGGCTAAATTATTCGATCTTCGTGCCGCAGTCGGGGCAGAACTTGGAGCTGGCCGGCAGCTCTTTCTTGCATTTGGGACATTTGGTGGTCGCCGCCAGGTTGGCGCCGCATTCCGGACAGAATTTGGAGTCCGCCGGGATGTCCGCTTTGCATTCGGGGCACCTGACTTTCGGCTGAGCCCCCTGTTGCATGGCCTGTCCCATCATCTGGGGCATCATCATACCCAAACCGGCGCCCATGCCTAAGCCCATGCCGGCGGTCGCGGTCTCGCCCGCGCCGCCTCCGGCGCCGCCCGGCTGCTGGGCGATGTCGCCCATCGCCCGGGCCGCCTTGAATTGCATATACTGGGCCATGCCGCCGACGGCTTCCATGCCGCTTCGCTCGTCAATGACCTTTTGGACTTCGTCGGGCGGGGTAATGGCGTTGATAATGAAGTCGACGGTTTCGATCCCATACTGGGCGAAGTCGTCTTTAATCTTCGCTTTCAGGCCGGCATCCAGCTCGTCATAATATCTCGGCAGGTCGAGAAGCGTTTCTAAGGTGCTGCCCAGCAGATCCTGCAGCCTGCCCACGATGAACGACCTAAGGAAGTCCTCGATCTGCGTTGTCTGAAAGATACCCTGGGTGCCGACTATTTTGTTCACAAACAGCTGGGCGTCCGTTATCTGCACGCTGAACATCCCGTGCGCCCGCAGGCGGATCATTTTAAACTCGCTGTCCCGGAAAGCGATCGGCTCGGCGGTGCCCCACTTCAAGTTGGTAAAGACCTGACGCCCGACGAAGTACACCTCGGCGCGGAACGGGCTGTCGCCGAAAATCGGGCTGGCGACCAATTTGGTTAAAACGGGCAGGTTCTGTGTCGTCAGCGTATGCCGGCCGGCGTCAAAGACGTCGACCGCTTTGCCATCGCGGAAGAAAACCGCCCATTGATTCTCCCTGACGACCAACTGGGCTCCCCACTTGATGTCGGCCGATCCTTGCTCGGGAAACCGGTGGCACATGGACTCCCCGGTCGGATCCAGAAACTCGATAAGTTCGATTATCGCCATTTATTGCACCCCCATCATGACTTGCTCGCGTTTGGTAAAACGCTGATCCAATCCGTCAATCAACATGTCCAGTTCAAGGAGGCGTTCGACGAACGAGTCCTCGTCGTCGTGAAGCTCCCCGACTTTGTTCCCGATTGCCTTGACCTGTTCGCCCAGCGAGAGATCGAATTCATACATCCGGTCAAGTTCCTCTTCCTCTATTTTGGCCGCGTCAAAGAAACCTGACACCCCATAGTCCGCCAGACGAATCCGATCCGCCGCAGTGCGCAGTTTGCGTACAGCGCGATCGAGGTCCTCCAGGTTGTCCAGTTTGTTGGATTTGGTAATAGTAAGGGCCAGGGACTCAAGCTTGTCTTGCTGGGCCTTTAGTTCACCATAGAGGATTTCTCGGTTCATTCTGTCCGCGTCGCGCCGTTTTTCCAGCTGCTGATAGCGGTGGTAGCCGGGAATCAGCCCAACCAGCCGCTCCAGCACCCGGCGCCGGGACTCGATGCGTTCCTGAAAATCAGGCATATGAGCCTCCTTAAGCAGGGGTTACGTGGAAATAAGTTTAGCACGCGTGAGCGTATCTGCCTATGCCTTGGGCCTGACAATAGCGATAATGGTAAAGGCAAGATAGATGACGGTGCCGAGAATTACTCCGAGTACTAAAAGGGTTTTAGCCGTGCTCTCGCTATACGTAAAGAGAAGTAGCGTTAATCCGGGCAGGACAATGAACACGGACACGAAGTAGATGACTGTCCGGCGGAGCATATGCACGTCGCCGATTTTGAACCACCAGACCATGATGATCATGAAGCCGAACAAGACCGCGACCATGGCCCAAAATACAAGCAATCTAAGAATGTCTGATGTCACGCTACCGCCTTGTTAGCTGCCGAATTGTGATTTAAAGCACCAAGTCTTCAAAATATTATCATTGTTTCTAAGAATAATAAAGGACATTTTTTGACACGTGTTCTTGGCATATGCTATAAGTTAAACATCATTTTTACTATGTCTGAAGGGGGGTGATGTGGTCATGTTAGCAATGCTTCTTCTGCAATCAAGTGCCGACCAAGCTGCCAGCGATGCCGCGGCCAGTGCCCTCTGCGGAGGTTTCGGCCTTATCTACCTGGTTTGCTGGGGTCTGGTAGCCTTAATCGCCATCGCCCTCTTCGTTTTCTGGATTCTTATGTTGATCGACTGTTTCCAGAGAGACGAGTCGGAGTTCCCGAATTCCACCGGCAATTCTAAGACCATTTGGCTTGTTGTTCTGCTGGCGTCGTGGCTCCTGAGCATGAGCTGGCTGGCGGCCCTCATTTACTACTTCATGGTCAAACGCGCCATGCCTAGAGGACAGTCAAAACCGCCGGCTCCGCCGGAAGCACCGGCTGCGTAATATTACCTGATTTACGACAAAATAAAAAGAGCGGAGAGACAAGAAACTCTCCGCTCTTTTTTGTTGCTCTTTACGCCGCGGGTGGCGGAGGCGTATTGGCCTTCCGCGAACCGGCCGTCCTCTTCACTATGAAGAAATAAAAGAGAGCGGCCCAACCCTGAAGCAAGATCAAGAGAAGTATCCACATCGACTTGTTGTCGTTCGGATACTCCGCCTTCTCCCGCATCGCCGCGTCGTACATCATAAACAGATTGAAAATCCCCAAAAAGATAAAAAATAGAATCATCAATCCGTAGCAGCACCAGAATAGCATCATGCCGCCCAGAACCGACGCCCCCGCAGCGGCGCTGGCGTCATCGGACGACGTCTGCGCCATGGCGGTCCCGGCTCCAACGAGATTCAAAAAGGCCGTTATAGCCAAAGCTAGAACTGCTCTAGTAGGTCTACGCATACAGCGCGCTCCTCCTATATCTTTGCTTGGCTCTTGGCCATCCCGGCGATCAGCGGTACCTCAAAGTACTCGCCTTTATATGCCTTAAGGGCATACATGATCTGCATTATGAAGATGATGAACCAGGCGATGCCGAAAGTCACCATCGACAAAATGATCGAAGCGAGACCGAGGAAAAACGCTTGCCAGGCCATAAACCTAAGCCACGGGTCGTTCTTGCCCTGATCCAGGAACGCGAAAATGATTCCCAGCCAACCAAGCAGAAAAGCGATCAGTGCCAACACTTTGTTGCCTTCTTCCTTAGGTGCTAACATTGCGGCTTGCTCCATTCTTACCACCTCCCATGTGTCGAGTTTTAATTGATATTTTACTTACTGGCCCGATCCCGGCTCAGACGGAGGCAGGGGCGGGGTTTCTTCAGTCGCCGCGGGCGGCGGGGGCGGAGGTGTTCCGCTAACCGCTCCGCTTGAATATTCTTTCGGCCGGACGATTAGATATATGATCAGCCCTACCCAGCTAAAGAAGATCCACAACAGCACCCAGAGGATGGCCGAAGTGTCCCGTTTTGAGGCGTCCTTGTAAATCCAGACCGCCACCCAAATGTAGATAATCAAGCCGACGACCAGTGCCAGCAAGTAGCAAATAATCATGATTATGCCGACGGTCGCTCCGGCCGCGTCCCCGCTACTTGTAACGGTGATATCGTCCGCCGCCAGCGCGGGCGTCATGAGAAGCAGGGAAGCCAGCCCGGCCAGAAGGGTGATGAGTCCGGTCTTTGGCAATGTTTTCATACAGCTCACCTCCTCCCTTCCGTAAAAGTCAGATTTAGACGTTCCTTTCAGCAATATCCCCGATGAAGGGAAGTTTATATCGTTCACCCTGAAAGGCTTTGACCATGAGTAGAATCCAGACTATGACGCTGCCGATCCAGTAGGCGAAACTTAAAAACATCGCCAGTATATTGGGAATAAAGGGAATATTAATTGAGTTGAGTAGTGTATTTATGATGATTAGCAAGACTCCAGCTAAAAAAAGTGCGATACCGAACAATATCGATTGCACGGCGTGAAAGCGTACGTATTTGTTGTCTTTCTCGATTATGTAGAATATAAGGCCGGTTACCGATGTAAACAGGTAGCTTAATAGAGCCGCGGTGTTCTGCTCAAGACCCGTCGAAGTCTTTTCCGACACCGGCGAGCCAAGCTGTGGTTCAGTCACGCAGTTCACCTCCTTCGTCAGGGGGCATAAACAGTTGAGACAATCATACCGATAGCCTCACCTGTTGTAAACCTGTTAAGCGCCTAGCGACCGCTGACGACGACTCCCTTAACAGCGACCGTCGGCGACCCGTAAGACGCGCCCATCGGAACAAACCTTAAGTCTGAACCGACAGCCGAAACGTTCCTTAGTATCTCCGCGCATGAAGAAGCAATGGTGATTTCTCTAACAGGACCCGACAGTCTGCCTTTCAAGATCCGTAGTCCGAATGCGCCCGCGGAGAACTGTCCGGTCACGGCGTTAACGCCCGCGTGCAGACCCTGAAGCCCCATGACCAAGAGACCGTTTTCGGTGGCTTCGATAATCTTGTCTTTGCCCAGGTTGCCCGGTTCTATAAATAGATTGGTCGGGCCGGTTGCGGGCGGCATCCTGAACGAGCCCCGCCCGCCGCTGCCGGTGGCTTTTACGCCGGCCTTCCTGGCCGCGTATGAATTATAAAGCAGGGTTTTAAGTTTGCCTTCCTCAATAACCGCAGTCGTTTGCGTTCGAACGCCTTCATCGTCAAACGGCGCGCTGCCCAAGCCCCCGGTCAACCGCCCGTCGTCGATTATGTTGAAAATCGGCGGGGCGACGTTCTTGCCGACCAGCGCGGCCAGAAACGAACGGCCTTTCTGGGCCGCTTCGGCGTTTAACGCGGGCGAGATCGCCGTTAAGACCTGGATGAAGACAATGGGGTCAAAAACGGCCGTCACGGTCGCCGGCTTCATCGATTTGCCGCCCAGCATGACAATCGCCCGCTCAGCCGCCTCGCGTCCCGCGGCGGCCGCGTCCAGCTCTCTTAAGCTGTGTCCGGCGTCATATGAGAATCCGGTCTGCACATCGTTGTTTTCTTGAGCCAGCGCGTCAATATAGCCATAAGCGGTCTGACGGCGGTACTCCGCGACAAAACCCGCGCTGTTGGCCAGCGCGACGGTCGCGTCTTCCTCGGCGTAACTGACGGATTCGCAGCCGGTGATACGATGGTCATAGTTCTTAGCGGTTTCCTCCATGGCCAGCGCGAAGTCGATTTTTTCCGCGGTCGTCGCTATGGCAAAATCCGGGCTGGTCAGCCCGAGCTCTTCCTTGTCAACCGGCTTTTCGTAGGCTGGCAGGCCGTTGAACTCGTCAGCATCGGAAGAAGCTGCGTTGGCATAGGCTAGACGGGCCGCTTTAGCCAAACCCGCTTCGCTTAAATCCGTCGTGTAAGCATAGCCCATACGTTTGTCCCGGAACGCTCGCAGGCCGGCCCCGCCGGTCTCCGCCCGCTCAAAAACCTCGGGTTCGCCGTTGAATATATCTATAGACAACTTGCGGCCCCATGTCAGGTAAGCTTCCGCTTCGTCCGCGCCCGCCTTCCTGGCTTCCGCCGCGGCCGTTTCAGCCAGTCTTGTGAGCTCGCTCATCAGCCGGTTCCCCCGACAGTCAATTCCTTTATCCGCAGCGACGGCTGGCCGGTTCCGGCCGGAACGCTTTGGCCGGCTTTGCCGCACATGCCAGCGTCGAAATCCAGATCCCCGCCGACTAGGTCGATGTCAAATAACGTTCGTGGGCCGTTGCCGACCAGGACCGCCCCTTTGACGGGTTTGGCCACCTGGCCGTTGGCAATCAGATAGCCTTCGGTAACCCCGAATACGTAATCTCCGTTGGCCGGATTGACCTCTCCGCCGCCCAGCGATTTGGCGTAGAAACCGCGTTTTAGGCCGGACAGCATGTCCTCGAACGAAGCCGCGCCGGGCTTGATATAAGTGTTAGTCATTCTAGGAACAGGGATGTGGCGGAAAGACTGGCGGCGCCCGTTAGGCGTAGTCGGCACGCCTGCCAGACGGGCGTTAAACTTGTCGTACAGGAATCCTTTCAGAACGCCCTCTTCGATAAGGGAGTTGGCAACCGCGGGCGTCCCTTCGTCGTCAAAACCGAACGATCCCCATCGATGGGGAAGGCTGGGGTCGTCGGCAGCCGAAACAACGTCGGCAGCCACTTTCTGCCCGGTCTTACCGGCGAAAACAGAGGCGCCTTTGCGGATAGCGTCCGCTTCCAAGCCGTGCCCACACGCTTCGTGAAACAGCACCCCGCCCGTGCCGTTGCCCAGGACTACCGGCATGTTGCCCGCCGGCGCCGGAATAGCGTCCAACAACATTAAAGCCCGTCCGGCGGCCAGTCGCCCGATTTTCTCCGGACTCTCCGTTTCAAAAAGTTCGAATCCTCCGGAAATACCCGGCGCTTCATATCCCGATTCGACGCGATCGCTCCGCTTGGCGACCGCCAGTACGAAGATCCTTGTGAGAACGCGCTTGTCGGCGGCGTAGGCGCCGTCAGACGAGGCGATAACGACCTCCTGTACGCTGTCGGCCAAACTGACCGTCGCTTGGATGATCTCTCCGCCCGCCTCGCGCGCGGCCGCGTCGGCCCGCCTCGCGATACCCGCTTTAAAATCCTGGCTGACCTTTGAGGGTTCGATTTTCGCGAGATTCGCGTTCCCGGAAGCAAGATTGTTGAGCGGGATTATTACGTTCCGGGGTTCCGCGCCGGCGCGCGCTCCGACCGCTTCCGCTAAAGCCGCGGCCGCTTCCAAAACGCTGGCAGGGGTCAGGATGTCCGTATAAACATAATAGGTGGAGGCGCCGCTGATGACGCGAAGACCGGCCCCGGCGTCATGGCCGGCTGTAAAGGATTCTATCTTACCGTCTTCAAGCTTGAGTTTGTCGGTGGACTTTCGCTCGACAAAGATATCCGCGAAATCGCCGCCGCGCTTGAGCGCTTCCGCCAGCGCGCGGTTGATCACGTCGCGGTCAATCATAGCGGTTTGGGACCAGTTTATGAGGCTTCGGCTTCAGCGCTGTATTTGGCAAGCTCTTCTTTGAGCTCGTCCATTTTCTGCCGGACGCGTCTTTCCTGCAAGCCAAGCGCGCCTTCGATCTTTGTGGCCGCGTCACCCAGGCTGTCTTTCGCCTGCTCCAGAATATTGGTGGCCGAGTCTTTCAGGTCGCCGGCCGCTGTCGCGATCTGTTTGCGGGTTTCTTCCCCGGATTGCGGGGCAAACAATATAGCCAAAGTGACGCCGATGGCGGCTCCGCTGAAAACTCCCCAACCGAATTCTTTCGCGCCCATTTCTACCTCCTGTCAGACTTCGACTTCATAGGTCATCAAGTATAGCATCGCCGGCACCAGGTACAAAAAAATCATCGCCATGGCGACCACGCCGGAATCATTGAACAACAGCGCCGCGACACAGGCGCTTAACCCGCCGACCATTGTCGGTTTAAAATACGGGTATCTACAGACTACCAATTTTAGCAGATTACGCAGGCCATAAAAAGCTAAACCCAACGCCGTCGCCGAGGCAATGTTAACCCAGTTCCAGAAGGCGTATTGAACAAGCTTGATGTTCATGGCCACTTTACGGTCGATAATCGTGACCAGCGGCGCGGAACCCTCAGCTTGGATCTGGCTGGCCAGGCGCCCGATGTGAGATCCGGCGGCCGCGCCCTGTCCAAGGTCGTACAGGACAAAAGCGGCCACGGCAGCGGCTCCGCCGACGGCCAGGATCGCCAAATCACGAATCTTATAGCCGCCTCTGACGTACCCCAACGACATCAAGCCGAATCCGAGTATGGCAGCCAGGAAACCGCCGAATTCCGCGCCCAGTTGCGGCGCGCCGACCATTGCCGTGGCGATAAGCATGAGGCTTACCGCGACGATTTTTTTGACCGTCCCGGCCTCCCCGTCTTGCCAGCTCATGATATAGAAAAGGCCCAAGGTGAGACCGCCGATAAGGACCCCGACATATTCGTTGCCGAGGCCATAGAAGCGGGCGCCGACGACCACCGAATAACTTAGCAAAGAATCCTGGGCTAAGCTTCCGCCCACGGCCAGGTCGATCAACAGCGTCGCGGCAACGCTCAGGCCTACTATCCCCATAGCTTCGACCGGCGTTCTGGCTCGCCAGTAAACCAGCGCGGCGATAGCGGCTGTGCCGGCGACAATTTCCAGGAGTACCAGGGTTGTCGAGCTGTAGCTGAGCAGCGGAAGCAGGAGAACGACCAGCGGAATTACCGGTACCGACAATAGGAGCCACCGGATTTTGGCCGCCTTGGATCTAAACCGTTTGGGCAGCAGGAGCGCCATAAAGAGAATCAAAACCATGATGTCCCAGTAGGCGATGCCTCTCAGCACCGGATTCATCAGGTTTCTTATGGTCACCCAGCGTTCGCTGATGTCCACGGCCTTCGCCAGCGCTTCGTCGCCGGTTCCGGCAGTGAAAACAGGCCGTCCCGTAAACGCGGACGGTTGCTTGACGCCGAAGTGATTGAGAATCGTCGGCGCTATATCAATGTTTATAATAGCGGCGTCCCGCCTGGTGCTGGCTGAAGTCAAAAGACCGCGGCCGACGATGCCCGGACCGGCCATGACGACGGGGGTAACGATCCTGTTGGCCTTAACGTCCAACGCTGACGGCGTGGGCGTTACTACAATAACCAGGTCGTATTTCAAGTCTACGGAGTCCAGGATGCGGCCCAGGAACTCGTCGGCGCGAACCAAAGATTTTTTTATCAGCGTGCCTTCACGGCCGCCAGTGATGAAATCGCTTTCTTCCCGGATCCTGGTCGTATCGCCCCATTCAACCGCTACTACGTCCACTTTGCCGGAGGCGGCGGCAAAAGCGGCAAAAAGTTTGTCCGGGTCTGTGCGCCGTCCGGACGGGGCGCCGGCGTCCCTCATCGTTACATCGCGATCGAGCACGCCGTAATCGACCGTGCCTTGGCCGTTCATAAGGATGTCTATGGCGCTCCGGTTGTAGGCTTCCGAGTCGTCCGCGTTGCCGACCACGGCGGTTTTCAGCCCCGCGGCTTTAAGGGCGTCTCCCAACGCTCCGGGAACCGCGTCGGTCTGTTCGGTTATGTTCGCCTCAATAAGAGCGCCGATAGAAAGGTTGGCGGCTTGGGGATAGGAGAATGTCCGCCCGGTGCGTTCATTAAAAATGTCCGCGGCGTTCCGGCCTTCGACAGACTCCCTGGCGCCGAATCCTTCCAGGACGACCATGGTGCTTGTAGAGGTCGCGCTGGTCTTTAAGCCGATCGCCTTGTTGCCGGCGCCGATTGAAAGATATTGGGCTAAAGGATCGCCGGGCACCTGGCTGCGAACGCTGGCCAAACCAACGCCGCCGTTCTTGATGAGATCTTCCAGGTGGGGCATGCCAGCCGCTTCCATCTCTTTCAGATTAACCTGGTCAACGACGAAGATGACGACTTTACCGGCCTTTGGCGCGGCCAAGGCGGGCGCCGGAGTAAGTGACGAGGCGGCTATGGCAAACAGCGTCGCCGCGGCCGCCAGCCGGGCGCCAAACCGTTTAACTTTTCTTGGTAATGGCTTCATAGATCCGCTCGAGATCGTCGATAGTCGAAAACTCGATGTCGATCTTGCCTTTTTTCCGTCCCAAGTGGACTTTTATCGGGGCCTGCAGGAATTCGGAAAGCTTTTCCGCCAGGGCTGTCAGACCTTTTGGCTGCAACGGTTTGCGCCGCTGGGGCTCGCTGGCGATACCCTTGCGCCAGCGCCTGATGATATCCTCGATCTGGCGGACCGACAGGTCTTCCCTGACAATCCGGCGCGCCAGTTTGCCCTGGAAGGAATCTCCCTGCAAGGCCAGGAGGCTTCTGGCGTGGCCTGAAGTAATGTCTCCGCTGACAACCAGGCGCTGTATCTCGGGCGGCAGCTGCAGCAATCTCAGGGTGTTGGCTACGGTTGCCCTGTCTTTGCCGACGCGTTTGGCGATGTCGTTCTGGCTGATGTCAAAATCGTCGATTAGTTGACGGTAGGCTAGCGCTTCCTCGATCGCGTTCAGGTTCTCTCTTTGAATGTTTTCAACCAACGCCATCTCCAGAGATTCGGTATTGGTGGAAGTCCTGATGATGGCCGGGATTGTTTTTAGACCCGCTTTTTGGCAGGCCCGCCAGCGCCGCTCGCCGACCACCAGCTCGTAGACCTCTCCTGAAGGTCTGACCATGATCGGTTGGACGATGCCCAACTCCTTGATCGAAGCGACCAGTTCTTCCAAAGCCTGGTCGTCCATTTGTTTACGCGGCTGGTGGGGGTTCGGGACGATCTGGTCGATCGCGACATCTTTCAGATTGAGCGAGGCGGGTTGCTCCATCTTGACGATGGCGGCCTCCTTTGGCTGCTCGGCAGTCTTGGCCGCCGCGTCTTCAGTGACCTCTACCTGTGGTTCCTCTTCCGGCGTTTCTTGTTGTCCGGGCTCGGCTCCTCCTGTCGGAATCAGCGCCGATAGTCCCCGGCCTAGTCCTCTCTTAGCCATGTCTCATCACTTCCTCCGCTAACTCCTTATAGGCAACGGCTCCTCGCGACAGCGCGTCGTAGTTCGCGATCGGCTGCCCGAAACTGGGGGCCTCGCTTAACCGCACGCTTCTCGGGATAACCGTCATATAGACCTGCCCGGGGAAGTGGGTTCGCACTTCCGCCACCACCTCTTGGGCGATCTTTGTTCTGGCGTCAAACATCGTCAACAGCAATCCGGCCAACTTGAGGTCCGGATTCAGGTATTTCTTGACCTCGTTTATGCTCTCAAGCAACTGCGTTAAGCCCTCCAGCGCGAAGTATTCGCATTGCACCGGAATGACCAGCTCTTCCGCCGCCGTCAACGCGTTGACCGTCAAAAGACCTAGACTAGGCGGGCAATCTATGATGACATAGCTGAATTTGCCTTTCAGAGAGGAAACTATCTCGCGCATACGAGTCTCTCGGCTCATGACGTTGACTAGTTCAACTTGGGCGCCGACCAGTCGGAAACACGACGGGGCCAAATACAGGTGCTCGATACCCGCCGGCCGGATGATCGCGTCGATTTCCGCCCTTTTCATGAGCACTTCGTATACGCAGGTCTCCAGCGCATTCGGATCGATCCCCAGCCCGCTGGTTGCGTTGCCTTGGGGATCGAGATCTATCAACAATGTTTTATAACCGCTTAAGGCCAGGTAGGCCGCCAGATTGATGGATGTTGTCGTCTTGCCGACGCCGCCTTTTTGGTTGGCGACTACAATAACGCGTGTCGTTTCAACGGGCCTTCCCGGGGTACCGGGCGAGGCTCCGTTCGCCGCATTTGGCGCGTCCGCTTCGCCGTTTCCCCCCGGTGATCTGCCATGCAAACGCCCCAAACGCCCGCCGTCGACCGGCGCGGCCGGTTTGGTCGCGTCATGAACACCCACGTGCGTTATGTGTTCTTCGTTTTTCTTGTTTCTTCTGAATAAAGCCATTCCTAGCTCCCCGTCAAAGGACGTTTCAGGGGTACGCCGCACCGCCGAGGATATCTGGCGGGCGTCGGCCCGGTTTTTTCTATTTCCACTAAATAACGCTCAGCCGACACGAGCGGCACATCTACCTTGGTCACCGCTTTGAGCAGGCCGTTCAGCTCGGTTATCGCGAAGCCGGCCGAATCTGATTCCTCCGCCGCTTTTGGCCCGCGTTGAGCGACAAACGTCCCGCCTGACCTTAGAAAAGGCAGGGCGTATTCAACCAACGTCGGCAATGGCGCGACCGCTCGCGCGACAACACAGTCGTATCCCTCGCGCAGGGATTGATCGCGTCCGGCGTCTTCCGCCCTGGCGCAAACAACCTCCGCGTTCCTCAAGCCGAGCCGGGCAATGACCTCCCGGACGAAAGCCGAACGCTTAACCGACGAATCGAGCAAGGTTACAGACATATCGGGACGGGCGATGGCCAGCGGCAAACCAGGCAATCCCGCTCCCGAGCCGACATCTATCGTTCGAAGACAATTCTCCGGTATCGCAATCAGACAACTTAGGCTGTCCAGAAGATGGTGCGACAGCAACGTTTCGGCGTCTGGGGCCCCGACTAAATTGGCTCTCTTGTTGCCCTCCAGAAGCGCGGCAGCAAATATGTCAAATAATTCCAGTTGTTTTTGGCTGAGTAAAAGCCCAAAAACGCTTGCCCCTTTTTTCAGTTTTTCAAGGTCTAGTGTCATCATCTGTATTGATGCGCTCAAGATGCACCATGAGCAGGGATATGTCCGCGGGAGACACGCCTGAAACCCGGGCGGCCTGGCCGAGCGAACGCGGGCTTACGCGATTCAGCCTCTCTCTTGCTTCAAAGGATAACCCACTTAATTGATGGTAGTCAAGGTCGTCCGGCAGCCTCTTGCCCTCCAATCGACGATGCTTGGAGACCCGGTCGAGCTCCCTTTTGACATAGCCCGAATACTTGATGCCGACCTCTGACGTGACCCTTACGTCGTCCTCATATTCGCTGATGAAAGGACAAAACGGCACTAAATCGGCCAGCGTGACGCCGGGCCGCTTCAGAAGCGTCTCGGCGGCCACTGCTTGCTTGATCGGACCTCCGCCGCGCTGTTCCAACATCCCGTTGAGCCCCGGAGAAGGAGAGACGCGGACCTTTAGCAAGGCCTCTTCCAGCTCTTTGATCTCGGCTTCCCGACGCCTGAACCTGGCCCGCCGTTCGGGCGTGACCAGGCCGGCTTTCTCGCCCAAGGGGGTCAAGCGGAGGTCGGCGTTGTCGCTGCGCAGCATCAGACGAAACTCGGCTCGCGAGGTATAGACGCGATACGGTTCGGCTACGCCTTTGGTCACCAAGTCGTCGATCAGTACGCCAATATAGGCCTCGTCCCGACCGATAATCAGGGGTTCCTCAGCCCGGGCACACCGGGCTGCGTTGAGTCCGGCCAACAGACCTTGGGCGGCTGCTTCCTCGTAACCGGTCGTGCCGTTGACCTGCCCGGCTGTAAACAAACCGCGAACCGCCTTGACCTCCAGAGCAGACGTCAGTTGATCGGGTAAAACATAGTCGTAGGCGACCGCGTAGCCGGGTCGGGCGATAACAGCCCGCTCAAGCCCCGGGACCGTCCTGACGATGCCCGTCTGGATCTCGGCGGGCATGGCCGTCGTCAGACCCTGTAGATACATCTCCTCGGAATCCAAACCCTCGGGTTCGACGAAGACCGGATGGGTCGCCTTGTCGGGAAAGTTCAGTACCTTTCTGTCTATGGACGGGCAGTTCCGGGGTCCGTGCTCGGTAACGGCCCCCGATTTTATCGGCGAAAACTCGATGTTTTGCCTGATAAACTCGTGTGTTCCGGGCGTCGTATGGGTTAAGTGGCAAGGAATCTGCAAAGGCTGGACAGCCGGCGAAAGAAACGAAAAGTGGAGCGGCTCGGCGCTTCCCGGCTCGATTTTCATCGCCGCGAAATCGACCGATTTGCGGAACACGCGGGGCGGCGTAGCGGTTTGAAACCGCCCCAGGTCAAGTCCTGCCCGGCGTAGCGAGTCGCCCAGCTTCTCGGCCGGCGCCTCGCCCGTTCGTCCGCCGGGTTCCGTTTGGTCTCCCATGATAAGCCGGCCGTGAAGAAACGTCCCGGCCGTAACCACAACCGCCTTGGCGATCAGGCGGTCTCCGTTTGATAGCACCAGGCTATGAACGCGGTTGGTCCCGACAATCAGCTCGGCCGCTTCGCCCTCGATCAACGTTAACCCGGCGGCGGCCTCCAAAAGGCGCCTCATGCCGGCTGCGTAGAGTGCCTTATCAGCCTGGGCGCGAAGCGCCTGAACAGCCGGTCCTTTGCTGCCATTCAGCTTCTTGATCTGCAGTGACGTCTGGTCGATCAACAAGCCCATGGCGCCGCCAAGGGCGTCTATCTCCCGGACAAGTTGCCCCTTGCCGATGCCGCCGATAGAGGGGTTACAGGGCATGAGGGCGATGTGGCCCAACGACAGGGTGATCAAGGCTGTTCGCGCACCCGTTTTAGCTGCCGCTAAGGCTGCTTCACATCCGGCGTGGCCTGCGCCAATAACGACCACATCATAGTTGTTCGGGCTTCCGTTTTTCATCATGCTCCAGGGCGTTTCACGTGAAACGCCTTTATCGAGGGACGACTAAAACTATACCAAACGGGCGTTTCGCAGGCAAAAACAAGGACGCGCAAGCGTATCTTTATGGGGTTGCCCGTGCCGTATAAGTTAGGTCGGCGGACCGTTGTTTTTGGCTGATGGCAGGAGTTGGCCACAATGCTAGCTGGAAGCATAAGTAATGACCACAGGAATCGCTGTCATATTATTACTGCTAAAACCAGCAACTATTATTGCCAATACTTGGAATGAAAAACGACAAGAATTAACAGGCTCTACCACGGGGGGCTAGCGGCTGTTTTTTCTTGCCCACTAAGCACGACTCCGATCTACCAAACACGATTAGGGTTTTGCCCGACTTCTTTTGATGACTGTTTCAGGTCGTGTTCCCGCTCCACCACGCACGTGAATTAGCCGGTAAAGTAAGCGGCGTGTCAGTTCCCTGCCTGCCGGCAGGCAGGCTGCGGCGGATTTGCGGGGCGCCCCAGGATGACTGTTCTTATATCAGCTCCGAAAAACCATGCCTTAAAAGAGTCATCCTAAGGAGGCGCGTTAGCGCCGACGAGGGAACTGAGACGAGGCTTTCAAATCCAGGAGGAATCGTGTTTGGTGGATCGGAAAATAATCCTCGCTTCTGTTCGTGGAAAGGTGCGTTTGGGTCTAAGCCGCGGGCGGAGTTGTTGCGCGCCCCCTTGAGCTTTAGGGGTCGGTTCCCTCCTAACAGACGTGAGCTGATTTTCGCGCTCTGTGAGCGAAGCTTATAACCGGATTCCCATAGCACGCGAGAAGCAGTCATCTCTTCCTGTCCTTGATCTACTAGGCACGATTTTAGCTGGAGTGAAGGTTCTTGCTCCACCACGCACGTGAATTAGCCGGTAAAGTAAGCGGCGTGTCAGTTCCTGCGATTCGACAAAATACATCGAATCCCAGGATGACTGTTCGTGGTGGCCGACGGCAGGACCCGCGGCGGCTAACAGACGTGAGCTATTTTCCGATGCAGAATTCGGCGAAGATCCGGTTTAGGACTTCGTCGTCGACGGAGGTTCCCGTTATTTCGCCGAGGGCCGCCAAGGCGTCTCGTATTTCCGCGGACGCGAATTCTTCCGACAATCCTTCGCGTATCTCAGAGACGGCGCGACGAACAGACGTGAGGGCTCGGCGCAGCGCGTCGGCATGCCTGGCGTTGGAAACAAGAATGTCGTCGGTTGACAACACTCGGCCCGAAAAGACGGCTTCGCCAAACGCGGCCTCCAGTCTTTCGACGCCCTCGCCCGTCGCGGCTGATACGCGGACGACAATCCGGCCGGGGGCGGACACAGACTTTGCGGTCGCTTCGACATGCTTGGCGGAAGCAAGGTCGTTTTTGTTTACCGCTACGATAGTAGGCTTCCCCGAAGTTCCCTTTAATATAGTGTGGTCCTCCGGAAGCGCGCCCTGCGAAGCGTCGACCACTACCAGAATAAGATCGGCGGCGGCCAATGATTTGTGAGACAGCGCGACCCCGATGGCTTCGACCTCATCCGTCTCGTCGCGAATGCCGGCGGTGTCCGCCACAACAAACGGCACGCCGTTTATGCTTACGGTTTCCTCAATAATATCCCGGGTAGTTCCGGGAACAGACGTGACGATTGCCCGGTCTCTTTTTAGAAGCGCGTTTAGAAGCGAAGACTTGCCGACGTTCGGCCGGCCGACAATCACTAAACGGACGCCGTTTCTCAATATCTCTCCGTCGTGCGCAGTAGCGATCAGCTTGGCGATTCTTTCCGCGCACTTTTCAGCGTCTTTCCGGAGCTTTCCGCGCAACGGCGGCTCGATGTCTTCGTCTGAAAAATCAACCGCCGCTTCCAGACAGGCCCTCGTGTCGAGGAGCGCCCGGCTTATGGACGTGACTGTTTCTGAGAGGCCGCCCTCGAGCTGGCGTACGGCCAATCTCGCCGCCTTATCCGTCCGGGCTCGGATCGTGTCTATGACCGCCTCGGCCTGAGCCAAATCGATGCGGCCGTTTATAAAGGCTCTCTTGGTAAACTCTCCCGGTTCTGCCAGACGGGCGCCGGCCTCAAGGACCGCTTCTAGCGCGCGTCTAAGCGGCGCCGGCCCGCCGTGACAATTAATCTCGACCACGTCTTCGCGCGTATAGCTCTTGGGCGCCTTCATCACCGAGGCGAGGGCCTCATCAATTTCTTCGCCGGCGCGATCAATGATCCTGCCGTATGACATCTTGTAGCCAACCCTGTCCCGCAGGCGCTTTCCGTCCGTAGACAACCAGACGCTATCCGCGATGGCGATGGCCTTCGGGCCACTCAAGCGGACAATGCCGATGCCGGCTTCGCCCTGCGCTGTCGCTATGGCGGCAATAGTATCGCTTACCTTCATGCCTTGATTATAGTCTAATGGGGTTGGTTCGTGAAATGTCTGATTGTGGTATTTCGCGCCTTTGGTTTAATTTCACGTAATGGGGGCCCGAGCAGCTAAAAAGGGCGTTTCACGTGAAACAGTTTTAAGCGGTGTTTTTGTCGCTTGGGGAAATGATGATAAACCGGTACGGCTCCTCGCCGCAGCTTGTTGTTTTAATGTCCTCGCGTTCTGCCAGCGCGCAGTGCACGATCCGCCGCTCGTACGAATTCATCGGCTCCAGGGATATCTCTCTGTCTTCATCTAGGGCCTGCTCGGCGGTCTTAAGCGCGCACTTCTCGAGGCCGGCAAGCCGTTTCTCACGATATCCGGCGGCGTCTATAACGACCCTGTGCCACTCCTCCGTGTTGTGATTAACGGCTACGTTGAGCAGGCACTGCAGGGCGTTTAGCGTCTTTCCTCGCCCCCCTATCAAAACACTAAGATCTTCCCCCTCGATGTCTGCCCGCAGGGCGTCCTCGTCCTCGCTCACAGTCACGTCGGCCGATATGTCCATCAGCTCTAGCGTTTTGTTCAAAAGCTCCTGAAGCGTATCAGTTTTTCTTGCCACGGCCAGCCTTCTTCTGTTTAGGTTTGGGCTTGTTCTTCGGCGGCGAGATCCCCTTGTCCGAAGTCGCGCCCGCCGTTTGGCCCACCGGCCTTGGGCGAGTGTCCAGATACTTGTTGTCTATCCACTGCTGCAGAATCATGGCGGCGTTGAACACCGTCCAGTAAATCAGGACTCCGGCAGGCAGGCTAAAGGAGATGACGCCGATGATGACCGGCATAAAGGCCATCATTTTGGCCTGCGAGGGATCGGTCATGGTTTGTTTCTGAGACAAGAATTGCGTCCCGACGATCAGGATGACCAGCACGTAGTAGGGCCAGGCCTGGGCTACATCGCTGCCAAAATTGCTGGCCGCCTTGCTCAGGTCAACTATCGGGCCGAAGCCCTGGCCCTTAAACAGCGGCTGCCGGAGAAGCGTAAAGAGAGCGAAAAAGATGGGCATCTGCAAAAGAATCGGCAGACATCCCCCGAACGGGCTCACTTTGTGTTCCTTGTACAGGGCCATTTGGGCCTGCGCGAGTTTCTCCCGGTCGCCCTTATGCTTCTCCTGCAGCTCCTTGAGCAGCGGCTGAACCCTTTGGACGTCCTTCATGGCCCGCGTCTGCTTAAAGGTCAAGGGGATTAATACGATGCGCACCGTTAACGTCAGCAGGATTATCGACCAGCCCCAGCTATTGACGTAACCATAGAAGAAGTCGAGAACGAGGTGGAGCACATCGACAATGGGCTGCAGTATTTGTGTCATCTAGCTTGTCCGCCTTTGCTTGACCGGATCGTAACCGCTCTGTCCCCAAGGATTGCAGCGGGTGATCCTCTTAGCCGCCAGCCAGCCTCCGCGCCAGGCCCCGTACTTCCTAATGGCCTCCGCCGCATAATTTGAGCAAGACGGCGTAAACCTGCAGGACGGGCGCAGCATCTTTCCCAAAGTCAGCTGATACGTCTTGATTAGCGCCAAGAGAACCGTTCTCATGATCCGGTCTCCTTGATTATAAGTTCGGCGGCCTCGTCCAGGAGCGCCGCTAGTTCACTTACCAATATTTGGTAATTTGCTTTTGCCGCCGGCGCCCTCGCGATGATTACGACATCGGCGCCGGCTATCTTTCGGCCGGCCCTGGCAGCGAACGCCTCACTCAGCCTTCGCCGAGTCCTGTTTCTGACCACGGCCGCGCCTACCTTGCGGCTGACCGACAGGCCCAAGCGGCCGCTGCCCTGTTCCGGCAAAACATAAATGACCAAATGCCGCCCGGCAACAGATAAGCCTCGGCCATAGACCCGTTTAAAGTCGGATGAAGAACGAAGGCGTGCTGTCCTGGGCAGCATAATAACCCGCGAGGGCTATACTGAAAGTCTCTCGCGCTGCTTCCTGCGACGGCCCCTGATCACGTCACGGCCGCCGGCTGTGCTCATTCTTTTCCGAAAGCCGTGCGTTCTGGCGCGCGGCTTTGTTTTCGGTTGATATGTTCTTTTCATAGCATAGGTATTATACGGGGCGGGGTTGTGGGTGTCAATTTGGCGATATATAATGATTTTCCGCCCGTTCATTTAAGGGCCTTCCCGGCGCGAACACCTGTTCTGCTTTCGCCGGCGGCTGAACGGGCCGGCGGAAGGGCAGAGGCCGGTTTTTCAAGCCACCAGCAGGTTTAGGTGGACTACCCGGAAGAAGCGCCGAGAGTTTTCCACCGCTGTGGAAAGTCCTGTGGACAAGAGGACGATTTGCCAGGCGGGAAGATGCCACCAAGCGGATTTTCGGAGCTATCGACGACTTGCCGGACGACGTTCTCCGACTAACTTTATTAACAGGCTGTGGAATATCTGTGTTCCGGGAGGGCGTTTGCGAAATCCGCTCACGGGCCGGATGAAAGATGCCGGTCCGCCAGAAAACAAAGAAGAAAACGCCGGCCCGATGGTCCGTGTCGCTGTTTATGACAACCTTTCCTCTTTGCCTCGCGTGGTCGAGTTAACGGGCCGCGACTGCCGTGAATTTGTCGACCTCATGGCCAACAAGACCTACGAGCTCTCTCAGGCCAAAGGGGGGCGGATCCCGTTTACGGTCATCCGCGAAGTCGTTGAGAACCTGGTTCATGCTTACTTCGAGGAGGCCGTTGTGACGATTCTCAACGACGGCAACACCATAAAGGTTTCCGACCAGGGGCCAGGCATCCGAGACAAAGAGGCCGCTTTCTCTCCCGGCTTCAGCACGGCGACGCGAGAGATGAAGGGCGTCATCCGCGGGGTGGGCTCCGGCTTGCCCGTTGCCAGGGAAATGATTGAGGTCGCCGGCGGTAAAATTACGGTTGAGGACAATTTAAGCCGCGGCGCCGTCGTCACCCTGTCGTTGGGGCCCATGCCGGCCGAGCCCGAGCGGGCGCCGAAGCCCATTGTCGAGGAGAAAGAGGTTCCGGAGGCGGCGCTTACCGACCGCCAGAAGCGCGTGCTTTTCCTGGTCACCGAGCTCGGCGCGCTGGGCCCGTCAAGAATCGCGAACGAGCTGGGGATATCTTTGAGCAGCGCTCACCGGGACCTGGTTTTCCTGGAGGGGCTGGGCCTGATAGAAATGACCGCCCACGGCAAGCGCGCGTTAAGCGCCCTTGGCGTAGATTATTTAGAACACATGGAGGGATAGGGTTTTGGCGACCGAGCTCGACGCTGTTTGGGAAAAATCTCTTGACCGTATCAAGTCGCGGCTTCCCGCCGTGGCTTTTAATACCTGGTTCAAAAACACCGTGCCCGTGGCCATCCACGAAGGCAGTTTTGTTATCTCCACCCCCAATAAGTTCACTAAGGAGTGGATCGAGGCTCGCCACCTCGGCTTGATCAAGAACGTTCTTCAAGAGACAATGGGGGCGGATGGGGCGGATCTTGATGTTAGGGTTACGGTCCGCCGCGACCAACCCGCCGCCGGAGGCCAATCCTCGCAGGTCGGGCAGTCGGCAGCCGCTCGGGCGGATGACGGCTCAGGCGGACAGCCCGTGGCGGTGGCCGAGCGGCGCGCCGCGCCCCGAGTCGGCCCCTCCGGCCAGTTCAACCCGCGCTATGTTTTTGACACCTTCGTGGTCGGGGACTCCAACCGGTTTGCTCACGCCGCCTCTATCGCCGTGGCCGAGAAGCCGGCCGTGGCCTATAATCCCCTCTTCGTATACGGCGGCTCCGGGCTTGGTAAGACGCACCTCCTTCACGCCATCGGCGTTTACGGCAGCTCGCTCTTCCCGGACATGAGCGTGCGCTATGTTACCGGCGAGACTTTTACCAACGAGCTTATCCAGTCGATCATGAACAAAACGCCGCTGCCCTTCCGTAAGAAATATCGCGACGTCGACCTGCTCTTAATCGATGACATTCAATTCATCATAGGAAAAGAAGGAACCCAAGAGGAGTTCTTCCACACTTTTAATACCCTTTATGAGGCGCACAAACAGATCGTTGTCTCTAGCGACCGCCCGCCAAAAGAAATGCCCACCCTGGAGGAGCGGCTACGCAGCCGGTTTGAGTGGGGCCTTATCGTCGACATCCAGCCGCCGAACCTTGAAACGAGGATCGCTATTTTACACAAAAAGGCCGTTATGTCGGGCGTCGACGTGAGCGACGAGGTGCTTCGCTTTATCGCGGGGAAAAGACAACTTAACGTAAGGGAGCTTGAGGGAACACTGACCCGCGTTGCCGCCTTCGCGGATCTAACCAACAGCGAGGTGGACGTGGCGCTGGCCAAAGATATCCTTAAGGATATTCTCCCCGAGGCCAGACCTCGCAAGATTTCCATCAGGATGATTATAAACGAAACCTCGAAGTACTTTGGGGTGTCCGCGGCCGACATTACTGGCTGCAGCCGCTTACGTCAGATTGTTTATCCTCGTCAGGTGGCCATGTATTTAACCAGAGAGCTAACCGACCATTCGCTGCCAAAGATTGGCGAGGATTTCGGCGGGCGTGACCACACAACGGTTATGCACTCTATTAATAAGGTCGGCGCGGCCGTTAAGAAAAGCCCTGAAACAAAAGCGCAGGTACAGGAATTAAATAACAGAATTCAACAGAAGGATTCTTAATAAAGGCCGTTTTATTTCTTCTTTGTTTTTTTGTGGAGAAAAAAGACAAATTGTCAACATCTTTTACATAGGCGCTTTTCATTGTAGACTTAGTGGTTGTTGGGGTTGTTAACATTTCAACAGGACCTACTATTACTACTAATTATTTATATAGTTAGCAGAAAAGTACTTTCTCTGTGATAAAACAAGGAGAGATTTTATGAAACTTCACTGTGACCGGGAGAAACTTTTAGAAGCCATGCAAACATGCCAACGCGCTATCTCGGGAAAAAGTATGCTCCCGATTCTAAGCGGCATTCTTTTTAAAACGGAAAACAACAGTCTTGTGTTAAGCGCGACGGATCTTGAAATCAGCATAAGAACAGAAGTCGAGGTTGAAGCGAAGGAACAAGGCAACATGGTTATCCCGGCCAGGCTGGTAATGGACATCTTAAATAGCCTGGAGAATGAAAAAGTAGAATTTGTGTCAACCGGAGAGACGGGGCCGATGGAAATCATGGCCGGAGACAGTAAATTTTCTTTAAGCATTCAACAGGAAGAAGATTTTCCGAAGATTCCTGAAGCCGGAGAAAAACCATCCTGTGAGATAGCGGGAGCAGAATTTACCAGGGCAACCAGAGAGGTTGTAAAAGCAGCGTCAAGAGACGAGAGCAAACCGGTTCTGACCGGCGTTCTTGTTGAGATAACCAAAGACATGCTGAAAATGGTGGCAACAGACAGCTATCGCCTGGCGGTCTACGAAACAAAGATAAGCGACGGACCAACAGACACGATAAACATCATTGTGCCGGCTCGCAGCCTACGGGAGTTAAACAGGATTCTGTCAGCGGCGGAAAGCAAGCGCGTGTCGGTGAGCCTGACGGAAAATCAGGTTATTTTTAAAGCCGGCAGCGTGGAGATGATTTCACGGCTGATAGACGGGGAGTTTCCCAACCACAAACAGATCATTCCCGAAGGATATGAGAAAATAATCAAGATGGATAAGAATAAAGCGCTAGGGAGCATAAAGCGAGTCGCCATCCTGGCCCAAAACAACGCGCCCATTAAGATGACGGCCACCAATAACACGATAGTGGTTTCCGCCAGCACCCAAGACGTCGGCGAAGCGATAGAAAGATTCGAGGCGGAATATTCGGGAGAAGAGGTAAAAATCGCCTTCAACCCGGACTATCTGCTGGACGGCATATCCAGCGTAGAAGAAGACGCCTTTGCCCTGGAAATAACAGACCCCCTAAAGCCAGCCATGATTAAGCCAGTCGAGGACAAGACCTTTCAGTACCTTATTATGCCGGTGCGCCTGACCTAATCGTTGTGAACTTCTGGCAAAGCGCAATCCTCGGATTAATACAAGGGCTGACCGAGTTTCTCCCCGTCAGCAGCTCCGCCCACCTGGTCATTGCGCCGCACGTGTTGGGCTGGGCCCAACCTTCGGTTTTTTTCGACGTTGTGCTACACGCGGGGACACTTTTGGCCGCGATTTTATATTTCCGCCGCGATCTCGCCCCCATGATTACCAAACAATCTCGAACACTCCGCGACAAAGACGGCCGCATAAACACGCTTTGGCTCTTACTGCTGGCAACCATCCCGGCCGCCGGACTGGGATTTATTTTTAAGAGCGGCCTTGAAAGCTATTTTGACAATCCGGCCGCGGCGGCCACCCTTCTTATCGTTACGGGATTTATCATGACGGCGGCGGACCTCTTGGGCAGACAAAAGAAAAAGATGGAAGAGACGTCGCCGGCCGCCGCTTTACTAATAGGCGCTTTTCAGGCGCTGGCGATCCTGCCGGGCATTTCGCGCTCCGGAGCGACCATCTCGGCCGGAATGTTTGCCGGCCTGAAGAGAGAGGACGCCACCAGGTTCGCGTTCCTGCTTTCTGTTCCCATAATTGCCGGGACGGCTATTTATAAGACCAAAGACGTTATTGAGGCCGGCGGGGCCGCGGCGCAGCTCCTGGCCAGTCTGCCAGGCGCCCTGGTGGCAGCAACCGCGGGCTACTTGGCGATCCGCTTTATGTTGAAATATTTGGCGGGCCACCGGCTGACCGTTTTCGCCGTATATTGCTGGGCGGCCGGTGGCCTGTTTCTGTTGACACGCTAAAGACGCCACGCCTATACTGGCATAAGACAAATAAATACCTCGTTAGGTGAGGCTCCAGCACAAGAATAAGCCATTGCCCAGAAACGTCCAAAGACGCCAACGGGTACACCAGATATTACCGGCTTAAGGTTTTATCTAAGATGGCTGTCCAGGCAACAACGAAGGACTACGGTGTGCTGTGCCAAAGCTCTACGAGAGGGGAAGCGCATCAGACAGATAAAGATACGGTAGATACACGCGGGCCTTCCCCCAAAGGGGAGGCTTTTATGTTTTACGCCAGCAAACTGCAAAAAAATACCGCCATCGACCCGCTGGGCACGCACTCCGGCAGCCTGGTCGACCTGGTCGTCTCCCTCAAAGACAAATACCCGCCCGTAACGGGCATCGTTCTAAAGACGTCCAAGCGCGGGGAGGTTGTCATACCGTGGGAAGCGCTGCGAGGCTTCGAGGAATCACGCGTTCTGCTGGCCGGCAAGCTCTCCGACATAAAGTCCCGGGCGATTAAGAAAGACGAAATACGCCTCATCAGAGATGTTCTGGACAAACAAATCGTCGACACGGAAGGACGCAAGGTAATCCGCGTGCAAGACATCCAGCTGGCGCGCGTGGACCGCAAAGTAAGAGTCATAGCCGTTGACGTTAGCGGCCGGGCGATTCTGCGGCGTCTGGGCGTCGGGCGAATCAGCGACATGGTGCCGTCCCGCATCGCCCCCGGACACAACTATATCGACTGGGCCAACGTCGACCTGATCGGGAGCGGCGTGGACGCCGTGAAGCTAAAGGTCGCCCACGATAAATTGTCCCTGCTTCACCCCGCGGACATCGCCGATATCGTCAACGAGCTGTCGCCGGACGATCGGGTCGCCCTCTTGGAGTCGCTGGCCAAAGAGGTCGCCGCCGACACGGTCGAGGAAATGACGCCGGAGCACCAGGCCGGGGCTTTGACCGATATGGCGCCGCGGAAGGCCGCCGAAATCCTCAAGGAAATGGAGCCGGACGACGCCGCCGACCTGCTGGCCGACCTCCCGGACGAAAAAGCGGCCGAGCTTTTGAGCATCATAAAAAAAGAAGAGGCGGACGAGCTGCGTGAACTATTAAGCCACGCCGAAGACTCGGCCGGCGGCATCATGACGACGGAATTCATCGCCCTTCCGGAGAAGCTCACAATACAGCAGGCCATCGAGCACATGCGGAAAATGGAGCCGGACGCGGAGACGATTTATTACGCGTACGTCGTGGACAAAGACGAAAAGCTAAAGGGCGTGCTCAGCTTAAGGAAAATGATTGTCAGCAAGCCGGACATGAAAATCAAGGACCTAATGGAGGCCAACCCTGTGGCCGTAAATGTTAAAGACGACCAGAAGGAAGCGGCCAAGGTAATCGCCAAGTATAACCTGCTGGCCGTGCCGGTCGTCGACGACGAAGGCCGCCTGGAGGGGATTGTGACCGTGGACGACGCCATCGACGTGGTCATCCCGACCGCCTGGAAGAAAAGGTTCTCGCACATCTGATGGACAAAGAAGGGCCCGGCCGATGTTTAAGAAAATACGCAAGCCGAACTGGAAAACAATCGCGCTCTTCCTGGCCGTCATCGGCCCGGGCATCATCACCGCCAACGTCGACAACGACGCCGGCGGCATCGCCACCTATTCGATAGCAGGCGCCACTTACGGATATAAACTGCTCTGGGCCATGGTCCCCATCGCTATCGCCCTGATCGTCGTCCAGGAAACAGCCTCCCGGTTAGGCGTGGTCACGGGCAAGGGCTTCGCCGATTTGATTCGGGAGCACTACGGGATCCGGATTACCTTCTTTGTCATGATGACGCTCCTTTTTGTGAACCTGGCCAACACGATGGCGGAGTTCGCCGGCTGGGCGGCGGCGATGGAGATCTTTGGCGTCACAAAGTATATTTCGGTGCCGATCGCGGCCGCTGTGGTCTGGTTGCTTGTGGTCAAGGGGACATATCGGGCGGTAGAAAAGATTTTTCTGATATTCGCGACGATTTATCTAACCTATATTGTTTCCGGTTTTATGGCCCACCCCGATTGGGGGATGGCGGTCAAGAACACACTGATTCCGACCATCCAGCCGACAACCGGCTTTTTGATAGCGCTGATCGCCGTGGTCGGCACGACCATAGCTCCCTGGATGCAGTTTTATCTCCAGTCCGCCGTGGTCGAAAAGGGCATAAAAATCGACCAGTATAAGGCGACGAGAATCGACGTTGTGGTCGGCTGTTTGTTCGCCAACGTCGTGGCCTACTTCATCGTTATCGCCTGTGCCGCGACGCTCTATAAAAACGGCGTCATGGTAAATTCCGCGAAAGACGCCGCGCTGGCGCTCGCGCCGCTGGCCGGCAAATACGCCACCATCCTGTTTGCCGTCGGCTTAGCCAACGCCAGCCTGTTTGCCGCCTCGATCCTGCCCTTATCCACGGCTTACTCCGTGTCGGAAGGAATGGGCTGGGAGGGCGGCGTCAACACGACGTTTAAAACCGCCCCCCACTTCAACTGGATCTACACGGGCTTGATAGTCATCGGCGCGGCCACGGTGCTCATTCCCGGCGTGCCCCTACTCGGCATTCTATATATGTCGCAATTCTTAAACGGCCTTCTGCTGCCGGTCACTATGATTTTCGCGGTCCTCCTGGTCAACAAGAAAGAGTTGATGGGAGAGCACGTGAATGGAAAGATATATAATGTAATCGGTTGGACGTCGGCGGCCGCGGTCGTTGCGTTGTCGCTGATGTTAGCTGTCACGACGATTGCTCCGAACCTTTTCGGGTAGCGCCAAGCCGAAAGCAACGGACCACAATAAATATTCTTCGAGCGAGCGCAGCGAGTCGAGAAGCAACAATACGGAGGCGCGCAACATGCACGAAGCGATTCTGTACGACAAGATGGACGGCGGAAAAGTTAATTGCCGGGTGTGTCCGCGGCTGTGCGTGGTCGCCGACGGGAAAACCGGCTATTGCTGCGTGCGGGGCAACCGCGAAGGGTCTTTCTATTCCCTGACCTACGGCAAGATCACCAGCGCGGCAATCGACCCCATCGAGAAGAAACCTCTGTTTCACTTCCATCCGGGAACCCGCGTCTTCTCCGTCGGCTCAGCGGGCTGCAATCTGCGCTGCGCCCACTGTCAGAACTGGGAGATTGCCCACGACAAACCGGGGGAGGATGATTTAGCCCGCATGGCCGGCTTGTCCCCAGAAGCCGCGATCGCCGCGGCTCTGGAAAACGGGTGCGCCGGCATCGCCTGGACATATAACGAGCCGACGATTTGGCTGGAGTACACCATCGACACCGCCAAGCTGGCCAAGGAAGCCGGCCTATATACGGTTTACGTAACTAACGGATACGCGACCCTGGACGCCGTCGACGCTATCGGACCGGTCTTGGGCGCTTACCGCGTCGACGTAAAGGGTTTTACCGACGAACTGTATTTGAAACTCGCCAACGCCAGGAACTGGCGGACAATACTGGCGGCCGCTGAGCGCGCCAAGAAAAAATGGGCTTGCCATGTTGAAATCGTGACCAACGTCATACCCACCATGAACGATGACGACGCGCAGCTGAAAGATATCGCCGAGTGGATCCGCGACGCGCTGGGACCGGAGACGCCCTGGCACGTTACTCGGTTCATGCCCTATCTGGAGCTGTCGCACTTGCCGCCGACACCGGTCGCTACGCTTGAACGAGCGCGAGCCATCGGCCAAGGGGCCGGGTTGAGGTTCGTTTACATAGGGAATGTTCCCGGGCATGAAGGAGAAAACACCTTCTGTCCCAAATGTGGCGCTGTCGCGATTGAAAGAAGCGGATATACAACATCGTTAAAAGGGATTGCCGAAAGCGGCAACTGCGCTGAATGCGGCGAGCCGCTCGGGTTCGTCCAGTAGCTTAAGCGGATTTCGCGCGTCTTAAGCTTTCCGGCAGTTTCATGCCGACCCAGCCTAGTGTTTTCCCTAGTATTTTAGCAAGTTGCGACGAGGGCATTGACACTCGTTATCATAGGCGTATCCTGTAGTCAGAAGATGCAGAACGTAAGACAAAAACCCAAATTTAATATGGAGGGGTTCGCATCTGCGGACACCAAGGACGCAATGATCCGCGACCTGAAAAGGTGGTCACCGAGGTCGCGGGGAGCCAGTGTGAAACCGGCCGGCTTGGCCGGTTTTGTTGTTTATGGGGTGTGAAATTTGGCACATAGGGTGACGATTAAATTTGCACTTAAAGTTGGGAAACCAAGGGGGCGCTACCAATGAGTAATTCAACCAGAGCAGGCTGGCTGACAAAGTTGTCAAGAGGCGGTCGGACGAGGGCTTTTATGAACTCGGTCCGGCTGCTGCTTATTTTCTCGATGGTCCTTTGGAACATGGGGCCGACCATAGCGGTGGCGGCTGATGAGCTTACGCCGGGGACACCCCCGGCGGCTGAACAACCTGTGGCAACGGACACGGCGGCGACAACGACGCCGACCATAACCGCTCTGGCCGCCGAACAGCCGCCGGCCGAGACGCCGCAAACCCCCTTTGCGAGCGCGCAGGCCGAGCCGACCACCACCCTGACAGAAGCAATTGTCTATACCCCCTCGATCCAAACCGACAAGCCAAGTTATCAAGCAGGCCAGTCTGTTGTCATCACCGGCTCCGGATTTAAGCCGGGGGAGCAGGTTTCTGTTGTTATAACAAAATCCAGCGGAGAAGCTGCGCAAGACCGGACCGTATCGGCGGACGGCGGCGGCGCTATTTATGAAACCTACTTAGTGCCGGCCGACGGTACCGCCAGCTATCGCTATGGCATAACCGCCACGGGTCTTGAATCCGGCGGAGTCGCGACGGCATCTTTTACCGATCCAGGCGCCGTGTTCATTTCTTCGCCCAGGGTTACTCAAGAAAGTGGTGGGAATCCAGGCCCTGAAAAACTGAAGCCGGAAGAGTCAATAATCGGCATAGACGTATGGTCGCCCACTCTCATTGCGGGCGGGATAATTACGCTGCACAGGAGTGATGGTACAGACGGACAGAATTTTACTATCGACGGCAATGTGCAACAGGCCCTCCCGGCGCCGGTTTTTATCAACGACCCGGAGGGGGGCAAGTACCACTATTACGTTTACTGGAGCATTATCAAATATGGAGCTCCGCCCCCGACCGCGACCGAGCTATTCCGCGTCGACGTTGTTGATGAATTCTCGTCGCACATCTATGGGCCTGGCCCGAACGAAACCGACTGGTACACGTTACAAATAGACAATAGAGCCTCGCTAAGTCAAAGCGCGCTGGATTTCTTGGACAGCTGGCCCGATGCGATCAGTCTGCCAGTCGGGTCGACGTTCAAGGTGCGGGCTCTCTACCGGGAATCAAGCGCCAACGCAATGACTCAGCTGGCGGCGCAGAGTTTCTATAACGGAGCCGTCCTGGAACTGGAAAATATTACTCAATATTGGTTTGACAACCCGGGAGCCGTGCCTGTGATTACAGGGCCAACGGTTACCGGCGCTGTCGCCCCGACGGTTTTTGACAATCACCCTTGGTTTAGCGAAGCGGAGGTCACTAGCCTGCTGCCGACTTATGACGGCAACGATTATTGGGTGGCCGAGTATGAGTTCAAGGTTACTAGCGTGGGAGCGTTTACAATTACCCCATATGTCCAGACAATGCGCGGCGGGTCATGGAAACTAGACAGTGGCTACACTTCATCAGGAGCAGTACCGGGAACAATAAGCGGTAAGAAATTCCTAGATGTTGACGGTGATGGCGTCAAGGATCCCGAGGACACGACAGGCCTAGCCGGCTGGAAGATTTATCTCGACATGGACAACAACGGCGCGTTTAACACGGGAGACATTGAGACAACAACAGTCGCCGACAATCCGGCGACAACAACTGTCAATGAAGCCGGCAACTATTATTTCAGTAACGTTATGCCAAATATTGACGGCACGGCAAGAACGTATAAAATCCGAGAGATTCTTGATGACCACCCGGGATGGGCGCAGACATATCCTGCATCACCAGGCACGCAAACTGTCTCAATGACCCCGGGGGCCAACATAACCACTGGCACAGACTTCGGCAACTATGAGCTGCCGAAGGTTGGCAGCATTAGCGGCCTTAAGTGGGACGACAAGAACGGAAACGGAACACGGGACAACTATGACACCAACGGCGACGGCACGCCGGACACATTAGAGCCGATACTTGGCAATTGGACTATATATATAGACACAAACAGCAGCGGGGCCTTTGAAGAAGCGTCTGATAAGCACGGACACACAGACCCAACCACAGGGCTGTATACAATCGATGGTCTTACAGCCGGCGACTATACCGTCAAAGAAGTCTTGCAGTCTGGGTGGACGCCGACAAGCCCGGCCACCGGCTCGCAGACAGCGGGTGTAATCGCCGGAGCGAATACCCCTGGCGTCAACTTCGGCAACTTCAAGAACGTAAGCATCTCGGGGATGAAGTTCAACGACTTGAACGGGGACGGGAGCAAGACCGGAGACCCGGGCTTAAATGGCTGGGAGATCCACATCAAGAAGGGCGGCGTGGACATCGCCGGATCACCGTTTACGACGAGCGGCGGCGGCCTCTACTCGGCCACCAACCTAGGGCCGGGGACCTACGTCATCTCCGAGACCAACCAAGCCGGTTGGACCCAGACCGCGCCGGCAGGCACGACCTACACGGTCAACGCCGCGAGCGGCACGAACGTGACCGACCGTGACTTCGGCAACCAGGGACGCGGTTCCATCTCCGGGTTCAAGTTCGTCGACATCGACGGCAACGGGGTCAAGGACGGCGCCGACTACAACTATCTCGGCGGCTGGGACATCACGGTCACTGGACCGGTCACGCAGACCCAGACGACGTCTTTAGTAGACGGGACCTACTCTTTCACGAACCTCCCGGCCGGCAACTATACGGTCAGCGAGGCCGCGAACAGCGCCTGGACCCAGACCGTACCGACAGCCCCCGCGACCCATTCGGTCACCTTGGGCGCCGGTACCGACGCGACGAACAAGTTCTTCGGTAACTTCCAGAACATCACCATCTCCGGGATGAAGTTCAACGACTTGAACGGAGACGGCAGCAAGACCGGAGACCCGGGCTTAAATGGCTGGGAGATCCACATCAAGAAGGGCGGCGTGGACATCGCCGGATCACCGTTTACGACGAGCGGCGGCGGCCTCTACTCGGCCACCAACCTAGGGCCGGGGACCTACGTCATCTCCGAGACCAACCAAGCCGGTTGGACCCAGACCGCGCCGGCAGGCACGACCTACACGGTCAACGCCGCGAGCGGCACGAACGTGACCGACCGTGACTTCGGCAACTTCGAGAACTTCACCAAGACCTTCGCGCTCACGGTCAACGAACCGATTTTGGGCGCCACATATTATGTCGACTACGTCTCGACGGCCGGCAACGGAACGCTCACGCTGGTGCGCGACGGATCCACCAACACCTACAAGGCCGACACGACCGCCTTCACCGGTCCGGTCACGATTTCCTCCTGGACCTGGAGGATCACGAACAGCTACGGCACGATCTGGAGCAAGACGATTCCGTTTGCCGAGACGCTGACCGCGCACAAGGACAACACCTACACCATGAGCTATGAGCTCGTGCTGACGCCTCCGACGGCCTTGAACCAGGTCGAAGAGGCGCACGACTTCACCGCGACGGTGACGGCCGACGACGGCCAGGTTCTGACGAACCTGCCCGTCTACTACTCGGTCACGTCTCCGGCGACGGCGACACCTACTCCGCCGCAGACGACCAACGGCAGCGGACAGATCACCTTCAGCGTGAACTCAACTACGCCTACGCTCGCCACCGTATCCTCCTGGGTGAACGAGACCGACGGAACCTCTGTCGCGTTCGACGAGGGCGAGGCTAACGACACCTCGACCAAGAGGTGGATCGACTACGAGCTCACAGTCAATCCGCCGATCGACAACAACATCGTCGGCGTCGACCACGTCTTTACGGTCACATTAACTAAAGATATGGGCGATGGGGCGGGTTACGTCCCGGCCGGCGGCGAGACGGTCACCTTGAACCTGATTGGCACGACCGGCTATATCCAGGATGTTGGCGGCGTCGTCTACGGCCCGCCAACGGTAATGGCGACAGGCGCCACCGACGCCGTCACCGGCACCTTGACGGTCACCATCCGGGCGGCTTCGGCCGGCATCTCGTTGCTGATCGCCTCGAGTCAGTACGCTGTCGATTCGGGCACCATGACCGCGACGGGCAATCCGGGCGTCAAGACCTGGGAGTACGGTTCGATTTCAGGATATATCCGTATGGACACCAACACTAACGGCGCGTTTGATGCCGGCGAGCCCGGATTGAACAGCTGGCGGGCGTTCCTGGACATCAACGGAAACGGTTACTTTGATCCCGGCATCGATCCGTTCGATATGACCGATGCCAACGGCTTCTACGAGATCGGCAATCTGGCCGCGGGCACCTACGAGGTCTACCAAGAGCTCCAAGGTGTCTGGGCCCAAACCTACCCGGTAGCCCCCGTTTACTATACGGCGGTGCTCACGGACGCGGACCGGAACTCCACCGGCAACGACTTCGGCAACACGATGGCGGACATGGCCATCGTCAAGACGGATACCGGTTACGATCCGCTCCAGAGCGGGCAGGAGATCGTCTATACCAACGTCATAACCAACAACGGGCCTTGCCTGGCCGAGGACGTCGTCTTTACCGACACGCCGCCTGCTGAGCTGACCGCGCCAATTGAATACCGGATCGGCGCGGGCGCCTGGACGGCCTGGACTGGCTCGGCGGACCTCGGCGACATGGCCGCGGGCGCGAGCGAGACCGTCTACTTCAGAGGCACGGTAATAGCGGCTCCTGGCACCATTACCAACACGGCCAGTGTTTCCTCGGAAACACCCGACCCGAACCTGACCAACAACACGGACAACGAGGACACGTTGGTCGTCAAGTACATACTGGTCGTCGGGCCGCCCGAAGCGGTTAACCGCGTCGGACAGGAGCATGAGTTCTACGTGCACTTGACGAAGGACGACGGAACCTCGGTTACCGATGTCGCCGGCGCGCAGGTCCAGGTCTCCCTGGACAGCACGACCGGGTATCTGACCGGATGGGGTTATGACGGCGCGACGCACGTCAAGACCGGAACCTACGCTCCGGGTACGACCATGTCGGACACTCTGACGACCGACGCGTTCGGTTATATCTACGTCTACGCGGTCAGCATGGACCCGGGCACAGCCGAGTTCTCCGCGAACTACGACTACAACCTGGCCGGCGCCAGCCTGACCGTAATTTCCGATCCGGATGCGGAGAAGGAATGGACGCCGGGTACGATTTCCGGACACATCCGTCAGGATACGAACACAGACGGTACGTATGACGCCGGCGAGCCGGGCTTGGAAAACTGGCGGGCCTTTATCGACCAGAATGACAACGGAACCTATGACGCGGGCGAACCCACGGACCTCGCCGACGCTTCCGGCTACTATGAGATCGGGAACTTAAGCGCCGGTACCTACGAGGTCTACGAGGTACTCGAGGGCGTTTGGGAACAGACGTACCCGACGGCTCCCGAATACTTCACGGCGACAGTCTCCGGCTCGACGCCGGACGTTACCGGACTCGACTTCGGCAACGCGCGGGCCGATCTGACCATCCAGAAGACCGACGTCTTCCACTTCGGCTCAGCGCCATATAACTACAATGAGGTCCAAGCCGGGCAGAAGGCGGTCTATGAGCTCACCGTCAGCAACCTGGGCGAGTGCACAGCCTTGAACGTCTCAGTCACCGATACTGCTCCGGCCGTCCTGACGAATCTCGAGTTCAATCTGGGAGATCCCTCAATCGAAGCGGGCTGGCAGCCATGGGCGACTCTTGCCCCGGTCCCAAGCCTTGCCGCGGGCGGACAGTACACGTTCTATGTCAGGGGCACTGTTGCTCCGACAGCCCCGCTAGGTGTCTTCACGAACCGGGTTGACGTCACCTCGGACACTCCGGACCCGAACTTGGGCAACAACTTCGACCTGGAGGACACGACGGTCGTGGAATACACAATCACCGTGGGCCCGGCCGAAGCCGTTAACCGCGTCGGCCAGGAGCACGAGTTCACCATCTACCTGACTAAGAAAAACGGAACGACTACGGCAGGTGTGGCGGGCGCTTCCGTTAACGTCGCCCTAGACGCCGCTAGCACGGCCGGGTACTTGACCGGTTGGGGTCAGGACGGAGCGGCGAAACTCGTGAGCTATCTACCGGGTACAACGACTTCCGCTACAGTGACGACCAATCCGAGCGGGTATGCATACGTCTACGCGACCAGCCCGACTCCCGGCATGGCCATTCTCTATGCTGACTACAACTACACGCTCGGCCACGCCGACCTGTCCATAACGACGGATCCTGACGCCTACAAGAACTGGATCAACTATCAACTGACAATCGAGCCGGCTTTGGCGACCAACCCGGTCAACGAGCCACACGACTTCCTGGTCAAGCTGATAGTCGACGATGGCGTCAATGACAACGCTGCCGACGGACTGTCGGGTACCTGGGATCCCGCGGCCGGTGAAATAGTCAACATCGCCTATACGTTGCACGGCAGCGTATTCGCCATCGACGACGCTGACGGGTATCGAATTGCCCCACCGCTGAACTCCGGCAAAACGGAGGCAGACGGTACCTTTATAGTCTGGGCGCAAAGCGGCGGAACAGCCGGCACAGGCAAGCTCACGGCAACCTACAACACGACCATCGGCGGCGCGCTGGCTACGTTCAATAGCAACGAGGCCATAAAGATATGGCAAGCGGGCACGATAAATGGCTTCAAATGGGCTGATATCGATGCTGACGGAACGTGGGATACTAGCGAACCTGGTCTATCCGGCTGGACGATTAAACTTGAGCCTATCGACTTATTTGATATCCCCGGACCTTCACAAATACAGGGTGTGGCATATACAGCCACAACAATCACCGGAACCGGTGGCGCGTATACATTCGCCAACGTCCCGCCGGGAACATACAAAGTATTCGAGGAGATTCATCACCCAAGTCAAGACGGTTGGGCGCAGACCTATCCAACGGATCCCAACTATCACGTGGTAACGGTACTGCCTGATCAGACGGTCGCGAACGTTAATTTCGGCAACCACGCGATTGGCGAGATAATCGGTACGGTTTGGTACGACATTAACGCCAACCAGATCATCGATCAAGGCGAACAACGTCTATCCGGGTGGACCGTCACCCTATACGCCTCGGACGGCCTCACCGTTCTGGCGACGCAGCTTTCGGGACCTGATGGTGGGTATCTGTTCGACAACCTGCTGCCCGGCACGTACTACGTGTCTGAAACGATCAACAGTCCGGAATGGAGCAATACGACACCTATCAAGCGCAAGGTGGTATTGACCTACATAAACGGCGATATTATTACGCAGATTGCCGACTTCGGCAACGACAAACCGTTCTTGCCGTTTACTCCGAAAGAGCCTTTGCCATATACCGGCGGTCTATATCACGCCAGAATAGCTAACGCAGCCAGCGCGCATGACGCGCAAAAACCGAGCAACCCGCCTCTGCACGGTAGCGCCGACGGGTTGCTCCTGGCTGCGTTAGCGGTATTGCTTATCGGTTTGGCCGTTCCGGTTACTCGGAGGTTTGCCCGGACTGCCGGTAATTGATAATGTGCATTGCTTCGTGATAAATCAGCGTGCTCAATGAGTACGTGTGCGTGGGGCTGATGACTATGTAGCCGCTCTTGTAGTAGGAGATGGCTTCGTAGCCCTGAGCGTCGCCGAACGCGACACTGGCGCCTTGAAGAATGGGGTACTGGGCGATCAGGTCGCTAAGGATTGCCCAAGCCTCACCCTCGTTGTTAGAGGCCGCCGCGGCATAAGTCGCGCCGCCGCCCGAGGAACTGTTCCCGCCGCCGCCTACGGCCGCTTGACGGTTGGCCGCCTCGGCCGCTGCCTGAACCTCGGCCGCCTTAGCCGCTTCCTCAGCTTGTTTCTTGGCCATATAGTTGGCGACCGCCGTTTCCATCGGGTTGTACCCGTCGATTTTGACCGTTTTGTTTAAGGATGACACAGGGGCTGTCGGGCCGGCGGGGGCTTTTGTTTCGTAGTCAGCCGCCGCGGCTGCGAACGTTATCGTCGCCAAGCCGACGATTATCGCTGTGAACAGTGCTGCTATTCTCGGGAAGGTTGCTTTCTTCATTTTTCTCACTCCTTCAGGTCAAAATAAAAGACCTGCTCTTTTAGGGTTCTCCCTTTAAAGAGCAGGTCCGAGAGTTTCTGGGTTTTTCTTTTCTGACCTGATTCTCACCTTCGGCGGTCCGGCTGCCCTCTCTGGGGAGAGGAGGGCCCGTGACTTTGCGCCGTCTGATTTCTCAGACTTTGCCTTTGTCGGGAGAGACAATAAGATTCTCAAGCTACCGTGTCTTACACTACCTATATCGGTCGCGTTGGCGGAGGGCTTTAGGAATATTTACACAGAGTTCTTACGTAGTTTCTTACAGAGCGGCAAGCTTTTTAAGCTCATCAATCGAAAACGCATCGCCGTGGGCTGGAAATAGTCGTTGAGCTCCTGATTTGATGATCTTTAACCAGCTCAAGCGCACGTCGGCCGTGTTCAGGGCCATGGAGCCGGAGGAGGGCTTTCGGCAGAAAAATGTCTTGCCTAAAACCAGGTCCCCGGTGATAGCCCGGCCGTCTTCTAGAAGAACGGATATATGGCCGGCGGTGTGGCCTGGCGTGTGGATGATTTGCGCCGGTAGGCCGAACTCGGAAAGAGACGCGCCGTCGGTCAAACTAAGGTTCGGCTGGACACCCCTGTTCCAAAAGAATGGCAAAGAGATATCGGAGAGAAACTCAAGGAACTTACCGGGTTTGGTCAAGCCGGGCGACACGGTTTTGCCGCCGCCGGCGACCCCCGGGGCGTCCAGAGGATGACAGCCCACCAGGCAGTTGGTCCGTTCGCGCAAGCCTTTCAAGCCGCCACAATGATCCAGATGCCCGTGCGTGAGGATTACGAGCTCGAGGTCGTCAGGTTTGCGACCGATGTGCCTGATGGTTTTCAGAATGTCCCGATGAAAGCCGAGGAAACCGGTGTCGACGAGGAAAAGCCGCTTGCTTTTTTCTATTAGGTAACTGCTGGCAAATAGTCCAGTGATGCGATAAATAGTCATAATCATGAAGCTTTAAGCTTGTGTTTATTATAGCAGAATCTGGATCGCGCGCATCGCGGCCGCGCTGACCAGGGGAATCACGAAGTTGTCATTTACGCCAAGGGGCAGCAATTCGGCCAGCGCGGCGGCCACGCCGCCGATGACGACAAGGTAGAACGGGACGGGAACGATTAGCGACCAGATATATCCAAACACCAGGGCGGTCGCCACATACGCCAATGTGCCGTCCAGGGTCTTTCCGAAGAGGTGCCAGCGCCCGTGCTCCAGCCCCGTAAACTTAGCTGACAGATCGCCGAAAACCAAAAAAACTATGGACAATGTGGCCAGCGCTTTGTCGAACAGGAGAATGACCAGGAAAGAAGAAGCCAGAAACAAGGTGGCGCTGGAGAAGGTCGCCCGCTCTTTTTCCCGGAAAAACTTATGAAGCCACCTGAAAACGAGCAAGTTCAAGCGGGACGAACTCAACCTGAGAATATCGACAAGAATAAACAAGCACGCCACAGAGCCGATCAGCAGGAGCAGGACTTGTCGGGGATAGACCAAGTAGAGCAGCGGGAACGAGATTGCGGCCGGCCGCAGCAAGACGCGAAGGTGTTTGAGCGACGCCGTTGTCTCCGGTTTCAATTTGACCGTCGGCTTGTCGCGGTAGTCAAGGTAAATGTTGACAACGGTAATGTGGACGACGAGGGCGGCGACGAACCAACTTAAAGGTGTCGAGGGGCAATTCAGGAAGACGAAGAAAGCCAGTAGCGGCAGAACGACCGGTCCGATGACGGAGCCGCGCCGAAAAACGATGGCGAGGGCAAGTGTCAGACCGGTCAAGAAAGCCAGATCGATCAGCGGCAGCCACCCGTTTCTCAGCAGCACGGTCAGGGCGGCCAGAAGCATCCCGACCGACGCCGCGGCGCCTTGCCCGCCCCTGAATCCCAGGTAAAATGGAAACAAGTGTCCGACGACAGCGAATAAGCCGGCGAGGTAGATATAAGGGGTCGGCGCGTGGAGAGCGTAGGCGACGCCCATGGAAGCCAGGCCCTTAAGCGCGTCATAGGAAGCGGTCGCGACCGCGGCGGGCAAACCGAGCTGATGATAAGTGTTCATGGTACCAGGGTTTCCGGAGCCGATTTTCCGAATGTCAACGCCTTTGGCCCGCCCGATAAAATACGCGGGCAAGAACGAACCCAATAAGTACCCGATTACTAACGAGGCTATCCCGGCTATCACCGGACCTCCCTTAGACGGTTATATTCGTTCGTGTCTGGCGTGACGGAGGATTTCCAGCATTTCCATATGGACCAGGCCGTTACTGGCTAAAACCTCGGGTTCGTAGATATCGAAGACGCCACCGGTAAGGTTGGATAGGCGGCCTCCGGCCTCTTCGACGATCAAGGAACCGGCCGCGGTGTCCCAGGGCGCCAGGCCTTCTTCCCAAAAGCCGTCGGCGCGCCCGCAGGCGACCTCGCACATATCCAGTGAGGCCGCGCCGGCCCGGCGGACACCCTGAGCGCGAACCGAGAAAGCCTTGAACTTGGCCATAATGCCCTCCGGTTTCTCGCGAATCCAGTATGGCACGCCGGTAGCTATTAACGCGTCGTTCACCTCGGCGGTTTTTGAGACGTGAATGGACAAGCCGTTCAATGTCGCGCCGTGTCCCTCTTCCGCGGCGAACAATTCCCCTGAATTCGGGTTGAAGACCACGCCAACCGTTATGCGGCCGTTCACGGCCAAAGCGATTGACACGCCGAATACCGGGTACCCGTGTGAGTAGTTGGTCGTGCCGTCCAAAGGGTCGATGATCCACAGGTACTCGTTTGGCTTGGGGTCAGGCTTGGGGTCAGGCCCCTTACCGAAGTCCTGGTTTTGGGGCCTGACCCCATGTCCGGTTTGGGGCCTGACCCCAGCAACATCTTCCTCGGCGAGGACGCCGTGTTCGGGGAACGCGGCTTTCAACCTCGCTATAATCAACTCTTGCGAGGCGATATCGGCCGCCGTCACCAGGTTGACGGCGCCCTTCTTGCGAACGTCCTTTGTTTCCGCCGTATAGGTCATGAGAAGCCCTCCGGCTTCCCTGGCGACCGCCGCGGCGCAATCGACTGGATTCATTGGATTGATCTTAGGATGACCTATTTAAGCTTCTTGAGATAATCTTCGATTATCTCAAGGGCTTTCTCCTCGTCGGCCTCCAACACGTTGATTTCTCCCCAAGTGCCGGCCGCAAACGGCCCGCCGCTAAAGGGGAAGTTATCGTCCTGGTAAGGATGCATCAGGACCTTTATCCCGCTTTCCTCCAAGACGCCCTGAATCATTTGAGCCTCCACGATGTCTTTGGCGGTAAAAACGCTGACGGTATCTTCCGTATCTCTAGCCAAGCTAATCCTTCGTGTTGAGATCGGGACCCATTGTGCCGCCGATGCCCCAGTTGACTTTGGGCTGCTCGTCCAGTATCACCCAAACATGCTTCTCAGAGATGCCGAGTTCCTCGGCGACGGCGGTGGTCACTCTTTTGACGATGGCTTCTTTGGTGGCCGGATCTCGGCCTTCCCACATATCGATTCTGATTAACGGCATATCGGTTTCCTTAGCCTTTCTTCTTGTTCTGGCTCTGCACGACGAGCACGATGACTATGGCCACAACAACGACGGTCAGCACGCTGGGACCACCGCAGCAGCATATGTTGCCGCGCGGGAGGAAAGCCGTCGGGAAATATGAACGGGCCAGCAAGGCCAGGGCGGGGGTTGCGGCAAACACGGGGCCTCCTTTTGCTAAAACGTAAACACGTAAAATACGGGGTCAGGGCTCGTATCTTAACATTTTACAGCAATCTTGTCTACTAATTAATACTGACATTTCTTCTGCCTTTTCATATAAAAAGTTCAACAGAAGCCCCCATATTTGGAAATGAGCCCTGACCCCAAGAGCGGCCGCCAATGAGCGAGACGGTTTTTTGGTCTCTTATTACGGCCCAGGCTTCAATGTTGTCTTGACACTCTCACCTGCTTTAAGTAAGATGAACGGACAACTTTTTTGGCTTAGAATCGGACTCTCAAATGTTTGAAAGGGGAAGGAATGGCTGATGTAAAGACAGACCTGGAAATCGCCCAAGCGGCGAAGATGCTGCCGATTACCGAGATCGCCTCGAAAATGGGCCTCGGGGACGACGACATCGAGATGTACGGCAAGTACAAGGCGAAGATAGCTCTGGGAGTAATGGACCGGTTGAAAGACCGGCCCAACGGCAAATATATTGACGTTACGGCGATTACGCCGACGCCGCTGGGCGAAGGCAAAACGGTTACGACGGTCGGATTAGGCCAGGCTCTTAACCGCATCGGCAAAAAGTGTATTACCGCCATCAGGCAGCCTTCATTGGGACCGGTTTTCGGCATCAAGGGCGGCGCGGCCGGCGGGGGGTACGCTCAGTGTGTTCCGATGGAAGACTTCAACCTTCACTTCACCGGTGACGTTCACGCCGTCGGGCTGGCGCATAATCTCTGCGCCGCGTTTATGGATAACAGCATCGTCAAGGGCAACAAACTCAATATCGATCCTCTGAGCATCCTCTGGCCGCGCGTGGTCGATGTTTCGGACCGTTCGCTTCGCCACATCGTCATCGGTCTCGGCGGCAAAGAGAACGGCCTGCCCCGCGAAGCCGCGTTCGATATAACAGTAGCCTCAGAGGTTATGGCTATTTTGGCCCTGGCCAGTGACTTGAAAGACCTGCGTGCCCGTCTGGGCCGGATCGTCGTCGCCTTCACTTACGACGGCCAGCCGGTGACCGCGGAGGACTTGCAAGTGGCCGGTTCCATGGCTGTTCTTTTACGCGACGCGATCAAACCGAACCTTATCCAGGATTTGGAAGGGAATCCGGTCATGGTCCACGCCGGGCCGTTCGCCAACATCGCCCAGGGCAACAACTCGATCATCGAGGACCGTATCGCCCTTAAGCTGGCCGACTACGTCGTTACCGAAAGCGGTTTCGGAGCGGACATGGGCGCGGAGAAGTTCATGAACATCAAGTGCCGGTATTCCGGCTTGACGCCGGACGCGGTCGTCATCGTGGCGACGGTCAGAGCGCTTAAAATGCACAGCGGCCGTTTCACCGTCGTCGCCGGCCGGCCGTTGGATCCGGAACTGGTCAAGGAAAACCTGGAGGCATTGGCCGAGGGCGGCGCCAACCTGGTCAAACATATTGAAAACATGAAATCTTTCGGCGTTCCGGTCGTGGTCGCGGTCAACCGGTTTACCTATGACTCAGACAAGGAGATCGCGCTGGTCCGCGACATGGCCTTAGCGGCCGGGGCGGACGACGCGGTGCCGAGCGAGGTCTGGGCCAACGGCGGCGCGGGCGGCGAGGAACTCGCCAAGGCTGTTGCTGCCGCGGCCGAGAAACCGTCCGATTTTAAATTTACCTACGCGACGGACGCTCCCATCAAGGATAAAATCGAGGCGGTCGCCATGAAGATCTACGGCGCCGACGGTGTCGATTATTCCCCGGTAGCTGAGAAGAAGATCAAGCTTTATACCGATCTCGGGTATACAAATGTGCCCGTATGTATGGCTAAAACGCATTTGTCGATTTCGCACGACCAGACGGTCAAAGGGCGGCCCAGCAATTTCCGTCTGCCCATCAGGGACGTCCGGGCAGCGATGGGCGCCGGGTTCCTTTATCCGCTTTGCGGCGAGATGAGGACCATGCCCGGCCTTCCATCGGTACCGGCCGGAACAAAGATTGATCTCGACGACGACGGGAAAGTGATCGGTCTCTTTTAACGCCTAAGCGGAGTACCGCGTGAAAAAACATAGGGTAACGTTCTATCCGGATAACCGCATCGCCGAGGTTGCCGCCGGCGAAACCGTTCTTGACGCAGCCATGGCGGCTGACGTGCATATAACGGCGACCTGCGGCGGGGACGGGACGTGCGGGAAATGCCGGATAATCGTCGACGCCGGCGATATAGTCACCAAGCAAACCCCGAAGATAAGCGAGGAAGACGCCGCCAAGGGTTATGTCCTCGCCTGTCTGACGAGCGTTGAATCCGATCTTAAAATCCTGGTGCCCCCGGAAACGCGGTTAGGCATTGTGCCTGAAGAAGCGGAAGAAGGGATTACCTACGGCCGCATGATGAGCGCCGAGGAAGAAGCCGAGAGTCTGGACGACGTCCGGCTTGATCCGCCGGTGGCCAAGGTGTTCGTAGAGATGAATCCGCCGTCGCTGGACGACAACTCGAGCGATCTATCCCGTCTAAGCCGGGCGCTCAACCGCGCCGGAGTCGAGGGGCGCACGATCGCCGAACCGCCCGCCCTGGCTGAATTGGCCGAGGTTATCCGTGCCGGCAAATGGAAGACCACGGCGACCGTCAGGCACGGTTTATGCGAAGCTTTGATTACCGCGGTCGAACCCGGCGATACAAGCGCTTCCAGTCTGGCGCTGGCGATCGATGTGGGTACGACAACGGTCGTGTCAAAACTACTCGATTTGAACACGAAAGAGGCGGTTGCGGAGAGTTCGGCTTACAACCGGCAGATTTCCGCCGGTGAGGACGTCATCTCCCGCATTGTGTTTTCACAGAAGAAGGGCGGCCTGGCCAGATTACAGGAGCTCGTTGCGGATACCATCAACGAAACGATAAAACGCCTTTTGGCCGCGACGGGGCGCAAAGCGTCGGACATAGCCGCCGTTTATACCGCTGGTAACACGATCATGGAACATCTTCTGCTTGGCTTGAATCCAAAATATCTCCGGGAAGAACCGTACATCCCGACGGCGACCGAGTTTTCATGGCTGCCGGCAAGTTCGCTCGGTATCGACCTGGGTCCTCACGCATATCTGCATCCGTTACCCTGCGTCGCCTCCTACCTGGGGGCGGACGTCGTAGCCGGCGTCGTCGCGGCGGGAATCCCGACATCCGACAAGCTATCCTTGTACATCGATGTCGGCACGAACGGAGAGATGGTCCTGGGCAACAGGGAGTTTCTGGCCTCATGCTCATGCTCGGCCGGCCCGGCTTTCGAAGGCGGCGGCGTCAGATTCGGGATGCGGGCGACAACCGGCGCCATCGAGGAGGTGCGCATCGATTCCTCCACCTACGAACCGATGATTAAAACCATTGGCGAGGGGCGTCCGCTTGGCATCTGCGGAAGCGGTTTGATAGACACTATGGCCGAGCTGTTCCTGGCGGGCGTGGTGGACGCCAAGGGAAAAATAAACGTCGACCTGAAGACCGACCGGACGCGCGTCGGGAAGCAAGGGCCGGAATATGTTTTGGCCAAAGCGGCCGGTGACGGCGCCGAACAAGATATCGTCATCACGGAAGGCGATCTGGACAACCTGATGAGGGCCAAAGCGGCCGTCTTCGCCGCCATCGAGATTCTGTTGGACAGCGTGTCCGTCTCGCTAAACGATATCGACGCATTTTTTATCGCCGGCTCGTTCGGCAAACACCTGGACGCCGCCAAAGCCGTCACCATCGGCCTCCTGCCGGACTTGCCCGAAGAGAAGTTTGTCTTTATCGGCAACGGCAGCCTCTGGGGCGCGCACATGTCGGCGGTTTCCCGGGCTAAGCAACAGGAGATCATGGAGACAGCAGCCAGGATGACTTATATCGACCTTTCAACCAACAATAAATTTATGGACGGATATGTCGCCGCCCTGTTTCTGCCGCATACCAACAAGGGGCTCTTCCCGTCGGTCGCGTCTAAGATGGGCGGGTAAAAATGGGAGTTCGCATCGCGGTTAGCGGTAAGGGCGGCACCGGCAAGACGACTCTGGCGGGGCTGATGATTGTCTCGCTGATAAGACAGGGCAAGAAGCCTGTGCTGGCAATCGACGCCGACGCCAACGCGACTTTGCACGAGGCTTTGGGTGTTACGCCGGCCGGCTCGATCGGCGAGCTTCGCGAAGATACGCGGCGAAACATAGCGGCCATCCCGACCGGCATTCCGAAAGAGACGTTTATCGAATATCGCGTACAAGAGGCGGTTACAGAAGGCGAAGGATTTGATTTGCTGGTCATGGGTCGTCCCGAGGGCAGCGGGTGTTACTGCTATGTCAATTCGGTCTTGAGAAAATACGTGGACGTACTCGCCGACAACTATCCATATGTCATAATGGATAATGAAGCTGGTTTAGAGCATTTGTCCCGTCGCACAAGCAAGGGCGCGGACACGCTTTTGGTTTGCTCCGACCCGACCATAAGAGGCATCTTAACCGCTTCCCGCGTGCGCGATCTGGCGCGTGAAGAGGACATGAACGTCGGCAAGATATACCTGGTCATCGGCCGTTTGCCGGCCGGCACCAAACCCGACAGTCTGAACCCTGTCCTTATTGAGGCTATGAAAGAACAGGATTTGGCGCTGATCGGTGTAGTACCGTACGACGAGCAAATCGCGGAACTGGACATCACCGGCGGTTCGTTCTTCGACCTGCCGGCGGATTCGCTCGCTTTAGAAGCGGCTGCAAACATTATCAAGGAGGTTTCATGACCACGGTAATCGACGGCAGAAAGATTTCGGCTGACATCCGGTCGGAAGTGGCGGAAGGTGTCGCCCAACTTAAAAAAGAAACAGGAGTCACCGCGGGGCTGGCGGTCATCATTGTCGGCGAGGACCCGGGCAGCCAGATATATGTCAGAAACAAAGAGAAGGCATGTGAAGAGACGGGCATCTACTCGGAGAAACACGAGCTCCCGGCCGATGTCTCCGAGGAAGAGCTAATCACGCTGGTCAACCGGCTTAACGACGACCCAAACATCCACGGCCTGCTGGTGCAGCTGCCGCTGCCGAAACACATAGACGAGGATCGCGTCATCGACACCATTTCCGTTAAGAAAGACGTAGACGGATTTACGCCGGTCAACGTGGGTAACATGCTTATCGGGAAGGATTGTTTCCTGCCCTGCACTCCGCACGGCATCATCATTCTTCTGCAGCGCGTCGGGATTGATATCTCGGGCAAGGACGCGGTCATCGTCGGCCGGAGCAATATAGTCGGCAAACCCGCCGCCATCCTGCTCATGCAGAACAACGCGACGGTCACGATTTGCCATAGCCGGACGAAAGACCTGGCCACGCATACCGGCCGGGCGGATATTCTGGTTGTTGGCATCGGTCAACCCAAGATGATAACGGCCGATATGGTCAAGGAAGGAGCCGCGGTAATCGACGCCGGCATAAACCGGGACGCCGAGGGCAAAGTCGTCGGCGATGTCGATTACGACGGAGTCTTTGGCAAGGTAGGCGCCATCACCCCGGTGCCGGGCGGCGTCGGCATGATGACCGTGGCCATGCTGATGTATAACACTCTCGAAGCCGCCCGCAAGGCGGCCGCGAGTAGTTAGTATTTGGCAGTTAGTTGTTGGAATACTAACCGCCAACAACTAATTACTAACCACTGAACGACGAGCACTTTTCTACGTGCGAGGAGGAACTGATGGAAGTGAAAGAAACCTATAACGGAAAAATAAGAGAGGCTGTCATCGGTCCGGACGGCGCCCAGGTAATTGTTGGCGGCGAAACGGGATTGCCGATGTATCTGTTTGAAGGAGAGGCGCCGCACGCCCCGGTTATCGCGCTCGAAGTTTACGACGCCAAGCCGGAAGACTGGCCGGAAGCGGCCATCAAGCCTTACGCCGACGTCATGGACGACCCTGTTAAGTGGGCGGTCAAATGCCAGGACGAATATAAAGCCGACATGATCTGTCTGCAGCTGGCGTCGACCAACCCGTCGGCCGAGAACAAGACCGGCGATGAGATCGCGCCTGTCGTCAAGGCGGTCGCCGACGCGATCAAGATTCCCCTGATCGTCTACGGCACGGCCAACGCTGACAAAGACGCCGAGGTCATGCCGAAAGCAGCCGAGGCCTGCCAGGGCAAGAAGGCCTTAATCGGCCCGATCGAGGAAGAAAATTATAAGACGGTCGCCGCCGCCGCCCTCGGGTTCGACCACCTGGGCGCGCCGCACTCGCCGATTGACGTAAACATGGCCAAGCAGCTGAACATATTATGCACCCAGTTCGGACTGGCGCCGGAGCGGATAATCATCGATCCGACGACCGGCGCGCTGGGCTACGGTCTGGAATATGTCTATTCCATCATGGAACGTTTGCGCATCGCGGCGCTGACGCAGAGCGACTCGATGACGCAGATGCCGATAATCAATCAAATCGGCCGGGAAGTCTGGAAGACGAAAGAAGTCAAAACCCCGGAGGCGGACGAGCCCGCCTGGGGCGACGCCGAAACGCGCGGCATCCTATGGGAAGCGCTGACGGCGGTCGCTCTGATTATGGCCGGCTCGAATATCCTGGTTATGCGTCATCCGCGGGCGGTCGAGCTGACACGGCAGTTCCTGGCAATTATGGCCGGAACCGTCAATTAGGGAGGGAAAAGAATGTCGAAAATTATCGCATCAGCCGCCATTCGGGGCGCGCACGCCCTGGTCGGACGGGCTGAGAAAGCGCTGGACGAGGCGATAAAGGCTAAAGGCGAAGCCGAGCCGTTCTCGCTGCCCGATACCGCTTATTATCTGCCGGTCATCTACGCGATGACAGGCCAGAAATGTAAGACTCTGGGCGATTTGCCACCCATAATCGAGAAGGCCAAAGCGCTCCTGCCCGACGAGCCGACAGCGCGCGTCTGGCTGCCGTATCTGGGCCCGGCGCTGGACGCCGGTATGGCGACGCTATTCGCCGAGGAAATCATCGAGGCGATGAAATACGTTATGGGCCCGAACCCGGTAGACGGCATCTGGTTGGGCGCCACCGACGATGTCATCGTCCGGACGCAGGGAATTAAACTGGTCGACGGCAGCATGCCTGGTTTCGCGGCGGTTGTCGGCGCGGCCCCGACGACGGAACAAGCCGTCCAGCTGGCTACCGACCTGCGCGAGCGCAATATCCTTTTGTTTATGGCCGGCGAAACGGACGGTAAGACTATGGCCGAGCAACTTGAGGAAGCCGGTGTTCAGATGGGGTGGGACGTATATCTGGTTCCGTTCGGCCGGGACATCACGGCGGCTATCTACGCCCTCGGCGTCGCTGCCCGCGCGGCCATGACTTTCGGCGGCATTACGCCGGGAGGAATGAAAGAAGCTCGCGATATCCTGATGTACAACAAGAACCGCGTTTTCGCCTTTGTCATCGCTTTGGGCGAGGTCGACGACGAGAAATACGCGACGGCGGCGGGTGCCATCAACTTCGGCTTCCCGGTCGTTGCCGACACCGACATCCCGCAGATCTTACCGACCGGAATCGCTACTTACGAACACGTCGTTTCCAACGTGCCGCTGGACAAGATCGTCGACACGGCGATAGAAGTCCGGGGATTAAAAATCAAGATTACCAAGATCCCGATCCCCGTTTCGTTCGGCCCGGCTTTCGAGGGTGAGCGAATTCGTAAAGAGCAGATGTTCGCCCAGTTCGGCGGGCAGAAGTCGCCGGCTTTCGAGTATCTGCGCATGCGAGAAATGGACGACGTCGAGAACGGCAAGATCGAAGTAATCGGGCCGGAGATCGACAAGATGGAGGAAGGCGGAGCTTATCCCCTCGGCATTTTGATCGAGGTCGCCGGACGGAAGATGCAGCCCGACTTTGAGCCGGTGTTGGAGAGGCAGCTGCACCACCTCATCAACGGAGCCGAAGGAATCTGGCATATGGGCCAGCGCGATATGAATTGGATCCGCATCAGCAAGGGCGCCAAGGACAAGGGCTTCAAGATAGAGCATTTTGGCGAGATTCTAAAAGCGAAACTTATGGACGACTTCCCGGCCATCGTGGATAAAATTCAGATCAAGATATTCACCGACGAAGCGGCCATGAAGGACGTACTGGAAGAGGCGAGGACCGCCTTTGTCGCCCGCGACGAGCGCGTAGCCGGCTTGACCGATGAAAGCGTCGACCTCTTCTACTCCTGCACGTTATGCCAGAGCTTTGCCCCGAATCACGTCTGCGTTATATCGCCCGAGCGCCTGGGATTATGCGGCGCCTACAACTGGCTGGACGCCAAAGCGGCGTTTGAAATCAGTCCGACCGGTGCCAACCAGCCCATTACCAAGGGCGAGACGCTGGACGCGGAGAAAGGCCAATGGGCCGGCGTTAATGAAGTCGTTTACCAGAAGACAAACAAGAGCGTCGAGCGCATCAACGCTTACTCCATCATGGAAGATCCCGAAACCAGCTGCGGCTGTTTTGAGTGCATCGTGGCCATCCTGCCTCTGGCTAACGGCGTTATGATCGTTAACCGGGAGTTCAGCGGGGAGACGCCGATCGGCATGAAGTTCTCCACACTGGCCGGCAGCGTCGGCGGCGGGGCCCAGACACCGGGCTTTCTAGGAGTAGGACGCCAGTATATTACCAGCGACAAGTTTATCAAGGCGGACGGCGGTTTTCAGCGAATCGTCTGGATGCCCAAGGAATTGAAGGACGCGCTCGCTTCGCAACTGGCGAAAAGGTCGGAGAGTATGGGAGTGCCCGACTTCGCCGAGAAAATCTGTGACGAGACGATCGCCGTGACTGAGGAAGAAGTCATGAACCACATGGCGCAGGTCAGCCATCCGGCGCTCGAGATGAACCCCATTATTGGATAAGGCGAAGCAATTAGCAAAAGAGCCATGAGCTTAGAGCAGATAGAGGATAGTATAGAAAGCAATAAATATTCTTCGACTGAGCTCCGACAGATCGGTCGGAGCGAATGGAGAAGCAACAATAACAGATTGACTCTTGGCTCAAAGCTGACAAGGAGGATTAATGGCGCTTACCGGAATAGATATTTTCAAACAACTTCCTAAGACGAACTGCGGCGACTGCGGCGTGCCGACTTGTTTGGCTTTCGCGATGAAGATCGCGGCCGGACAAGCGGAACTGGCCGGATGTCCTCATCTTTCAGAGGAAGCCGCGGAATCGTTGAGCGAAGCCAGCGCGCCGCCGATCCGCGCCGTCACTATCGGCTCGGGCGACGCCGCCGTTAAAATAGGCGGGGAACTCGTTCTCTACCGCCACGACAAAACATTCTATAATCCGTGCGTTTTCGCGGCCGTCGTAGATGACTCCATGGATGCTGCCGCGGCGGATGCGCTTATCAAGCAAACCAAGGAGAGCCACTTCAACCGGATCGAGCAGGACTTAAAACCTGGTTTGATCGCGGTTAAGTCGGTTTCGGGGAAACCCGACGCCTTCGCGGCTCTGGTCGCCAAGGCCTCATCGGCCGGCGCGGCAATGGTTTTAATGAGCGAGGACCCGGCTGTTATAGAAGCCGGCTTGAAGGCCGCCGGTGACTCGGTTCCTCTCGTCTATGTCGCGACAGAGGATAACGTAGACAAGATGGCGGAGCTGGCGCTGGCCGCCAAGGCTCCGCTGGCCGTTAAATCCGGCAATGGGCTGGATGGCATAATCGAGCTCACCAAGAAGGTTATGGCCAAGGGTATCAAAGACATCGTCATCGATCCCGGCACCAGAAATCCGAAAGACACCCTGGAGAAGCTGGTTTATATCCGCCGGGCGGCGCTTCTTAAGAAGGTTCGCGAACTCGGTTACCCGACTATCGTCTTTCCTAACGAGGAAACGGCCGACAAGATGATGGAAGCCTTAATCGCCGGGCTCTATGTTCTGAAATACGGCAGCGTAATCGTAATGTCGGACTTGGACGCGGCCCGGGCTCTGCCTCTGTACGTTTTAAGGCAGAACATCTATACCGACCCGCAGCGGCCGATGCAGGTTAAACAAGGCATCTACCCGATTGGCAATCCGACCGACGCTTCTCCGGTCATGATAACCTCCAACTTCTCCCTGACCTATTTCATCGTGTCGGGTGAGGTGGAAGGCAGCCGGATTCCTTCCTGGTTGTGTGTTATGGACACGGAGGGCCTATCGGTTATGACCGCCTGGGCGGCCGGCAAGTTTGTGCCGGAGAAGATTACCCCGTTCATCAAGTCAAGCGGTATTGAGGAAAAGGTCAAACACCGCCGGCTGGTCATCCCCGGTTATCTGGCTTCTATGAGCGGGGAACTGGAAGATGAACTGTCGGATTGGAAGATCGAGGTCGGTCCTCGCGAGGCGGCGGACATTCCGCCGTTCCTGAAGACCTGGAGCTAAACGACTGTTTATGGGAGGTTGCTTCGCTCACTGGTGTTCGCTCGCAATGACAGAATCACTCGACGCGAGACGCAAACATGAATCGTGTCATACCGTCATTGCGAGGAGGAGCGTCAGCGACGACGAAGCAACCCACCAGGAGGCTTAATGCCAGATTCAAATATGGTAGCTCCCTGCTGTGGTGCATGCCCGGCCTTTACAGACGTCCCCGGTTACGTAGGTTTAATAGCGTTAGGGCGGTTTGCCGAGGCGTATGATGTCGCCCGGCTAACCAATCCCTTCGCTGCCTCTTGCGGTTATATCTGTTTCCATCCATGTGAACAGGATTGCCGCCGCGGCAGCGTGGACGCGCCCGTTTCCATTATGGAACTTAAACGCGCCGCGTATACTTACGGCGAAGCCAAGAGCCAAGAGCCAAGAGCCAAGAGCGGCCAGGCAAGCGGCAAGAAGATCGCGGTCATCGGCGCCGGGCCGGCCGGTTTAACGGCTGCGCAGGATCTGGTGTCGCAAGGTCATAACGTGACCGTTTTCGAGCGGGAGCCAAAAGCGGGCGGCATGCTTCGTCTGACCATTCCCCGTTACCGGTTGCCCGATGAGGCTCTGGATCGGGACATCGATCTGATTAAGGGCGCCGGGGTAAAAATCGAGTACGGCCAAGAGCTGGGGAAGAATCTTCAGCTGGTCGACCTCACTAACGCTTATGACTCGGTAATAGTCGCGACGGGTTTACCGATATCGCGTTCGCTGCCTGTTTTCCCGGCCGCCGGCGACGACATCCTGCTTGCCATCCCGTTTCTAAAAGCGGTTAAAGCTGGCAACCCTCCGGGGTTGAAAGACCGCGTAATTGTTGTCGGAGGCGGCAATGTGGCCGTAGACGTGGCTCGTTCGGCCGCCCGGCTGGGCAGCCGGGTCGAACTGGTTTGTTTGGAAGCGCGGGACGAGATGCCGGCGCACGACTGGGAGATCGACGAGGCCGTTGAGGAAGGCGTCGTCATGAACTGTTGTCTAGGACCCGCGGAAGTGGTGGCTGGCGGCGGAACGGTCGGCGGGCTTAAATGCCAGGCGGTTGCCAGCGTGTTCGACGTCGAGGGACGGTTCAACCCGACATTCGTCGAGAACGAGTTTAAGGAAATCGCGGGTGAGACGATTATTATCGCCATCGGCCAATCCAGAGACACTATCGTGCACCAGGGCACGATAGTGGAGGTTTCTGAGCTGGAGAAAGAAGGTGTTTTTACAGCCGGGGAGTTTGCCGAAGGACCGGGCAGCGCAATCAAAGCCGTGCAAAGCGGCCATATCGCCGCGGCCAAAGCGCTGGCCTATCTTTCGGGAGACACAGAGGCGGTCTACGAGCCGGAGAGCCTGTCCGACCTGACCGAGCGGATGACGCCGCTGGTCCCCAAGCGCGACAGGGTGAAGGCGGAGGCCAGGAAAGCAGCCGAGCGGAAGAAAGACTTCGGCCTGTTTGAGCCGGGCTTGAGCGAGACAAGCGCCGTCAGGGAAGCCTTAAGGTGCATGGCTTGTCTATCCGGGGCGGTTGTCGAGAAAGACAAATGCATCGCTTGCTTAACTTGCGTGAGGGTCTGTCCCTTCGAGATTCCGAAAATCGGGGCGGAGAACATCGCCGTCATTGATACGGTGGAATGCCAGGCCTGTGGCCAATGCGTGACCGAATGTCCGGCGTCGGCCATCACCTTAAGCCGCGGTCAGGTGGAGCGGCTGTTGGCAGAAGCCGCGGCCGCAGCGAACAAGACCGTTGAATTCTTCTGCTTAAACAGACTGCAAGACGGCGAAGCCATATCGGCGCCCGGGCGGATTCCGGTAACCTGCGCCGCGCAGGTAAGCGAACTTGCCATATATAAAGCCCTGGAAAACGGGGCAGAGAAAGTCGTCATCGCGATATGTCCCGAAGGCGGATGCTTCTTCGGTTTATCGACCGCGGCCGGCGACGTCCGCGAGCGATTGAAAGCCCGGGTGGATTCGGTGAAAGCCACCCTATCCGGTTTGGGATTTGACCCGGACTCTGTAGAGATAAAAGAAGACTAAATAAAACGACTTTAGTGATTTAGAGTACTAAAGTCTGGCAGTTCAGATAAGATATATTTGAAGGAGAGGTATTTATGATCGTCGGCCAGCGCAAACCGATCGATGAGATCGCGGAAATGGTAAAGGACATTAAGAAACTGTTGATCGGCGGCTGCGGCACCTGTGTCACGATTTCTTTCGCCGGCGGCAGCAAGGAGGTCGCGGAACTGGCCGCGGCACTCAAGCTTAAAGCCAAAAAAGACGGCCGGGATATGGAAATCAGAGAGTTAACGCCTCTTCGCCAGTGCGAGGGCGAGTACACGGAGCCGATGAAGGAAGATGTCGACTGGGCGGACGCGGTGCTGTCTCTCTCTTGCGGGGTCGGTGTGCAAACGCTGGCCGACACATTCCCGAACGCCAGGGTCTTGCCGGGCGTAAATACGATGATGCTGGGCAGCCATTCGCCGGACCGTGTTTTTCTGGAATATTGCGGCGCCTGCGGGGATTGCATTCTGGACGAGACCGGCGGTATCTGTCCCATCGTCAGGTGCTCCAAATCCATGCTGAACGGACCCTGCGGCGGTTCGGCCGGCGGCAAATGTGAGGTTTCCAAGGACATTGACTGTGGTTGGGACTTGATCTTTAAGAAGCTAACGGCTTTGGAGCGCGGGGAAGACTGGGATGCCATCAAGCCCGCCCGCGACTGGCGGCCGAGCTGGCACGGTGGTCCACGCCAGGTAAAGGCATAAGGTGAGGTGGATATGGCGCTAAGCAATCTACAGAAGGTTCTGGAATCGGGAACATTCGCGGCGACGGCCGAGCTGGGTCCGCCCCGCAATGCCGACGCTTCGGTCGTTAAGGAAAAAGCGGACATCCTGAAAGGTTACGCCGACGCGGTCAATATCACCGACAATCAAACCGCGATCGTCCGGATGTCCAGCATCTCGGCGGCGGTTATGCTAATAGAAAAAGGTCTGGAACCGGTCGTCCAAATGACGTGCCGCGACCGCAACCGCTTGGCTATTCAAAGCGACATCCTGGGTGCGGCGGCGCTGGGAGTCAAGAACGTCCTCTGCCTGACCGGCGACCATCAGATATTTGGCGACCACCCGCAGGCCAAGGGCGTCTGGGACATGGATTCGATTTCGCTTATTAAGATCCTAAAGGACATGCGGGACGATAAGAAACTGGCCAACGGCGACGAGATGGAGGTGCCCCCGATGATTTTCATCGGCGCGGCCGAGAATCCATTTGCCGATCCGTTTGAAACAAGGGCCAGACGGTTAAAAAAGAAGATTGACGCCGGGGCGCAGTTCATCCAGACGCAAATCGTTTACAATGTTGAGAAATTCGCCATGTGGATGGACGAGGTCAGGTCGCTCGGCCTGGACAAACGGGCATATATCATGGCCGGCATCTCGCCTTTGAAATCAGCTGGGATGGCCAAATACATGAAGAGCAACGTACCGGGGATGGACGTCCCCGACGAATATATCGAGCGTATGACGGCGGCCAAGGAAGCCGGCCGGGATCCGAAAGCGGAGGGTATCCAGATCGCCGTCGAGCTTATCGAGAAGATGAAGGGGATTCCCGGCATCGCCGGGGTCCACGTAATGGCTATCGAGTGGGAAGAGGCTGTTCCCGGCATAATGGAAGGCGCCGGCCTGTTGCCCAGACCCAATTAGCTAAGAGCGTATAGCTGAGAGCAAAGAGCAAAGACAAAGAACCGACTCTAGGCCCTAAGCTATGAGCTCTATGCTACCAAGGAGGATTTATGATAGTTATCGGTGAAAAAGTTAACGTCATCAATACGAAAATCGGCCAGGCGATGAAGGACCGGGATCCCGGACCGATTCTGGAGATGGCCAGGAAGCAGGTCGACGCCGGCGCCAATATGCTGGACATCAATATCGGCCAAGCCAAGGACGGCCCGGAGCGGATGGCGTGGTTAGTCCAAACCATCCAAGCGGAAATCGACATTCCCTGCTGTCTGGATTCCATGAATCCAGCGGCTATCGAAGAGGGTTTAAAGGTCCACAAGGGACAAGCCCTGATTAATTCGGTCAACGGTCTGCCCGAAACAATAGAAGCCTATTTCCCGCTGGCCGCCCAGTATGATTCCAAGATTATCGGTTTAACGATGATGAATGGAATACCTCGCGACGCCAACGAACGCGCGGCCATCGCTGTCGATATTATGACGGGCGCGATGACGCACGGCGTCCCGGTGGAGAATATCTACTTTGACCCGCTGATTCTGCCGGTTAAGGTGGCGCAGGAGCAGGCCGTCCAGGTTTTCGAGGCCATCAAATTGTTTAGGCAGCTGAACGATCCGCCGCTTAAAACGGTTGTTGGCTTGTCGAATATTTCCAACGGGATTTTTGGTGAAGTTAAGTCGCTTATCGATTGCACGATGCTGTGTACGCTGTTGACTCTAGGCCTCGATGCCGCAATCATGGATCCAAATGATAAAATGTTGATAGACACTTTAAAGACGGTCGAGGTCTTCCAAGGCAATATCCTATACGCCCCATCGTATCTCGACTAAACCGGAGGCGCCAATGGCGAAGCTCGCGGCTATACTCGAGAAATACGAGGGAAAATCCGGGGCTCTTATACAGATTCTGCAGGAATTGCAGGCTGATAAAGGCTACCTGCCGGCTGATGATTTAAAGAAAGTCAGCCGGGGGACCGGTATACCTCTCTCGGAAATCTATAGTGTAGCGACTTTTTATTCACAATTTGCCTTAGCCAGGCAGGGACGGCATGCCATCCGTATCTGCAAGGGAACCGCTTGTCATGTCAAGGGCGCCCAGCAGGTTCTGGCGGCGATTCGTGAAGAACTGGGGGTCAAGGAGGACGGGCCCACAGAAGACTACCGGTTTACGGTGGAAACAGTTGCCTGCCTGGGCTCGTGCTTTCTGGCGCCCGTTATAACCATTGACGAGGAGTATTTCGGCAAGTTGACGCCGGAAAAAGCGGTCGAAATCATTAAGGGATTCAAGGGATGAAACGTCTCGAGAAGAAAATCGATTTAGAGATTCTGCGCCGGCAATTACAAGAGCAACATAAGCCGGACCAAATCCGCGTCCGTGTCTGTATGACGGGCTGCCGGGCGCGCGGTGCCGACCGCGTAGCGGAGGCTTTCCGTAAACTGATGAATAAACCAGGGATTAGGGACCGCGCGGTTCTGGTTGAAACCGGCTGCCACGGATTCTGCGCCCAGGCGCCCGTGGTCGTCATCGATCCGGTAGGGATTTTTTATATCGAAGTCAGGCCTGAAGACGTCCCGGAGATTATTAAAAAGACCGTCGCCAAAGGCGAGATTATAGACCGTCTTGTTTATAAAGATCCGCAAACCGGTGAGGCAATCCCGCTGGCCAAAGATGTTCCGTTTTACCGGGAACAGGAACGAGTCGTCTTAAGGAACCTGGGCAAAATCGACCCCAGGCGTATCGAAGATTATATCGAGAAAGGCGGCTATTTAGGGATGGCCAGGGCCCTGACCAGCTTGTCGCCGAACGGCGTTATCAACGAGCTGGAAGCGTCCGGCCTTCGGGGGCGCGGCGGAGCCGGATTCCCGACCTTCTTGAAGTGGCGGCTGACGCGTAAGGAGAAATCTAAGCAGAAATATGTGATCTGCAACGGCGACGAAGGGGATCCGGGCGCTTTCATGGACAGAGGTGTCATGGAAGGCAATCCGCATTGCGTCATCGAGGGTATGGTCATCGGCGGGTACGCGATCGGCGCGTCCCAGGGTTTTATTTACGTCAGGGCCGAGTATCCGATCGCCGTCGAGCACTTATCGATTGCCATAGACAGCGCACGCTCAATGGGACTCTTGGGCAAGAATATTTTGGGAAGCGGTTTTGATTTTGATCTTTTTATCCGGGAAGGCGCCGGCGCGTTCGTTTGCGGAGAAGAAACGGCCTTAATTGCCAGCATTGAAGGAAAAAGAGGAACACCCAGGTCGCGACCGCCTTATCCATCGGTAGCTGGCTTATGGGGCAAGCCGACTTCGATTAACAACGCCGAGACCTTTGCCAATGTACCGATTATTATCGGTCAGGGACCGCATGTTTACGCCGGCCACGGACATGGCACCAGCCGTGGCACAAAGGTGTTCAGCCTGGCCGGAAAGCTTAACAACACGGGTTTGGTCGAAGTGCCAATGGGCATTACTCTCCGGGAGTTGATTTTCGGCCTCGGCGGGGGCATGGCGTCCGGCAAAGCGTTTAAGGCGGTTCAGATGGGCGGGCCGTCCGGCGCGTGTATACCGGAGAAGTATCTTGACCGCCCCGTAACTTACGACTCGCTGGCCGAGATCGGGGCCATTATGGGCAGCGGTGGCGTCATTGTGCTTGACGAAGACGCCTGTATGGTCGATATCGCCCGATATTTCCTGGAGTTCAGCGCCGCCGAATCCTGCGGCAAATGTACGCCGTGCCGCGTCGGGACAACGCGGATGCTGGAGATTCTCGAGGGCATCGCCGCGGGGCGCGGCCACATGGACGATATTGAGAAGCTGGAAGCGATGGCCAAGACGATCAAGGACGCCTCCCTGTGCGGCCTCGGGCAAAACGCGCCGAACCCCGTCCTCTCGACTATTAAATATTTCCGTCAGGAATATATTGAGCATATTGAAACCAAACGATGTCCGGTCGGAGTCTGCAAACGCAAGCCGGCTGTAAAGGCGGTGCAGCGTGCCTAAACGGATAAGGAAAATCACGATCGCCATAGACGGCGTTGAATTCAAGGCCAACAAGGGATCGACTATTCTTGAAGCGGCCGGCAAGGCCGGGGTTGAAATCCCGCATTTGTGCGCCCACCCCCACCTTAAACCGACCGGTGCCTGCCGGTTATGTTTAATCGAGCTGGAGGGCGAAGGCAGCCGTCCGCTTATTGCCGCCTGTACCAGGCCCGTTGAACAGGGTATGAAAATAATCACAGGTTCAGAGCGGGTAATGAACGCGCGCCGGACTGTCTTGAGATTGCTTGTTTCTGACCACCCGCTCGATTGTCTGACATGCGAGCAATCAGGGTCATGCGCGCTTCAGAACTATGCCTACGAATACGGTATTACCGGTTCTGAATACGGCGGCCGGCGACAGAGACACGAGGTTGATGACGATAATCCCTTCATCACCCGGGATTTTGAGAAGTGCATAAAATGTTACCGCTGCGCTCAAGCGTGCCAAGAAATTCAGTACTGCTATGTAATTGATTACATGAAACGCGGTTTCGACACCATGGTTACCTCGACTAACAATCAGCCGCTGCCGCAGACGGAATGCGTATATTGCGGGCGCTGCGTGTCAGTATGCCCGGTCGGCGCGCTGACGGAAAAGGCGAGTGTAGGGCGGGGCCGCAGTAAAGATCTAAAAAGGACCATGACAACCTGCCCTTATTGCGGGGTCGGTTGCGAGCTTGCCCTTGAGGTCAAGGACGGAAAAATCGTCCGTGTCGTGTCCGATGAGCGCACGCTGGTCAATAAGGGCTCTCTATGCGTCAAAGGCCGGTTCGGATTGGGCTTTGTCAATCATCCGGACCGTTTAACATACCCCCTGATCAGGAAGGGCGGTAAGCTTATTCCGGCAACATGGGACGAAGCTGTCGACACGATCGTAAAGAGGCTAAGAAAAACCAAGAATGAACATAAAGCCGACTCGATTGCCTTTCTCTCGTCTTCAAAGTGCAGCAACGAAGAAAATTACCTTATGCAAAAGTTCGCCCGCGCGGGAGTTGGTACAAACAACATAGATAACTGCGCCCGGTTGTGACACGCTCCTACGGTGGCCGGTCTGGCCGCGGCGTTCGGAAGCGGAGCGATGACGAATTCCATGGAGGATATCGGTGAGGCCGAGGTAATCCTGGTCATCGGGTCCAACACGACTGAAGCCCATCCCGTTCTCGCCCTTAACATCATTTCCGCGGTGAAGAAGAGTGGCGCTAGGCTTTTGGTCCTGGAACCCAGGCGGACTCCTTTGGTTAAGCACGCCGAAGTCTGGCTGTCGCAAAAGCCGGGAACCGATGTTGCCCTGATCAACGGAATTATGAACGTGATTATGAGTGAGGGTCTGGCCGACGAGGCTTATATAGCCGAAAGAACGGAAGGCATTGCCGCCGTCAGGCAGGCGGTTAAGAAATACACGCCGGAATACGTCGAGGAGATCACCGGCGTACCGGCCGGCGACATCAGGCGGGCGGCGCTGATCTATGGGGGCGCTGACCGGGCGGCCATCATCTACGCGATGGGTATAACCCAACATACGACCGGTGTCGACAACGTTATGTCCCTAGCCAATCTGGCTATGATGACGGGCAACGTAGGCAAGGAAGGTAGCGGGGTAAATCCGCTCCGCGGCCAGAACAATGTCCAAGGCGCCTGCGACGTCGGCGCCTTGCCGGGTTCGTACCCCGGCTATCAAGCAGTCTCCGACCCCGCCAAACGGAAGTCCTTCGAGGGCTTCTGGGGACGTAAACTGCCCTCCAAACCAGGCCTGACAGCTGTTGAGATGTTTGACGCGGCGCTAAAAGGCGACGTTAAAATGATGTACATCATGGGCGAGAATCCGGTTTTAAGCGAGCCGGACCAGAAACACACCCTGGCGGCTATTAAGAAACTTGACTTCCTGGTGGTTCAGGATATTTTTCTGACAGAAACCGCCACGCTGGCCGATGTGGTGTTACCGGCGGCGACCTTCGCCGAGAAAGCCGGCACCTTCACCAACACCGAACGGCGGGTCCAGCCCATCCGCAAAGCGATAAACCCGCCGGGGCAAGCCCTATCCGACTGGAAGATACTCTGCCGGGTGGCTACGAAATACGGATACTCGATGAAATACAAATCCGCTTCGGAAGTGTTCGACGAGATAGCGAAAGTGACCCCGCAGTATGGGGGCATCAACTATCATCGAGTCGAGTCGTGCGGTATTCACTGGCCTTGCCCGACGCCCGAACATCCCGGCACCCCTATCCTGCACATGACTGAGTTCACCCGGGGCAAAGGCAAGTTCCACGCCACAGAATACAAGCCGCCGGCTGAGGCAACCAACAAAAAATATCCGCTTATCCTGACGACCGGCCGGTATCTGGCCCAGTTCCACACCGGCACCATGACTCGTAAGGTCGCGGGCTTAGAGAAAATCTCGCCGGAAGCCATCCTGGAAATCAGCCCGGAAGACGCCAAGAAATACGGCGTGAAAAACAAGGCTAAGGTAGAGGTGGCCACACGACGGGGCAAGATTACCGTCCGCGCCGGCATAACGAAAGAGATACCGCCCGGGATAATCTATCTGCCGTTCCATTATGCCGAAGCGGCGGCCAACGTCCTAACCAACCCGGCCCTTGACCCGGTCGCGAAGATCCCAGAATTCAAAGTCGCAGCCGCTTCCGTCAAACCCGTAAGATAAAAGTGACTCACGGTCTCCTCTGGCCAAAATAGTGCTTGCGGGTCCTGCCGCCGTTAGCTCGCCTCTAGCCTTGTTCTTGATCCACCATGCACGAGAATAGACGGTAAAGTGAGCATCGAGTCAGTTCCTGCGGCGGATTTGCGGGGCGCCCCAGGATGACTCATTCCTGTATGCTCTCCGCTCGAACGCGAATTGTCTGCACGCTCGATCAATATTACTCCCTCTCACCCGCGGGGAGAGGATTGAGGTGAGGGGGCCACAGGGCGCCGCTTGCGTTACGCTCGAGTTGTATCAAGTTTTAGGAGATAATTGTTATGTCAAAAAGGAGCAGAAATGATTATCAGACCTTATCGGGAAAAAGACTATGAAGAGACGAAACGGCTTTGCGTTGAATTCATGGCTCTGATTAAGGACCTGCTTCCGGAAGAGCTATACCGCTTTGAAGCTTTGGCCGACAACGGGCTTGATTATTGGTTGTCCGATGCGGTTAAACCGGCCAAAGGTTTTTTCGTCGCCGAGGCCGACCCGGGCCGACTGGCCGGGTTTGTCCAAGGCTACTTCGAAGACGATAAATCGGCTAAGCTCAGCAGATGGGGTATCATTGACGCTCTTTTCGTCGCCGCATCGTTCCGAGGCCATGGCGTCGGCCGCGACCTGTACAAAGCACTCGAAGAATGGTTTGCCGCGCAAGGCTGTGTCGCCGCGCGAGTTGAGACTTGGCTGACCAACACCCCCGCTATTGAAGCCTACCAAGCGATGGGCTTCAAACCTTTCTACACCGGCTTCGTCAAGGAAATCTAACCAATACTTCAGTGCTCTAGTGCACTAGAGTGTTAGCCTCTGACCTCAGCTTATTCGCTAGTATATGGGCCTGGCGCGTCGGCTCCGGCAATCGGTATCTTGGTGAGCAGGCCAGAGTCAACTCAACGGCCGAATCTAAATCGATCAAATGACCGACCGAAACAAAAACCGGTTTTACTTTGTCCTTCGTCCTGACAACCTGGCCTATCTCATGCCCTTCCTTGTCGACCAGCGCCGTAACCGAACCCCGGCGCCGCCCCGGCTCCTCATATGCTCCCGTCAACAAGGTTTTCGCGCAGCCGATCGTCGGAATATTCAGCCACAGTCCTAAGTGCGAGGCGATACCAATACCCCGGGGATGCGCCAAGCCATGACCGTCCACCAAAACCGCGGAAGGCACGCGCCGCAGCGTTTTGAAACACTCCAGCAGCGGTGGGATTTCCCGGAATGCCAGCAATCCAGGCACATATGGAAAAGCGACCTCAGCGACGTGTGTCGCTTCCTCAACGAGTTCAAGACCAGGCCAGGACAGAACGACAACCGCCGCGAAAACCGTCGAACCGTGCTTCTCCATTGAAATATCCGCCCCCGCGACCAGCCTAACTTCATCAAGCGGGAGCGGCGGCCACGCCTTAACAGACGCCGCCAACTCCCGCTGCAGTATAATCGCTTCTTTCGGCTTTACGTCCCATTGATGAAGGCTACATACTTTCATAAACCGATATTAGCACTTCAAAGCCACTACAGCGCTACGTAGCGCTGTAGTGGTCGCCAACTGGAAAGACAGCGCAAGAAAATCACTATGATATAATAATCGCCTGGACGTTGACCTTGTCGTATTAGGCAAAGGCGGCTTCAAATGCGAGATCGTCCGATTGCCATTATCGGAGCCGGAATCGTTGGAACGGCAGTCGGCGCGACTCTACAATCCCGCGGCTACAGAGTCGCGGCGGTTGCGGCCAAAACGCAGGCCAGTCTGGAGAGGGCCGCGTCTTATCTTGAGGCACGCGCGACTAACGACATCGCCGAAGCCGCACGCCTAGGCGATCTGATCTTTATAACCACCTCGGATGATTCAATTAAGGAAGTCTGCGACGACATCGGTGCCTGCGGCGCCTTTAACGCCGACGATATCGTTTTCCATATGAGCGGAGCGCTGCCGCTAAGTGTCCTGGCCGCAGCCCAACGTTACGGAGCGAGAATCGGTAGCGTTCATCCCATGCAGACCTTCGCTACTATAGAAAGCGCGATTGAACGGCTGCCGGGCAGCGTCTTCGGCGTAACGGCCGAGGGTGAAGCGTTGACGGAAGCGGACAAAATGATTAACGCTTTGGGCGGCGAGAAGGTTATGGTAAAGGACGAGGACAAAGCCGTCTATCACGCGGCTGCCTGCGTCGTGTCGAACTACCTGGTCAGCCTGGTTCATCTTGGTCAAGGCCTATATGGCGAGATCGGGATAGAGGCGGACATGGCGCGCAAAGCGTTCGCGCCTTTGCTGGAAGGCACGGTCGCCAACATCGAATGCTACGGGCCGGCGGCGGCGCTTACCGGGCCGATAGCCAGGGGCGACATTGGGACGGTCGCCAGACATATTGAGGCTTTGCGGCGGACGGCGGAATGGGCGTTGCCGGCCTACCGGGAAATGGGCGTCTATACGGTTCGCGTCGCCGTGGAAAAAGGAACGGTTGACGAGAACACGGCCATGGAGTTGAACAGATTGCTGGAAACCCCCGACGCCGCCGTCGAATAGGCTAGAATTATGAGTGATTGTTGTGAGGTGAAATCTGTGGCCAACAAAGTCACCGTAAATTATCTTAAGGAAGCCAAGAACACGGGCGAGAAGCTGACCATGCTGACCGCCTACGACTTTCCGACGGCCGCGGCTTTAGACGCCGCGGGTATCGACATGATTCTGGTCGGGGACTCGTTGGGCATGGTCGTGCTCGGTTACGACAGCACTATCCCCGTTACCATGGACGATATGATCCACCACACAAAACCTGTCGTCAGGGCGGCTGAGAGGGCTATGGTCATCGGCGACATGCCGTTTATGAGTTATCAGATCTCCCGCAAAGAAGCGATGCGGAACGCCGGGCGTTTCCTTCAGGAAGCCGGCGCTGACGCGGTCAAGCTGGAAGGCGGCGAGGAGATCGCCAAGACCGTGGCCGGAATTGTCGGAATGGGAGTCCCGGTTATCGGCCACCTCGGCCTCACGCCCCAAATGGTTAACGTTTTCGGCGGATACGGCCTGCAGGCCAAGGGTGTCGAAGCGGCCAAGAAGCTTGTCGCCGACGCGGTTGCGCTCGAAAAAGCCGGTGCTTCGGCCGTTGTCCTGGAAAAAATACCGGCCCCTGTCGCCAAGGCGGTTACCGAAGCCGTCGGCATCCCGACCATCGGCATCGGCGCCGGACCGGATTGTGACGGACAAGTTCTTGTCACCCATGACGTCCTCGGCTTATTCGAGAAATTCACGCCCAAGTTCAGCAAGCGGTACGCTGAATTCGGCGCGGCGATGAGACAGGCGTTTGAAGCTTATGTCAATGATGTAAAGACAGGCGCTTTCCCGGCTGAGGAGCACAGTTTTCCCGCTGACACGGCCGTTGTGGAGGCTTTGGCCAAACCCGCCAAGACAAAAAAAGCCAAGGAGAGCTAATTGGTCCGTCTGGCGATCGTCTGCGTTTTTACCGCTGTCATTCACAGTATTGACGCTCTCTATTACAGCAGCCGCATTTCAGCTGTCCGGGTCAGGAAACTCGGCATCGCGCTGACGCTTTTTAACGTCCTTCTTTTGCTTTCCCGTTTCGCCAATACCATCCAAGCTCCTTTAACGGGCAGTCTGGTTGATCGCGCCGTTCTGGCTATGCAAACAGCGCCCAAAACCGAAGTCCTGACCGGATTGGCGCACGAGTTCCGCTGGATTATTCTGGCCGCCACTGTCGGCAGCTGCATCGGCGCTCTACTCGTGCCGACCTTCGTCGAGATTTTCACCAAAGTCCTAGGTAAATTCGAGAAGGAACCGTCGGTTATGCGGCTTTTCCTGCGGGTATTCAGAATCCGAACCTATCGTGTTGTCGCCGATTCATTGCGCTCGCCGATGATAAAAAGGCCCGAAGCGCACGAGAAGTCAACGATTCCCAAAGGTTTCTTGATCGCCAATGTCATCGTCGTGGCTATTTACACGATCGGGGTGCTGGCGACGATATATTCCGGCGCGCTTATCCCCGACCAGCGGAGTACCGCCAACGCTTTGAGCGGTTTGGTAAACGTCGCCGCGACTTTCTTGTTAATCGTTATGGTCGATCCGATGATCGCCCTGATTACCGACCAGGCAATTTCCAAAGAGAGAAGCGAACACGACGTCCAAGTAATGGTTTGGTATCTGGTCGCCGGGAAGATCATCGGCACGCTGCTAGCTCAGATCATCTTCCTGCCGGCGGCCGGTTTGATCGCCTCTGTCGCCTTTATAATCGCTCAGCCCAGCCAGATTCTAAACTTCAAGCTATATACCCGATACTTCCCCGCCTGGTTCTAAAGGGGTTACAATGATTAACGAGTCCAAGGACAAGGAGCCCGGATGAAGACCATCTACATCATTGACACGAGCGCTTTGTTAAGCGACCCGGATATCGTTTTCAGCGCCCCGAACGCCGAGGTAATCATCCCGCAGACGGTTTTGTCGGAACTCGACCGGCTGAAAGTGTCGCGGGCTGACCGGACGATGATCTTTCGAGGCCGTGAGGTCAGCCGGATGCTATTCGGCCTGGCCAAACGGGGCAAGTTAACGGAAGGCGTCGTCACCAAGGAAAACACGGTGATTAAGGTCATGTCGACGGACCACCTGGGCAACATACCCCAGGGATTGAACTTGAAGAACTCCGACGACGTGATTCTCGCCCTGGCCCATCAGATTACCGAAAACAATCCACTTAGCAAAGTCGTTCTGATTACCAGCGATCTCAATATGATGCTAAAGGCGCAGACGCTGGACGTCGCGGCCGAGCGAATCGAGGAAAAGCCGTTTAAGAAAAGCTTCTGGCGGCGCGTCAAGGAAGAGCGCGATCTGAAAATACTGATTGGCGTCATCGTCCTGCTGATTTTGGCCGGCGTCGGTTCGGTCGGTTATTACTACGTGACCGTATTGCGCGCCACGCCGCAATCCGAGAAGGAGAAGCAGTTCAAAGCGGCCGAAGAGAGTTATTTGGGGATTCTTAAAAACAAACCCGACGATGTGCCGACGATGATCACGCTGGCCAATCTGTATATGGCTAACGAAAAGTATGCCAACGCCGCGGCTTATTATCATAAGGCTCTGCTCATTAACCCGAACGACGTCAAGGTCCGCACCGACATGGCAATCGCCTATATATACCTTGGCAACTATGACATCGCTTTAACAGAACTCTCCAAAGTAATGCAGGACGATTCCGCCTATGCGCCGGCCTATTACTACAGCGGCGTGACGTTTGCCAAGAAAGGCGCTAAACCGGAAGCAATCGAGCAGTACAAAGCCTACCTAGAGTTCGAGCCGAACGGTAGTTTCTCAAAAGAAGCCCGGCAGGGCATAGATCGTTTGTCACAATAGGCAAGTTTCTACCCTGGAGTAAACTCATGTCTGATTTGAAATTCGACGTTGCGATAATAGGCGGAGGCCCCGCCGGTATGGCGGCCGGTCTGTACGCCTCGCGCGGCGGCTTAAAAGCGGTTTTGCTTGAAAAAGGCCTCAAGGGTGGACCCTACTCCATTACCGACGAAATCGAGAACTATCCAGGCTTCCCCGAAGGCATCGCGACGGAGAAACTCATGGATAATTTCCAGCAGCAGGCGGAGAGGTTCGGACTTACGTTCAAGTCTTTCTGTCCGGTTAGTGAAGTGAAATCCGCCGGCAGCGGTAAAATCTTGACGACAGACGACGGAGAGAAGATCGAAGCCAAAGCGGTCATCATCGCGACCGGCGCCGCGCCCAGCAAACTCGGGGTGCCGGGTGAAAAGGAATTTGCGGGACGGGGCGTGTCCTACTGCGCGACCTGCGACGGCCCTCTTTTCAAAGATAAAAAAGTTCTGATTGTCGGGGGCGGTAACGCCGCCGTCGAGGAAGCGATCTTCTTGACCAAGTTCTGCTCGGAGGTCACCATTGTCCATCGCCGCGACCAGCTAAGGGCCGACAAGGTTCTTCAGGAACGCGCCCAAGCCAATCCAAAGATCAAGTTTCTCTGGCACAGCACGCTTCAGGAAATTCACGGTGACGTGCTGGTCAGCTGGGTTATGGTGCGGGACGTTGTGACCGACGTCGACCAGGTCGTCAACACGGACGGAGTTTTTATCTTCGTCGGCACGTCCCCGGTAACCGAATTCCTGCCGGCCGCCGTCAAACGAGACGAGCGCGGGTTCGTGGTTACTGACGACAGCTTGATGACCTCTGAAGACGGCGTCTTCGCCGCCGGAGACTGCCGGGCGAACGGTTTGAAGCAAATCATCTGGGCCGCGGCGGAAGGCGCCAAGGCGGCCATTATGACGGAAAGATATTTAGAACAAGCCGAAAGGAAGGGAAAAGGCAATGGCTAAGATCGTGCACGTGACCGAGGACACCTGGAAGACAGAAGTAATCGACGAGAGCAGCCCTGTTTTGGTCGACTTTTGGGCCGAGTGGTGCGGTCCTTGCCGGATGGTCGCTCCGATTCTGGAAGAAATCGCGGCCGAGTACGGCGACAAGATAAAGATCGCCAAGATGAATGTCGACGAGAATCAAAAGACGCCGCAAAGTTACGGGATAATGAGCATCCCGACTTTGATGGTCTTCGTAAACGGTGAAGAGAAGAAAAAAATCGTCGGCGCGCTGCCGAAGAAAAAGCTCGTCAGCGAACTAGCCGAGTGGTTGGGTGAGGAATAGCCGATGAAAATCGGCGTTTCCGGCAAAGGCGGCGTCGGGAAGACGACGATTTCGTCGCTCCTGGCTACTGTTCTCGCCCGCCAAGGCCAAACGGTACTGGCTGTGGATGCCGACCCGGCCCAGAATTTGGGCATGAGTTTAGGTTTCCCGACGGATGTCTACGAATCCATTACGCCCGTCGCCGAACTCAAGGACCTTATCAGCGACCGGACAGGCACCAACCCCAAGGTTCCCACCGGTTTCTTTACCGTAAACCCAAAGGTTGACGACATCCCGGAGAGGTACTGGCGGGAGCACAACGGCGTCAGGCTTCTGTTAATCGGCACGATCAAAGCAGCCGGGGCCGGCTGCGCCTGCCCCGAAAACACACTTTTGAAAAACCTGATGCATCACCTGATCGTCGAGCGCGGCGAGACGGTCATCCTAGACATGGAAGCCGGCCTGGAACACCTGGGCCGCGGCACGACCGGCGCTATGGACGCCCTGCTGGTCGTGGTCGAGCCAAGCCAAAAAAGCCTGCGGCTGGCCGGGCAGATCGATCGCCTGGCCGCCGAGCTGGGCATCAAGAAAGTTTTGTTCGTCGGCAACAAAATTCGCGACAAATCCGACCAAGCAGCCGTTGCGCAAGCGGTTCCGGCCGATCGAATGATCGGCCTGATCGGTTACGATGAAGGAATCAGACAAAGCGACCTCACCGGGGCGGCGGCCTACGACAGCGCCTCCCCCGCCACCATCCAAACCATCCAAACCATCGCCGCCAAACTGAACGAAAATTAAAACTGCTTTGCTCCAGCACTCCAAAGCACTGGAGTGGTTATCCACATGGTTACTAATCCCCGCCTCAGCTGAAAAAACGTATACCAAGAGCCATTTTCAAAAAGTGCTGCCACTCCAGCAATCCAAAGCGCTGGAGTGGTTTTCCACAGGACGCGGTTGCCTAAATCCAGTCAGCGTGCTACGATTTTAGTTACTGGTAGCACGCTTTAAGCTTGTCTCAAAAAAAAGGGGGGCGGTAATGGCTAAAACGGTCCGGTTCGGCGTGGCGATGGACGATGACTTGTTGTGGAAGTTTGATCGGGTCGTCGACCGGAAAGGCTACGAAAACAGGTCAGAAGCGATACGGGACTTGATCCGAAATCTTCTGGTAGAAGAGGAATGGGCGGCCGGAGACGAAGAGACGGTCGGGACCATCACCCTCGTTTACGACCACCACGTCCATGACCTGCAAGATACCTTAACCGACCTACAACATAATCTGCACGAAGATATTATTTCCTCCGTCCACGTCCATCTGGACGCACATAACTGCCTTGAAGTCTTAATCGTTAAAGGAAAAAGCGGCGACATCAAGGCCGCCGCAGACCGTTTGATCGGCACAAAGGGCGTCAAGCACGGCCGCTTAACGATGACAACCACTGGCAAGGAGCTGGTCTGACGTGCACCTGCCCGACGGCGTTCTCGACACCAAAATATGGGCGACGCTGGACGCGGTTTCGGCCGGTACGGTCGCCTATGCCATCCGGCAGACCACTAAGCACTCGGAAGAAAAGATGATACCCATGATGGGCGTGATGGCCGCTTTCATATTTGCCGCCCAATTGATGAATGTCCCGACTCCCGGCGGCCCGCCGGTGCACCTGGTCGGAGCCGTATTGGCGGCGGTCCTTTTAGGTCCATGGCCGGCCACGGTGGTCATGGCGGCCGTCCTGGCCGTCCAATCGTTTCTTATGCAGGACGGCGGCTTGTTGGCGCTGGGTGCCAATATCTTTAACATAGGCGTAATCGGGACGCTCGGCGGCTATCTCATTTTCCTGGCCGTCCGCAAAATATTCAAGGGCGACCGCGGCATTATCGCCGGAACGTTCGCCGCCGCCTGGTTGTCAACGATTGTTTCGACCGGCGCGGTCGCGCTCCAGATGATCGTCTCAGGCGCGTCGCCGGCTGAACTGGTTCTGCCGGTGCTGGGCGGCCTGAATCTTATAGTCGGAGCGATTGAAGGCTTGATCACGGCAACAATCATCGGATTTGTGCTGAAGGTGCGAAGGGATATGGTGTACGGTGCGGTACACGCGTCTTGAGCAATACGCCAATTTAGACAGCCCTATTCACCATATCGACGCGCGGGTTAAGCTGGTCTGTTTTATCCTTTTCATATTAGCCGTCGTTCTGACTCCTCCGACGCGCGCAGCGGCCTTTTTTCTCTACACCACCCTGGTCATCTCGTTAGTTTTTCTTTCCGACGTGCCGCTCGGTTTTGTTCTCAAGAGGTCGTTGGTAATCCTGCCTTTCGCCGTCATGATCGGGATATTTAATATTTTCTACAAACCGCCGGTCGTTTTCTTCAATGTCCTAATAAAATCATGGTTGTCGGCCCTGGCCCTGATCACACTATCCTCAACGACCGAGTTTCCCACCCTCTTAAAGGCGCTTGAATCATTGCGGACGCCCAAGTTGCTGACGACAATCATATCGTTCATGTACCGGTACATATTCACCCTTGTCGATCAGGTGCAAAAGATGGAAAGGGCGCGGCTCACGCGCAGTTACGGCCGGCGGGGCGTCTATCAGATAAAGGCCATGGGTAATATGCTGGGCTCCCTGTTCGTAAACACCTACGAACGGGGTGAGCGGATCTATAACGCCATGCTGGCGCGCGGCTATCATGGCCACGCCCACACTCCCCACGGGTTTAAGCCAGGCTTGCAAGACGTAGTCTTCACTGTTTTCTTCCTAACGTCGCTATCAATAATTGTCTTGGCGGTGGCCAGATGACCGGACAAACCCAACCTTCATCCTTGGAGCTCAACAACGTCGGCTTTTCCTATCCCGACGGCCGCGTCGCGTTATCCGGCATAAATTTAACAGTCGCGCCCGGGGAGAGACTGGTCATCGTCGGTCCCAATGGGGCCGGTAAATCGACGCTTCTGATGACGCTGAACGGGCTAAACGAGCCGACCGGTTCCTTAACCGTGGCGGGCCTGTCCCTGATAAAAGAAAACCTTCCGGAAATCCGACGTCTGGTAGGCCTTGTTTTTCAGGATCCCGACGACCAGCTGTTTATGCCGACCGTTTTCGAGGACGTCGCTTTCGGACCCATCAACATGGGTCTTGACGAGCATGAGGTTATTCACGCCGTTGAATACGCTTTGGCTATGGTGAGCATGGGAGAATTCACGGACAGGCTGTCCCACCATCTAAGTTTCGGCGAGAAAAAACTTATCAGTATGGCTACGGTACTGGCCATGGACCCTAAGATACTAGTCATGGATGAGCCTTCGGCTAATCTCGATCCGCGGGCCAAGCGTCATCTCGTCGGGATCCTAAAGGAGCTTCCCCAGACTTTGATAATCTCGACGCACGATATGAATGTTGCCTATGAGCTGGCCGATAGCGTAGCTGTCATATATAAGTCCAAGCTTGTCGCCATCGGTCCGGCGGACCGGATTTTAACCGACGAACCGAGCCTGTTAGAATATGGATTGGAACTGCCATCTAAAGTAAGCCGCGAGCCGCGAGCCGCGAGCCGCGAGTAGGACGTTTAGCTTGTACTTTAGTTTTTCGAGAAGTCTGCCTCATGTCTCGTGGCTCATGCCTCATGGCTAACAAGGGGTTTTATGATTTGGGTTAAGAGGGGCAGCGTCGGCCGGGAGGTCGTTGATGTCCAGGCCAGGCTGCTGCGACTCGGGTATGAACTGGGCGTTACGGGCGTCGACGGTATATTCGGGCCGGAAACGGAGCGGGCCGTTATCCTGTTTCAGAGGAAACGCGGCCGCGAGACCGACGGCATCGTCGGCCCGGAAACCTGGCGCGAGATGGTTGACGCGAGCTACCGCCTGGGCGATCGCCAATTATATCTGAAAGAACCGCCGCTCAGAGGCGACGACGTCCGCGAACTTCAAGCGACCCTCAACAACCTCGGATTCAACGCCGGCCGCGTCAGCGGCGTTTTTGCCAATCAGACCGACAAGGCGGTCCGTGAATTCCAAAAAAACGTCGGTTTGGATCCTGACGGCATCGTCGGAGAAACCTCTATCCAAGCCCTCGACAACTATAGGATGCGAGTCAGTTCCGGCGGTATTACAGGCGTCTGGGACCGGGAGATGATGCAGCCGCACGACCCGCTGCGGGAACGCCGGGTAGCCATAGACAGCGGCGACGACGCGGTCAGCCGCGCTATAGCCGCGGTCTTTGCGGAAGCACTGAAAATCGAAGCGGCTGTTCCGTTTGTTTTGTATGATATGAATCCGGAGGCGGACGTGAAAGACCGTGCCATTATGGCGAATGAACTGGAAGCCGATTTGCTGGTGGACTTTGAATCAAACGCTTCGGAACAAGCAGGCCGGCACGGCGCGACATGTGAGTATTTTGACAACCGCGAATTTTTCTCGGCACGTTCCAAACAACTGGCCGGCATGATCCAAGATGAGCTCACAGCGGCCTTGAAGGTTTTCGACAACGGAATCGAGGGCAAGAACCTTACCATCCTGCAGGCCACGCGGATGCCCGCCGTAGTCGTCAAACCTGGGTTCACATCCGACGTCCGAGACCGGGAGATTCTTGAGTCGCAAGAGGCCCCGGGGATGGTTGCCGCGGCCGTGGTCGCCGCCCTAAAGCGCTACTGGCAGGAATAACAAGAAATGAAACCTCGAAAACTCGCGGCCGTTACGGCCGTAATGATAATCATCGCACTGTGGCAGCCGGTGAGCCCCGCGACCGGCTTAGCCGCCAGCAGTTCCGAAGCCCAAAACGTTCAAAATGAGATAAACAATCTTAATGTCCAGCTGGCTGAGGCGGTCGACCGGTATGACAAACAAGCGGCCAGGCTTGACGAGCTGATCGGGGCGATTGAACAAAATCAGAACGAGATGGACGCGGCCGCGAGGGAACTGGGTCGAGCGATAACTATTCTTAACAACCGTGCCGTCGGTATTTATAAACGCGGCAGCGTATCCTCCCTTGAAGTCATCTTCAATAGCAAAAACTTCAATGATTTCGTCACCCAGCTCGATCTATTGACGCGCGTCGGCGACCGCGACGCGGTCATCGTTAAAGAAGTGGCCAAACAGAAGCTACAGATTGAAACGAACGCGAGGGAGCTGGACAAACAAAGGAAAGATCAAGAATCGCTTACCAACGACCTGGCCGACCAGCGCGACGTGATCGACAGCCAGTTAACCAACAAGGAAAACGTGCTGGCCAGCATCCTTGAGGATATTGCGGCCATGGACGCGGCGGAGGCGGAAAGACAGTCCAGACGTTCTCGCGCCAGAGGCGCCCGCCGCAGCGGCGCCAGCCTGACCAATCCCTTGCCGGGCGGGGGATGGGGTTACCTGTCTCCGGGAGAGGAAAGCGACCATTACAAATACGGCGGCTCGGGACACGGCGTCTGGCTATACGAGTATTCTAACGAAGGCATGTCCGACGCGATCGACATCGGCGGTCCGGGAGACATCGTCTACGCCGCCCATTCGGGAACCGTCATCTGGACGAGCTCCGGGAGCGGCGGCGTTACCGTTATCTCCGGCGAAGGCTTCATAACTTGCTACGCTCACTCCACCCCGTTCTTCGGCACAGGGGATTTTGTCTACGCCGGCCAGGCGATTGCCGAAGTCAGCATGCACCTCCATTTCGAGCTTTTAGACGGCGGGGAATTTGTCCCGGCCGGAGATTTCCAAACTTATTTCTAAAACCCGCCCCCCCCCTCTATCGACAGCCAACGCATCCATCTTGAACAGCCAAAAGTCTTAGCTTGCCCGGCGCCTCAAGTTGCGGGAGGCCCCTAATTATGGTATCTTTGACAAGGTAATGCCTATGGAGGTTGATATTATCCGAGGAAAAAGAATACGCGTTAGAAAATTGATGGCCATCCTGGCCATTTCTGTTCTTACGGCCATGTTCACGCCGACCGGGACACCGGTCGGTTTGGCCGACTCCAGAACAGACGCTCAAAATGTTCAAAATGACATAAACAATCTTAACGTCCAGCTGGCCGAGGCGGTCGCCCGGTATGACGATGAATCCGCCAAGCTGGATGAGCTTAACGCCACTATCGACCGGAACCAAGCTGACTTGCAGGCAACAGTTAATGATCTTATTAAGGCTGCCACTATTCTTGACAAGCGGGCGATCGGCATCTATAAACGCGGCGACGTGTCCTCCCTTGAAGTGATCTTTAACAGTAAAAGCTTAGGCGACTTTTTACAACAGCTGGACTTGCTGACGCGAATCGGCGACCGAGACGCGGCCGTTGTGGAACAGGTCGAGGCCCAGAAGAAAGAAGTGGAAACCAAGGCCAGGGCATTGGACGCCCAGCAAAAAGAACAGGAACGACTGACCGAGGACCTGGCCAACCAGCGTGACGCGATCGACTCTCAACTGGTGGATAAGACAAACGTTTTGGCTAGCGTGCTGCAAGACATTGCCGATATGGACGCGGCTGAAGCGGAACGCGCCGCCAAGGCACGCAGCAAACCGTCCAATAAGGGAACGACGCTTTATGATGTTATCCCCGGCTTGGGCGGCTATTGGGGCGATTACGCGCCGGGCGAATGGAGCGATCACGGTCCGGCCGGTCACGGCGTTTGGCTAGGCGGCGACGCCTATGACCTCATGTGCGGTGACGGCGTGACAGTATACGCGGCGCATAGCGGTGTCGTCACTTCTGTCAGTTATGACAGTCGCGGCGGATATCAAGTGATATCCGGCGGAGGATTCGAAACGTGTTACGCTCACGCTTCCCCTTCCACCTATGTTGGCCAGACGGTAAGCGGTGGGGAGAGTATCGGAATCACTGGTTCAGGATTCGGCCATCTCCACTTCGAACTTCTCGACGGCGGCGAAGCTGTGCCGGCCGGCGATTACCCAAGCTACTTCTAAAACGCGGAGGCAAGAAAATCAAACACGGACTTCTATTTAAAAGAATTATTATGATTGCAGCTGCGGGCGCGGTGTTGTTCGCGCAAACCGCCATACCTGTTTCAGCTACCCCGGCCGACGACAAAGCCAACGCGGAGGCGGAGATAAGTTCCATCAACTCGCAGTTAACCGACGTCATCGGTCGATATGACGCGGCCTACTCGGACCTTACCAAAACCGAGGAGGCTATCGCCCAAAAAACAGCCGAACTGGAAACAACCCAGAGGAACCTGAGTGTCGCCCGGTCGACGTATGACGAACGCGTCAAGGGCATCTATAAATACAGCGAGGTCAATATCCTGGAAGTTCTTTTCGGCAGCAAAACCATTAACGATTTTACGGAACGGTTCGACCTCTTAAACAAGGTCGGCAATTCAGACGCCGAACTGGTCAAGGACATAACCGTAAGCGAACAGAATATTGCCAAGACCAGAGCCGAACTGGAAGCGGCCCGCATCAAGCAGGCCGGCCTATTAAGCCACGTCGAGGCGGATAGATCGGCGATTGAAAGCCGCGTCGCCGAAAAAAGGTCTTACCTTGATAATCTGGCTCAGCAAATCGCCCTGGAGGAAGCCGGCCGCCAAGCGGCCGACGATGAGCCGTCGCTCTGGCACGGCACGCTGCCGCCTCCTTCATCGGGTGTTGTCTCTATCGCCTATGCGTTGATCGGCGTGCCTTACGTATACGGCGGCGCTTCTCCCGATGAGGGTTTTGACTGCTCCGGATTCGTCAGCTATTGCTACGGCTTGATCGGCGTTTATCTCAACCGGACTTGCGACTACTCCCCTAACTTAAGCTGGGAGCAGCTGGAGCCGGGCGACCTTGTCTATTCACACGGCATGGGTCATGTCGGCATTTATGTCGGCGGCGGCATGCAGATCCATGCCCCGTATCCGGGTACATACGTGCAGGAAGGGCCCATCTACGGATTCTGCGGCGGTTATCGTCCTTAAGACTTTGTAAGATTGAATACTTATAGCCGGTAGTGCTAAAATACAGTAGCTGACACGCGCATTTGTAACAACATTTTGTCTGACGGGGAAGGGGCAGTCCTGGACAGTAGAAGCGTACTAGGCGAAGAGCTTAATAACTTTATTGAAGAATATGTCGACTCGTTCGTTAAATGGGACTTGGTCACATTCTTCAGCTTTAATCCCGACGCGGTTGGCACGTCCGACGATTTGGCGAGCCGGTTGGGGCGGAAGACGGATGAGATTAGGGATGCCCTGGAGAATCTGACCGAGAAAAAGCTTCTAAAATTCGACGCCAAAGATAAAGTCTATTCTTTTTCCCCATCAGAAGACCTACGCGACAAAGTGAAATCCTTCTGCGACGCTTTAGAGGACCGCGATAAACGGCTGGAAATCTTGGCCAAGCTCCTCCGCATGAAGGCCACCAATTAAGACCTTTTAAATTGAGTGAATTCAGGGGCAAGCTCAGAGGCCTATTCTCAAAACCAACCGGAACACATGACGCCGGCGAATCAAGCGAGTCAGAAGGCGTCCTCTTGCCTATGGAATTCGACAACGAAGGCAAGACACGAATCCTCATCATCAGCCGCCGTTTTGAAGGCGGCGTAAAGACTTACCTCCTTTCCCTAATTGAGCGCCTCGGCAAAGACGGCTATCGCGTTTACGCGGCCGGCCCTCGCGACTCCATTATCGACGACCTTAAAGGGAGCAAGATAGTCACCTTCCCGCTTGATTTCGGCGATCGCTTCGCGCCCTTTGAGGACTGGTCGGCGGCCAGGAAGCTGGCCAAGATAATCAGGAACGAGGAGATCAAGCTGGTCCATGCCCACGGGTATAAGGCCGCCTTTATTGCCGCGCTGGCCGCGAGGCGTGCCGGGACGCAGATCACTTTGGTTACCCTGCACGATTTCATCATCAACGAAGGCACCGGCAGGATGAAGCACCTCTACTTCGATTTAGCCGAACACTTCATGCCCAGAATGGTGGACACGATCATTACCGTCTCCAACGCTCTCCGGAAACGCGTTGTTGAAAAAGGAAAGATAGAAGGGTCTAAAGTCGTCGTGGTCAACGCGGGCGTCAAACCGATATCTTCAGGCATGACGGCCTCGCGCCGCGTCCTGAACATAAAAGACGTCCTGGCCTTAAACACAGCCGCCCCGCTGATTGTCACGGTCGGGCATCTAACGCCCCAGAAGGGCGTCAAGTACCTATTGGCGGCCTCCACCCATATCCTGCGGGAAGCGCCGAACGCGCAGATTCTCATAATCGGAGAAGGGCCGCAAAAGCACGAACTAGAGATAATGGCCGAGAAGCTGGGCGTATACAAGAAAGTCGGCTTTACCGGCTGGCGCGACGACGCGCGCGATATCATGGCCGCGGCCGACGTCATTGTTTTGCCGTCTCTCATTGAAGGTATGCCTTATAGCATGCTGGAAGCCATGGTTTCAGGCACCCCGGTCGTTTCTACCTCGACCGGCGGTATTCCTGAACTCTTGGTGGACAGGGAGACGGGTTTCCTGGTGCCGCCCAAGAAACCCCGGGCCTTATCCGACGCCATTGTCTATCTGCTGCAGAACAAGGACATAGCGGTTCAGATGGGCGTGGCGGGCCGCCGGCGGGTGGAGGAGCAATTCGACCTAAAGAAGACGCTCAACGGCACGCTGGACATCTATAACGGCCTTTTTAAAGAGTTGGCTGAGATAGAGAGGGCGGAACTCGCCGCGGCGGAAGCAAAACTCGCCCCCAAAAACGCCGACTAGGCAAAGCTACAACGCGAACCCCAAAATAGACTCGCATGCTGCCTGCCTGCCGCAGGCAGGCTCGCGGCCTACCATCGTTAGTGCTTTGGGGTCAGGCCCTTTCTTCTTATGCGATAGGGCCTGACCCCGTGTTTCAAGTCGCAACGCCTTCGCGAACAATGCTCTCCCCTCGAATGTGAATTGTCTGCATGCTCGACCTTATTAAAGCTATTCCTCTCCCCTGTGGGGAGAGGTTAGGTGGTGAGGAGGCCGGGTCAGAGGCCAATGCACCCGTGGACTAGTCCACGGGACCAAAAACAAAAGCCCCCAGGACTGGCGTCCCACCCCACCCAATCGCTTAGCGCAAGCGGCTTCGCTCGATCATGATTTGGCGAATGCTTAACCGACTCAAAGCTGTCTTCTCTGCGCAAGTCTAACGCTACGTCACACCTTTTCTCTAAAGAGCGGTAGTGCTGCAGCCGGTTTACCAGGGTATTTAATTCGTTTATGTGAGATTATGTCACTCTCGTTCTCTAGAGAATGAGAGTGTTGCAGTACAGAGGCACTCCAGCACTCCAAAGCGCTGGAGTGGTTTTCCACAGGCGACTTTTTGGGCGCTACAAACAATAAGTTTAAGATATGCGAGGTCGCGAGCGTGAAGAAACTTTGTCTATAGACTTGACAGAAAGAGGCTCAACTTTTATGATAGTAAAGTAACATATTCTCTAAGGAGGTAAATTATTATGGCAAAAGCAATCGGAATCGACCTGGGAACTACCAATTCATGCGTCGCGGTCCTTGAAGGCGGCGAGCCGACGGTTATTCCCAACGCGGAGGGCGGACGCACGACGCCGTCCGTCGTTGCCTTCACCAAGACCGGCGAGATGCTGGTCGGACAGGCGGCAAAAAACCAAGCGGTCGTGAACTCTGACCGTACCATCAGCTCAATCAAAAGAGAGATGGGCGAGAAGAAAAAGCACAAGATCGGCGACAAAGACTATTCACCGGAGCAAATCTCGGCTTTCATTTTGCAGAAAATGAGGACGGGCGCCGAAGCCTACCTGGGCGAGAAGGTTACCGACGCGGTTATTACCGTGCCGGCTTATTTCAACGACGCCCAGCGGACGGCGACCAAGAATGCCGGGGAAATCGCCGGCTTGAAAGTCTTAAGGATCATCAACGAGCCGACCGCGGCCGCGCTGGCCTATGGTCTGGACAAGGGCGAAGAAGAGAAAGTCCTCGTCTTCGATCTGGGCGGGGGCACGTTCGACGTGTCAATTCTGGAAATAAGCGAAGGTTTAATAGAGACTAAGGCAACCGACGGAGACACGAAACTTGGTGGCGACGACTGGGACACCAAGATCATCGACTGGATGGTTGACAAGTTCAGGGCGGAACACGGCATCGATTTAGCCAAGGACAAGATGGCCATGCAACGTCTTAAAGAGGCGGCCGAGAAGGCGAAGATCGAGCTTTCCAACGTAACACAGGCCAATATTAACCAGCCGTTCATTTCATCCGGCCCCGACGGCCCTCTGCATCTGGACATGACGCTGACGCGCGCTGATTTTGAGCGTATGACGGCAGATCTCTTGAAGCGTTGCGAAGAACCGTTTAACCAGGCCTTAAAAGACGCCAAAGTAAAAATTGACGACCTGAAAGAGATTATCCTGGTCGGCGGCTCGACGCGGATGCCGGCCGTGCAGGAACTAATCAAGAAACTGACTGGTGGCAAGGAACCGCATCGCGGCGTGAACCCGGATGAGGTCGTAGCTTTAGGCGCTGCTCTTCAGGCAGGTATCATCAATCAAGAGGTCAAAGATGTCATATTGCTCGACGTCACCCCGCTTTCTCTGGGCATTGAGACCAAAGGCGGCATCGCCACCAAACTGATCGAGCGCAACACGACTATCCCGACCAAGAAAAGCGAGGTCTTTTCGACAGCCGAGGACGGTCAGTCCAGCGTGGAGATCAATGTCTTGCAAGGCGAACGCGCTATGGCCAACGACAACCGCAGCTTGGGTAAGTTTCAGCTGGTCGGTATCCCGCCGGCGCCGCGCGGCTTGCCGCAGATCGAGGTCACCTTTGATATCGACGCGAACGGCATCGTGCATGTGTCCGCTAAAGACCGGGGCACCGGCAACGAGCAGAAGATGGTCGTGACCGGGGCCAGCGGTTTGTCCGCCGACGAGAAAGATAAGATGCGGCAGGACGCCGACTCGCACGTTGAGGAAGACAAGAAAAAGCGCGAGGTTGCCGAAGCGCGGAATACCGCTGATAACCTTGTATATTCGACCGAAAAATCACTTCGTGAGCTGGGAGACAAGGTTGACGCCAGTGAAAAAGAAAAAATCGAGGCGGCCGTCAAAGAGGTAAACGAGGCCATGAACGGCGAGGACGTCGACCGCATCAAGACGGCGACTGAGGCGCTTCAGCAGGCATCTTATAAACTGGCCGAGCAGGTTTATGCCCAGGCCAGCCAGGAACAGGCGGCTCAAGGCGGCGCCGAACAGCCGGCGGGCGAACAAACACCTCCGGAGGGCGACGTTGTTGACGCCGAGGTAGTCGAGGATAACACAGACGAGAAAAAATAAATGTCGGGAGATCGCGGCTTGAAAGTTCGACTAGGAGGTGTTTAGGTATGGCGATTATCAGATGGGATCCTCTACGCGACATCTGGAGCATGAAGGACGACATGGATAGAATGCTTCAGACGCCGCTCTGGTTCAACCGAGCGGTCACGGAGAGGGACTGGGCGCCTGCCTGCGACATCCACGAGACAAGCAATGAAATCGTTGTCGATTGCGAGCTGGCTGGAATAGATCCGGATGACGTCGATGTCAGCATCCAGGGCGATACGATGACGATCAGAGGAGAACGGCTGATGTCGGAAGACGTCAAGGAGAAGGATTATCATCGCATAGAGAGGAGCTACGGCACTTTCGTGCGGGTTCTCCAACTTCCGGCGGACGTCGTCTACGATAAAGCGACGGCAAGCTTCGATAACGGCTTGCTGCGCGTGACAGTACCGAAGATGGCAATAGTGAAGCCAAAAGCAAAGAAGTTGCATATCGCGCAGAAATCTAAGAAACAGCAGAAGGTATTAACGCAATAGAAAAAGGGAGCCGCGATCTCCCGCGTTAAGAAAGTTAATTTAACTGAGGTGTGCATGTCTGACAAAGCGAAAGAGCGCATAGAGCATAAGCCGCAGGACAGAGTATCGAAAAAGAAGCCGTCCGAGGCGGAAAAGAAAGCCAAGGAGTATCTGGCTGATCTGCAGAGGCTCAAGGCCGAATTCGAAAACTATAAGCGACGGACGGAAAGGGAAAGGATTGAGAGAGCCAACCGCGCTTCCTTGGATCTGATAAGGAAACTCATTCCGGTCATGGACGATCTGGACCGCGCGGTCATGGCGGCTTCCCAGGACGAGGCGGCCGCCAAGTTTACGGAAGGCCTGGAGCTTGTTCGCCTGCATTTTACCAAGGCGCTGGCCGACGAAGGCGTCACCGAGATAGAAGCCTACGGCGAGCCGTTCGATCCGAATCTGCACGAAGCAATCATGCAGGAACCGTCGGACGAGCACGAGGACGAGCACGTGATAGAGGTTCTTAGAAAAGGTTACACGCTCGGAGAAATGGTTATCCGTCCCGCCATGGTGAAGATCGCGAAAAACGATGGCTAGGGATTTTTACGAGGTCCTGGGCGTGGCCAAAGACGCGAACCAGGAAGACATAAAAAAAGCATACCGCAAGCTCGCCCGGAAATATCATCCCGACGCGAACGCGGGCGACAAAGCGGCGGAGGAAACGTTCAAAGAGGTTTCTCAGGCGTACGAAGTGCTGGGGGACGACAAAAAGCGGGCTGACTATGACCGCGGCGTCAGGTACTTTGGCAACGGAGGCCCAAGCGCCGGTCAAGGCTATGAACAGTGGCAAAATTACGGCGGCGGCGAGGGCGGTTTCGATATTTTCGGCGACATCTTTGACATGTTCACGGGCGGCGGCGGCCGAACGCGCGCCAGGGGACCGGAGCGGGGCCGCGATACATATTACAACCTTAGAATGACGTTCGACGACGCGGTTAAGGGAACAGCGGTAAAAATCGGTGTTACCCACGAGGTGGATTGTAAGGCTTGCGGAGGCTCCGGAGCCAAAGCCGGCACCAGCCCGGAGGCGTGCACTTTGTGCGGCGGCCGCGGCGTCGTATCGCAGACGCAGGGATTCTTCAGCATCCAGCAGCCGTGTCGCAATTGCGCCGGTACAGGCCGGATTATCAAGGAACCTTGCCCTGATTGCCGGGGAACCGGACGGATAGGCGTTACAGAGCACCTGACGGTCAAGATTCCCGCGGGTGTTGAGACGGGTTCGACCATCCGCGTAAAGAGCAAGGGCGAAGCGGGATTCCGCGGCGGGCCGTCGGGCGATCTATATGTGGTCACCCAAGTCGCGCCGCACAAGTATTTCCAGCGGGACGGGGCCAATATCTGGCTTAACCTGCCGGTGACCTACCCGGAGCTAACCTTAGGCGCGAAGATAAAAGTGCCCGCTTTGACCGGCAGCGTGACGCTTAAAGTACCGCCCGGATCTCAGTCGGATCAGGTCTTAAGGATCGGCGGCAAAGGTGCCCCGAGATTGAAAGGTCTGGGACGGGGCGACATGTTCGTGCGATTGAAGGTGGTCGTACCGTCCAAGCTGAGCGCGGAGGAAAAGGAACTTTTAACCAGGTTGGAAAAAGCGGTTAAGGAAGACGTAAGACGAGGACTGAGCTGATTATGAACGGAAACAACGGATTTGAAGGAGTCTACGTTATAAGCGTAGCGGCGCGAATGGTTGGAATGCATCCCCAGACATTAAGGATGTATGAAAGAGTCGGTTTACTGTCGCCGAAGCGAACAGGGGGAAAAAGCCGGCGCTATTCGGACGAAGACATCAAGAGGCTTCTGGAGATTCAAGAACTAACGCAGGACCTTGGCGTTAATCTTGCCGGAGCCCGGTTGATCATCGAAATGCGCGAGCGGCTGGCTCATCTGGAAGACCTGGTCGTCGAGATCGAGGAGAAACGCGACCGATTGGAAAAGGAAATGGAACAGGAAATTGAAAGGATTAAGAGAAGCTACTCAAGAGAGATCGTCAGGCACAGGCCGGGAGGCCTCTCTAAATATTAAACAAGAAACAGTAAATAATATACCTGATTAAGGTAGGGGTGATATATATGTTTAACAAATTTACGGAAAAAGCGCAGGAAGCCATTGCCATCGCCCAGGACGTGTTGAGAAGGTCCGGGTCGAATATGCTCGATACCGAACATCTACTAGTCGGTCTGTTGGCCGAAACGGACGGCGTGGTTTCGCAGATCCTGGAGTTCTCCAAGATAGACATCGGCGAAGCTCGCACGCGGGCAAACCAAGCGGTAACGCTCGGCACGTCAGCAGCCGCGACGCCGATCGAGAACGGCGGTATCGGATCCATGTTCATCAGCCCGAAGGCCAAGAAGGCCATGGACCTGGCGTTCGAGGAGACACAGACGCTGGGCGACGACGTTATCGGGACCGAGCATCTGCTGTTGGGAATACTCAAGGAGGGCGGTACGGGCGGTCTGGTTTTGAAAGACCTGGGCCTGACGCCGGACAAAGTATATCAAGCTCTGAACATCATCCGCGGCGCCCAGGGCGCGGCGGGCGACGCCGGACGCGTGATGCTCAAGAAATACGCGCGTGACATTACGACGCTGGCCGAAGAGGACAAGATCGACCCCGTCATCGGCCGAAAGGACGAAATCAAGCGCGTCATTCAGATCCTATCGCGCCGGACAAAGAATAACCCGGTCTTAATCGGTGAACCTGGCGTCGGCAAGACGTCTATCGTCGAGGGCTTGGCCCTCAATATCGTTAACGGGGAAATTCCCGACATCCTGCGGGGCAAGCGCGTCATGTCGCTGGATTTGGCAGGTATGGTAGCCGGTTCGAAATACCGGGGCGAGTTCGAGGAGCGCCTGAAGGGCGCGGTCGAGGAAGTCCGCAAAGCCGAAGGCGAGATAATCCTGTTCATTGACGAGCTGCACACCGTTGTCGGCGCCGGGGCGGCTGAAGGCGCTATCGACGCCAGCAACATATTGAAGCCGGCTTTGGCCCGCGGCGAGCTAAAGACCGTCGGCGCGACCACTTTGGACGAGTATAAGAAATACATCGAGAAGGACCCGGCTTTGGAACGGCGGTTCCAGCCTGTGTTCGTTGACGAACCGACCGTCGCGGAGACAATAGATATCCTTAGGGGCTTAAGAGAACGTTATGAGGAACACCACGGCGTCAGGATCAGCGACGAAGCCATCATCACGGCGGCGAATCTCTCGCACCGGTACGTCAGCGACAGGTTTTTGCCGGATAAGGCCATCGATCTTATAGACGAGGCCGCCAGCAAGATGAAGATCGAGTCGATTATGTATCCGGCTGATTTGCGCGAACTAGACAAAAAGTTGCGCGAATTGACCGCGGCCGGTGAAGCGGCTGTAAAGGACCGTAACTACGAACAGGCGTCCAAGGTCCGAAATGAGACGGACGCGGTGCAAAAAGAATTCCATGATAAAAGGGAGGCCTGGCTTAAAGAAAAAGGTCTGGAAAGCATCACCATCGGCGAGGACGAGATTGCCCAGGTAGTCAGCTCATGGACGGGCATCCCAGTGACCAAGATGATGGAAGAAGAGATGACCAAGCTTCTTAAGATGGAGGAGGTCCTGCACGAGCGCATTATCGGTCAGGACAACGCGGTTCTGGCCGTTAGTGAAGCCGTCAGGCGCGCCCGGGCCGGACTGAAAGACCCGAACCGGCCGATAGGCTCGTTCATCTTCTTGGGCCCGACGGGAGTCGGCAAAACCGAGCTCACCAAAGCGCTGGCCGAGTTCCTGTTCGGCGACGAGGCGGCCATGGTACGCCTGGACATGAGTGAATATCAAGAGCGTCACACCGTATCGCGGATGATCGGCGCGCCGCCCGGCTATATCGGTTACGAGGAAGGCGGCCAGCTGACCGAAGCCGTCCGTCGCCGGCCGTATTCGGTCATCCTCTTAGACGAGATCGAAAAAGCGCATCCGGACGTTTTCAACGCCCTGTTGCAGATTCTGGAAGACGGGCGGCTGACCGACGCGCAAGGCCGGACGGTCGACTTTAAAAACACCCTAGTCATTATGACCAGTAATGTCGGCGCCCGGGAAATCAAGAAAGCGGGCGGTCCGATGGGCTTCAAATCCACCGGGGACGAAAGGACGGCCGCTTTTGAAAATATGCGGGATAAGCTGCTGACCGAACTTAAAAGTGTCTTCAGCCCGGAGTTCTTAAACCGGGTAGATGATATTATCGTTTTTGACAGTCTTAGCCTGGACGCCTTGAAACAAATTGTCCGGTTACTGTTCAACCGGGTACGCGAGGAAGTCGAGCTCTTAGGATACAGGTTGGACGTCAGCGACGCGGTGACGGAGAAGGTCGCGTCGATGGCCGAGGAATCGGAATACGGGGCGCGGCCGCTCCGCCGGGTCATCCAGCATGATATCGAAAGCCCGCTATCCAAGCAGATTTTAAGCAAAGCTTTCAATCCGGGTGATACCATAGTGACCGATGTTGTAGACGGCGAGATCGTTTTTTCGCGGAAACCGGGGAAAAAGGCGGCAGCCGTAAAATAGCAGCTTACGAAAACAAAAAAAGCGAGGGTCGCCTTGGTTAAGATTCTAAGAAAAAGGCAGCTGGCGGAGACCGTCTACGAGTTTGTTTTGGAAGCGCCGGACATCGCCCGGAAAGCCCGGGCCGGACAGTTTGTTATCATCAGGACGGACGAAAAAGGCGAGCGAATTCCGCTGACGATTGCGGACTTCGATCGAGACGCGGGAACCTTAGAGATTGTTTTCCAGGTTGTCGGCAAGACGACCGATATGCTGGCCTGCTGCTATGGCGAAGGCGACAGCCTGCTTGACCTGGCCGGACCCCTCGGCAAACCCAGCCACATCCCAACCGGGGAAAACATCATAGTTGTCGGCGGGGGCGTCGGCATCGCGCCCGTCTATCCGATTGCCAAAGCTTTTCACCAGGCCGGAAATCAGGTCACCGGTATTGTCGGCGCCCGTACGGAGGGTCTGCTTATCCTGGAGGAAAAACTGGCGGCGGTCTGCGACGATTTCCACATCATGACCGACGACGGAACAGCTGGTCGCTGCGGACTGGTCACCATGCCGCTAACGGAGATCCTGCAAGCCAGGAAGGATATTGATTTAGTCGTCGCCATCGGGCCGGGCATCATGATGAAGTGCTGCGCCGACGCGACGCGGCCGTTCGGAGTCAAGACGGTCGTCAGCTTAAACTCCATTATGGTTGATGGGACCGGCATGTGCGGCGCCTGCCGCATCGAGGTCGGCGGGGAAACCAAGTTTGCCTGCGCCGACGGTCCGGAGTTCGACGGCCATCTGGTTAATTTTGACCAACTCGGAATGCGTTTACGCGCCTACGTCGATAAGGAGAAAATCGCGCTTGACGGTTACCTGAAAGAAAAAGGAGAGGGCTGCGCATGTCGGAGATAAAGAAACCCGCGCCCACCCCGAAAGCGCCGCGGACGGCGATGCCGGAACAAGACGCGAAGAAACGCGCCGGGAATTTTGAGGAAGTCACGCTCGGCTATACCGAGGAGCTCGCGCTGAAGGAAGCCGCCCGCTGTTTGGGCTGCAAGAAACCGCTGTGTCGGCCAGGTTGCCCGGTGGAAGTGCAGATTCCCGAATTCATCGGTTTGATTAAAGAAGGCAAATACGCCGAAGCGGCGCGGAAGATTAAAGAGAATAACGCACTGCCGGCGGTTTGCGGACGCGTTTGTCCGCAGGAAAAGCAATGCGAAAGCACTTGTATCTTAGGCAAGCGGTTCGAGCCGGTCGCCATCGGACGGCTGGAACGTTTCGTCGCCGATTACGAACGGGAACACACGGGCAAAGAGCCTAGGGCGAAGAGCCTAGGGCGAAGAGCAAAGAGCCAAGAGCAAAAAACAAAGAACGGCAAAATCGCGGTAATCGGGTCGGGTCCGGGCGGTTTGACCTGCGCGAGCGACCTTGCGCGGATGGGTTATGAGGTAACGATGTTCGAGGCCTTGCACGAGCCGGGCGGCGTGCTTGTTTACGGAATCCCTGAGTTCCGTCTTCCAAAGGCGATCGTAAAGAACGAAGTCGAATATATAAAAACCCTGGGCGTCGAGGTCAGAACCGATGCCGTCATCGGCAACCTGTTTACGATTGAAGACCTGATGAAAGACCAGGGTTACTACGCCGTGTTCATCGCTAGCGGTGCCGGTTTCCCGATGTTCATGAAAATCCCGGGAGAGAACCTGAACGGCGTCTACTCGGCCAATGAGTTTCTGACCCGGGCCAACCTGATGAAAGCCTACCTATTCCCGGAGTACGACACCCCGATTAATATCGGCCGGAATGTCGCCGTTGTCGGCGGAGGCAATGTGGCCATGGACAGCGCGCGCGTCGCCATGCGGCTAGGGGCCGAGAACGTTTATTTGGTCTACCGCCGGAGCATGGAAGAGCTGCCGGCCAGAGCCGAAGAGGTTCACCACGCGCAGGAAGAGGGCATCGATTTTCACCTTCTGAACAATCCCGTCGCCATCATCGGCGGCGAAGACGGCGCCGTTAAAGCCATCAAGTGCATCCGGATGGAGCTGGGCGAACCCGACGCCAGCGGCCGCAGGCGTCCCGTCGAGAAACCGGGCAGCGAGTTCGAGCTGGAGGTAGACACCGTCATTATGGCCATCGGCACGAGAGCCAATCCTCTGATCGGCAACTCCACGCCCGGTTTGGAACTAACCGACCGGGGCTATATCGTGGCGAACGAGGAGACCGGAGAAACCACGCTGCCGGGCGTTTTCGCCGGCGGCGATATAGTCACCGGCAGCGCGACGGTCATCGCGGCCATGGGGGCCGGCAAGAAAGCCGCGACCGCCATCGACAAGTATCTTCAAGCAAAATAGACTCACATACAGCCTGCCTGCCGCAGGCAGGCTCGCCGCCTACCATCGTTAGCGCTTTGGGGTCAGGCCCTTTCTTCTTTTGCGACGGGCCTGACCCCGTGTTTCAAGTCGCTACGGCGAGCAAACAATGCTCTCCGCTCGATTCGTGGAATGCCTGCCTGCCTGCCTGCTCGACCTAAATATTCTTCGACTGAGCGAAGCGAATGGAGAAGTTTCCCTCTCCCCTCCGGGCCTGCCTGCCGGTAGGCAGGGAGAGGTTAGGTGAGGGGGCCAAGGACACATTCCCGGGAATGTGTCCTAGTCGGTTTTTGTTTCCGTATTTGCGCAAGTTTGGAATTTGTGTAGATGCAAGATAAACTAAAAGACAATGTTGTTGTCCGCGAGGAGGCTGTAATGTCGAACCTGCGCAAGTTAACGGTGTGGTCGTTAGTTTTTCTAATGGTGCTTATTCTGGTGGGCTGTACCTCTGACGTAGCTAATAACAAAGCTAGCACGCCCAGCAAATCGGTTTCGACGGGCGCGGCGACTCAAGAAGCCGCCGTTTCAGCGGCCAAAGACACGGCCGGCCAGACCGGTCAGGGAACGATTCCAAACACGCCGAAGCTTATCAAGACAGCCGACGCGACCATCGAGGTTGGCAAGGGCGAATTCGAGAAGAAGTACGAGGCGGTCAAAAGGATCGCGGGGCAATTCGACGGTCACGTGACTAACGCTAATGCGACTCGCGAGAAAGGCGTTATGACCAGCGGTACGGTGACCATGCGCGTCCCCGCCAAGGAGTTTGACAACGCTATCGCCGCCATCAAGAAAACCGGTACGGTGGATAGTCTCAACATTAAATCCGACGACGTATCCGAGGAATACGTCGACTTGGAAAGCCGCCTTAAGAACTATCAAGCCCAGGAAGCCCAGCTTCTGGCGATCATGGCCAAAGCGCAAACCGTAGACGAGACGCTTAAGGTTCAAGAGCAGCTAACCGCGGTTCAGGGCGAGATCGAAGTTATCAAGGGTCGCATGCAATACCTTGATAACCGCGTGGATTTCTCGACGATAACAGTTACCGTTCAGGAACCGGGTGCGGTCGTACCGCCCAGCGACGAGTGGGGCTTCATGGACGCGCTGCGGACTGCCGGTAAGGCGTTTTTGTGGACCATAAACGGGCTTATTATAATAATCGGCGCCACGCTGCCTATCATAATTCTGATCGCGCTGAGCGTACTCTGCCTCCGCTGGCTGATCCGCCTCAGGCGCCGGAAAAACAACCCGCCGGTCAGCAAATAGGTGAAGGTTGTCATTGTTTGTCCCGGCTGGCCGGGCAAGGTAAATAAGTGGCACGGTATTTTCGTAAAGGAACAAGCTCTTAATCTGGTCGACCAAGGCATGGATGTTTCCGTCGTCACGGCCCGAATCTTCCGCGAAGACCCTGTCTTCGTACAGGAAGGACCCCTTAAAGTCTACCGTTTCAGGTTTCCGACGGAACAAAAGATACTGGCCGAGTACGAATATATCCCGGTTATCAGGATGTGTTTCTATGTCGCGTCCGCCATCCTGAAGGTTTGGCGTGTCGCCCGCCGCGACCGCGTCGATCTCATCCACGCCCATTGGGCGATTCCGACCGGCTTCCCTTCGGTCATAGCGGGGATGCTGGTGCGGCGTCCGGTCGTGTTGACAGCACACGACAAAGACATTTCCACAATGGCGGACGCGAACCGCGCAGTAAGGATGCTGATACATTACACTTTGCGTAGAGTAAGCCGTATTATCGCCGTAACCGAAACCGTCCGGCAAGAGATCATAAAGAGGTTCCCCGACGTTGATACGGACAAGATAGATGTAATCCCGCTGGGCATAGACCACGATCTTTTTATCCCGATGCCGCGCCGGGAAGCGCGCCAAGCGCTGGACTTGCCGCAAGACAAGAAAATATTGCTCTTCGTCGGGGGCTTGTTGGAAATAAAGGGCATCATGGTTTTGATGGAAGCGGCGCCTCATATTTTGCCGAATCATCCTGAGGCCAGGCTGATAATCATCGGCGACGGACCGCTTAGGGGAGAAATAGAAGCCATCATCAAGCAGCACAAGCTAGAAAAACAAATATCGCTATTAGGGCCGAAACCTCATGAGGAGCTGCCGCAATGGATGGCCGCCGCCGACGCGTTTGTTTTACCCCACCTTCCTAGCCAGGGTCTGGGCATGGTCAGCGCCGAAGCTTTGGCGATGCGATTGCCCGTCATCGTTTCGAATGTGGCCGGTTTCCCGGAAGTCATAACGGACGGTTATAATGGTTTGTTGATTGAGACAGGAAGAACGGAGGCGGTTGTCGAGGCGGTGGAAAAGATTCTAACAGACAAGAAGCTGCTCGACGACATGCAAAAAAACGCGAAACTCGACCCGGTCTATGATCTAAAAGTAACTGCGGAAAGAGTAAAAGCGCTATATGGAAAGGTGCTAGGAAGTGGCTAAACAGGACACACAACGCGATTACCGGGACAAGACCGTCATTATCACGGGCGGAGCGGGCTTTATCGGCTCCAACCTGACAGACGCCCTCGTCGGACACGGCGCCAAGGTCACCGTTTTTGACAGTTTCGTCAACGGCAAGATGGAAAACCTTAGCGAATCGTTGGACGGTTGCGAGATTATCACCGGCGACGTTCGCGACGCGGAACTCGTCGCGTCACTCTCAGATCTATCCCCTGACTTTATATTCGATCTGGCGGCGACACCGCTTCTCGTTTCGTTTGAAGACCCGTATTATGACCTAACGGTTAACGCCGGCGGTTTCATCAACATCCTTAGTCTAGCTAGAAAATCAGGCGCCAAAATCGTGCGGGCATCAACGGGCAGCGTTTACGGCAACCCGGAGTACCTGCCAATGGACGAGGCTCATCCGCTTTTGCCTATCTCTCCCTACGCCGTCAGCAAGTTGGCGGGAGAGCATTATGCGAATATCTATAAGGAGACCTATGGTGTCGAGGTCTGTTGTCTGCGGTACTTCAACGTCTATGGGCCCCGTCAAGCGATGACGGAAGAAATGGGTGTCGTCCCGATTTTCATCTCTCGTCTACTCAGCGGCCAGCCGCTTAATATTTATGGCAGCGGCCAACAGAGCCGTGATTTCTTACACGTAAGCGATGTGGTAGCAGGAACCTTGGCTGCCGGCTTATCGACCAACACGCTCGGAAAAGTTTTTAATATCGGTGGTCTTAAGCGCGAGGTCAAGATAATTGAACTTGCTAACATCCTTGGAGAGTTGCTAAACGTAAAGCCAAAAATGGTTTTTCGTGACGCTAAACCAGGAGACATTGCGCGACTAGTCGCCAAAAGCGATTACGCGAACCGGGTTTTCGGCTACCTTGCGCGTGTTGAGCTGGAGGACGGCTTGCGCGAATATATTGAATGGTTTAAGTCGCGCGAAGTTTCCGCTCGTCCGTAATCCAACTAGCGGCCGCCAGCAGATCATCAGCTACATAGTCAGGCCTCTTGTCGGCCGGCAGGCCGGCCAGCTCCTCTAGCCCGTACCCCGTCTTAACAAGAACCGTCCCGCAGCCGGCGTTCTTTCCCGCGATAATGTCGGCGGCCTTGTCTCCGACCGAGAACGAACCGGCCAGATTAAGATCTAAATCCTTGGCGGCCCGCCTTAAGAGCCCCGCTTCGGGCTTGCGGCAATCGCAGACTGTCCCGCGTCCACCGCCGCCGAACTCCGGATGATGAGGGCAATAGTAGTATCCGTCGACGCGCGCCCCGAAGGCCGCGAGTTTTTCGCTTAGAACTTCATGTATCTTGGCAAGCTCTCTTTCATCTATGTAGCCGCGGGCGATGACGGACTGGTTAGTCGCGACGAGAACCTTGAATCCGGCCTTGTTTAACATGACAATGGCTTCGGAAGCGCCGGGGATAAGTTGAACCTGAGAGGGTTTTGTTAGATGCCCGACATCTTCGATTATGGTTCCGTCGCGGTCGAGAAAAACGGCGCGGTTAGTCATTTGGAACGCGGTCGCTCATTTATCGGAACCGAATATCTCTTCCTCAACCAGGTGGCAGACGATATGTCCGACCGTGATGTGCGCTTCCTGGATGCGCGCGGTGTCCGCTGAGGGGACGACAAAACAAATGTCAGCCAGGTCGGTAAGTTCCCGGCCCCCCTCGCCCGTAAGGCAAACGATGCCGGCGTCGTGTTCCTTGGCGGCCACGATGCCCTTGAGGATATTCGGTGAGGCTCCGCTGGTGCTGATGGCGACAACCACGTCTCCGGGCTTGGCCCATAGTTCGACCTGGCGGGCAAAAACGTTCTCAAACCCGGAGTCGTTGCCGATGGCCGTTAGGATGGAGGTGTCGGTCGTCAACGCCACGGCCGGCAAGCCAGCCCTGTCGAACCGGAACCGGTTAACAAACTCGGCCGCGAGGTGCTGGGAATCCGCCGCGCTGCCGCCGTTGCCAAACAACAACACCTTCCCGCCTTCCCGCAACGCCGACGCTATCATGTCGGCGATACCTGCGATGACAGACATTTGGCCGTCAATCATGCTCTGCTGTATCCCGATGCCTTCCTCGAGAATCCTCCGGATGGTCGTTTCCTTGTTTTTTACGTCGCTCATGGCACCCGCCAGGTTTGTAGGCCGCTATGCTCAAAACTGAAATCGATAATCTGTCCGCCCAACGATTCAAGCTTCCGTGCGATCAAGTGTTTCTTGTCAAAAGGACAGTAAATCAACAGATAGCCGCCGCCGCCGGCGCCTAATAGCTTTCCGCCCAACGCGCCTTCCTTGCGAGCGGCGTCGTACAACCCGGCGATCTCATCGTTCGCTATGTCTTTGTCCAGCCTCTGTTTCTCTTCCCACGCTACGTGCAGATATTCGCCGAATTCATCCAAAGAGCCGGTCAAGAGGGCGTTTTTCATGGTAATCGTATGTTCCTTTATCTTATCCAGCGCGTCTACGACGGATGGCTGCCGCTCCACGTAGGCGTCTATCTGGCGGCCAAGGATGCCGGCGGAGCGCCTGGTATGCCCGGTGTAACACAGAAGGAGGCGGTAATTAAGTTCGTTCAACACATCCTGACTGATACGCAAGGGATTGACCACAACCGACGACCCGTTGAACTCGATAAAATTGAACCCGCCGAAGGTCGCCGCGTACTGGTCCTGCATGCCGCCCAGGATTCCCAGGTCCAACCGCTCAATTTCATACGCCAGCTGGGCGATCTCATAGTTGTTCAAACCGAGTTTCTGCCAGTGCTTGAACAAACCGATCAAACACACCATGAGCGTCGAAGACGAACCAAGGCCCGAACCGGGCGGGGCGTCACTATGCAAAAAAAGCTTTAAACCTTCCTTAATACCGAAATGTCTGATGATGGATTTGATGAGATCCAGGTTGCCGTCGTAGATCAGGTCGTCGTGGGTATGATACTTAACGACGACGTCATAATCGAGCGAGGTTATTTCGATGCCCGTATCGGGTCCGGATTGCAGCGTCGCGTAGGCGTATTTGTCGATGGTCGCCGACAGGACCACGCCGCCCTTTTCCGCCGGGTAGGGCGGAACATCCGTGCCGCCGCCGCAGAAACTGATCCTTAGCGGCGCCTTGCTTCTAACGATCATAAGCCTTCCTTCACTAGTTCCTCAAGCGCCTTGGCGTAATCGCCGGGCGTGCCGATGTCGATAAAATATCCATCAGTCTGGTACCCGAAGACCTTTCCGCCGTTTTCTATGATCCGTGGTAAGACCTCTCTCTCGAAAGAAACTTGCTTACCTGCCGGGATAAGGGCCAGAACCTTCGGTTCGATCACGTAGACGCCCCCGTTGATTATAGTATTCCTCGCTCGGCCCGTTCCACATTTCTCGGCAAATCGGGTGATTCTACAGTCGTCGTCCATTTCTATTGTGCCATATCGCGAGCAATCATCCACCCTCGTTAAAGCGACAGTTACGTCGGCTCTTTTTTGTCGATGAAAGGCAAGTATGGCCCGGTAACTCAAGGCCAAATATGTGTCCCCGTTGAGCAGCAGAAAGGTATCGTCGATCAAATTTGCAGCCAGTTTGATCGCCCCGCCGGTTCCCATCGGTTTATCCTCCACAGAATAGCTGATATTGAGCCCTGAACCGACACTATCGCCGAAATACGCGGTGATAGTGTCGCTTAGATACCCGACGCAGAGGATGATATCGGTAAAACCGTCGCGTCGAAGCGACGTCAGAAGATATTCCAGGAACGGCTTGCCGTTAACTGGCGCCATGGTTTTGGAAACGTCGCTTATCGCGGGCCGGAGCCTCGTCCCGAAACCCCCGGCCAGGACTAAGGCTTTGTGGCGCATTCGATCCACGCTCTGCCGATGCCGATTACCAGGGCTTCTTCACCGGGGGCAAGGTCGTCGGCCGGAGCAACGTTGACCTTGTCCCAGTCTGCTTCTTCCCACCGGTTGTCCGCCGAGATTCTTCTCAAATAATATTGCTCTGAAAACTTGAGCGAGCCTTGCGCGATCAATGAGTCAAGGTACTGATTCTGACCGAGCGGCACGGTAACAAACATTTTTCCGTCCGGCGTCAGACACTCCTGCAGGTTCGTGATAGCCCGCAAAAGTTTTGGCGGATCCTTCGGCTCTTCGTCCCAACCGATATGTTCAAAGGTCGAAACGCTGACGATAAGATCGTAAAGCTCCTGAGGTTTGAAATCGGCCGCGTCTTCGTTGATAACCCCGTCGACAAGTTCGTATTTATCCAGGACGTCATGGTCGCAGGAGACATAATATGACAGAACGTTGCCGACCTCGAGAATCCTTTTATTCTTATGTTGTTCGACCACCTCAATAGCGAGAGGGACTTCTACCGCCCTCTCATTTCCCCAGGTCGCGCTGTACATATGGTATAGGTAGCTGTAATCTTTGCCCCTGAAGCGGAAGGTCCTGTTCCTTCGGAAAGTCCGCCAGTAGAACTGAAGAAAAGGGTTGACGATCAGGATGTTCAAGGCCGTTTTAACGGTATTGATAAACCCCGTTTTCCGAATCAGAGCCATGAACCGTCGCCAGGGACGGTTCTTTATATCCGACAAATATTGCTGGTTGTGTGCCAATTTGGCGCCCCTATTGTGTTGTATAATAGGCGTTGCGCGGACTCAAAACAAGTTGAGCCAGCTGCTTATTTGTTAATAAATATTAACATGCGAGGATTATTGAAGACACTTATTGTCACCGGAGACGCTCATAAGGGAATGGCGCACGGCATAAGTCTGCTGGCGAACGCCTTGCTTGAGGAATGCGATGTGGCTGTGCTGACGCCCAAGGGAGCGATTGTCGATTATCTGGACCCAAGGGTGGAAGTGGTCATCTCCGACCAGCCGACCAGCATGTTCAGTTTGAAAGTACTGAAATTCTACCAAGTGGTCAGGTTGGTTAAAAAAGTAAATCCGGATGTCATACACATCCAGTCCGCTCACCCCTGGCCTACCCTGGCGATGCCCTTTCTGCGGCGCTATCCTATCGTGGTAACGATTCACGATCCTGAAATCGACCCGGGCGCCAAGCTGCGCGGCGTTATTCAAAAGAGCTCGGATTATTTGACCAGGATTGCGGATAGGATAATCGTTTTCGGGGAAAATCTTAAGAAAATGCTGGGTGAGCGCAGTGTGGACGAAGCCAAAATCAGGGTCATACCGCATGGAGACTACGCGTTTTTCTGTCAATGGCAAGACGATAGCATCGCCCGGGAAGAGGCGATACTTTTTTTCGGCCGTATAATCGGCCGCAAAGGCTTGGAATATCTGCTGGACGCGGCGCCGCAGATCTTTAAACGGTTCCCCCGGCTGAAGATCATCATCGCGGGCGAAGGCGACATGGAAGCATACAAAGATAAACTTTCGCCGGCGGAAAACTTCGAGGTCTTCAACGATTATATTCCCGACGAGCAGGTCGCGGAGCTTTTTCAACGGTCCAAGCTGGTTGTTCTTCCATATACCCAGGCTTCGCAAAGCGGTATCGTGCATATTGCCTTCGCCTTCGGCGTACCCGTGGTCGCGACCGATTTGGGAAGTATTCCGGAGGTTGTACGGCCGGGAGAGACCGGTCTGTTGGTGCCTCCCCGGGACGCTCCGGCGATCGCCGAAGCCGTCATTGAACTCCTGGAGGACGAGGACAAACGACAAACCATGAGCGTGGAAGCTTTGCGGAAAATGGAGCAGGACTGCTCGTGGGACGACATCGCGAGGAAGACTTTTGATGTTTATAAAGAGATAATGGCTACAGTCTAAGCCGGAAAAAGTTGCGAAAAGGAGCCAGGAATTGGGCAACGTGAAATTGAAATATGATGGTGAGCGACCGGTGTTCGAAAAAGAAGCAGACGGGCTGCACGGTATCTTTACCCGGCATAAGGCCCGGTACAAATTCATCGTCGAACAGTTAACAGCCAACGGCAGTTGGGGCAAAGTGCTTGATACGGGTTGCGGCACAGGCCACGGTTCGCACATCCTGGCAGAAGCCGGCTGTAGCGTTATCGGAGTAGATATTGCACCGGACGCGATCGAGTATGCTCTAAACCATCGGGAACGCGACGACATAGAATTCCTGGTCATGAATTGTGAGAAACTGGATTTTCCGGAAGAGAGTTTCGATGGCGTCGCCTCAGTCGAGGTCCTGGAGCATGTACCCGACTACGAGTCCTATGTAAAAGAGATAAGCCGGGTTCTAAAGAAAGGCGGCCGGTTTGTTTTGACGACGCCGAATGTTGACTACCCCGGTGCGTTCGGCATTACGACCAGTCACTACCACGTCAAGGAATTCACCTACGACGACCTGATGGAAACCTTGCAACCTCATTTTTCCAAAGTCGAGATTTACGGGGAGAGTGTCAGCGATCCCGCGGTGATTAAATGGGAGAAAGATTTTAATAACGTCCGCGGCAAGCTGCCGGGCCGGTTCAAGTTGATCATGCGCAGGGTGATGCCTCAGTTTCTTTCCAGCTTCATCCGTAGACGATTGGTCGGACCGGAGCCCAAGCTGGCCGTAGAGGATGTCGTCTACTCTCCGGAAGACGCCACGCTGAAAATGCAATTCGCGGTGGTCTGCACGAAATAGCCGCTGTGAAAAAAGAAAGAACTAGAGTTTCTACTTAATTTCAGGATATCCGGCGGCGGGCTTGGCAAAAAGATAACCCTGCGCGAAGTTAATGCCGAGTTTCTTCAGAGCGTCCAACTCTTCAGTCGTTTCGACAGCTTCGGCTATGACTTCCGCCCCGGCTTTTTCGGCAAACTTCTTGATGGTTGCGGCGAGTTCCCGTTTTACGTCGTCCTTATCAATATTCCTTACGATATGGCCGTTTATTTTGACATAGTCCGGCCGCGTATGGGCGATTAACTCCAATCCCATGTAATAGCCGCTGCCGGCGTCGTCGACGCAGAGACCTAAACCGTTGTCTTGCACGGCCGTCAACGCCTGTTGGAATGTTGCCGGATCGTAGGTCATGTAGTTCTCGCTGAGGTCGAACATGACGTTCTTTGTTTCAATCCCGTACACGCCCCTCTTTAGTCGCTCGACCATGTTGGGAAAATCCGGGTCGCTAATGGCCAAGGGGTGCAGATTGATGAACATCTTTCCCGGCGGCATGTCCTTGGCTTCCCGCAAGGCTAGTTCCCGGCAGACTCTATCCAACCGGCTCGCCAGGTCGCCTTCGATAGCCAGCTTAAAAAGGTATTCCGGGTGCTCGAGGTCACCCGGTCCGCGGCTTAGCGCTTCGTAGCCGATCACCCGGTTCGCCTTGATGTCAACGATCGGCTGAAACACGACGGTTATCGTCTCGTCCTCCAACGCCGCGCGCAGGAGGTCTATTTCGACTTCTTTCTTATCCATTTCCCGTTCGGCGGCGTGGGACCTTGCGGTTTCCAGCGCTTCGGCGAGGATAAGGTCAACCGGCCGGCCCGGTATGGATTCTATCAGAGCCACGCCCGAAAGTAAGTGAATCTTCCTGTAGATACTCTGATCGACCGTGGAGCGTAGTTTGTCGCGCAGACTCCGCACGAGACGGTTGCGAATGGTCAGCAAATCCTCGTAGGCGATCGTTTGGTTCTTTCGCGGAGGAGACATGATTATCGCGTATTCGTTTCCGTTGCGCATAACCGCCGTAATCGTGTCATCGGCTCTGATCACTTTACCCTTGAAGGTTTGGAGAATGCTCGCGATGTGGTTCATAAGATGCTCGAAAGCGGCGTAGTTCAAAGAGTCCTGAAGCCTCGGGGTTTTTTCCAGCTCAACATGGATCAACCCGACCTGGGTGTGAGAGGCGAGTGTTTTTTCGATTTCCGAGATAACCAGCGAAACCGTCGGCAGTCCCGTTACGCCGTCATGCAAGAGCAGCCGCATCTTATCGTTCTCGACGCTCATAACGCGAACATTAACCCAGTTCATGAGCAGGCTTTTGCTGTTCTCACGGTGTTTCTCAGCGGGTGATTCTTTGGGTGGTTTGGCCAAGATCGTCTCCCTACAATGAATGTAACGCTATATTTTTGGCCTGAAACAAACTAAAAGTCAAACCATTCCGCGAGATATTTATTCTGCTAACATAGAAGTCATGAGGAGAGAAGAATGCAGGTAGGAATCGTAGGACTTCCCAACGCGGGCAAATCAACGCTATTTAACGCTTTGACCAAGGCGGGGGCGCAATCCGCCGCCTATGCCTTTACGACAATAGAACCCAATATCGGCATGGTCGACGTGCCGGATCCTCGCTTGTATAAGATCGCGGAGCTTGAAGGGTCGGCTAAGATCACGCCCGCGTCGGTCAAATTCCTGGATATCGCCGGATTGGTGCGCGGGGCCAGTAAAGGCGAGGGGCTGGGGAACCAGTTTCTGCACAATATCCGGGAAACGGACGCCATCGCGCATATCGTAAGATGTTTTGACGACCAGAATGTATGCCATGTCGAGGGCCGCGTGGCGCCGGGTGAGGATATCGATATCATTAACCTGGAGCTAATGATGGCTGACCTGGCGACGGTCGAGAAGCGTTTGGCGGCGGCGGCGAAAACACTGCGGGCCGGGGATAAAGACGCGGCGCGCGAGGTCGCGACGCTTGAGAAAGCTCGGGACCACCTGGATAAGGGATTGACCTTGCGCAGCCATGATTTTGACGACAAGGAGACGGCTTATCTAAAGTCTCTGAGCCTGCTTACGCTGAAGCCTGTTATTTATGTCGCCAACATCGGCGAGAACGCGATTGGCGAAGATGGCAACCCTTATGTTAAAGAGGTTGAGGAGAAAGCGGCGGAGGAGAAAGCAGTGGTCGTTGTACTGCCCGCCGAGCTTGAAGAAGAGATGAGTCAGTTGGCCGACGAGGAAGCGGCCGAGTTCATGCGGGACATGGGCATCGAGGAATCGCCGCTGGACGCGTTTATTCACGCCTCATATAAGTTGCTGAAGCTGATCACCTTCTTTACGGGCGGCCCTACGGAGGCGCGCGCCTGGACGGTCGTCAAAGGGACCAAGGCGCCCGAGGCCGCCGGGAAGATCCACACCGACATGGAGCGCGGGTTTATCAGGGCGGAGATTGTCAGCTTCGAGGACCTGGAAAAGTTCGGCTCGTTCAACGCCGTCAAAGAAAGCGGAAACCTGCGGCTTGAAGGCAAAGAGTACGTAATCCGCAACGGCGACGTCGTCTACTTCCGCTTCGCCGTCTAGAAGCATAAAATAGACTCGCATGCAGCTCGCGGCCTACCATCGTTAGTGCTTTGGGGTGCTTTGGGGTCAGGCCCCAAAACCAGAGCTTCGATAAGGGGCCTGACCCCATGTTCTGACCCCGTGTTTCAAGTCGCCTCGCCGAGCAAACAATGCTCTCCGCTCGAACAGCGATTTGTCTGCATGCTCGACCTTATTGTTAAAGCATTCCTCTCCCCCGCGGGGAGAGATAGGTGAGGGGGCCATCCATCATTGCGGGGAGCGTGGCGAATCGGCAATCTAATCAGGGTTGTCGCATCGCTCCTTGGGGATGGAAAGGAAAGGTGCCCTTATAGTTGTGTCATTGGGCGACTGTCGTTATAATTAGAAAGTTATTCACCATTACGTTCGCGTCGTAAGACGCAGGAGGTCGTACGTTTGAAGGACTATGAAGCGATGGTCATACTCGATCCGGACATGGAAGACGAGAAGATTGAGGCTTCCGTCAGCAAGATCGAGGGCTTGATCAAGAAGAACGGCGGGGAGATCGAGAAGGTCGACCGCTGGGGCAAACGCAAGCTTGCCTACCCGATTAAGAAACGGCCCATGGGCTACTACGCCGTCCTCTACTTTAAAGGTAAGGAAGACGGCATCAAGGAAATGGATCGCGTCATGCGTATCTCGGACGATGTTATCCGCCACATGATCGTCGCCAAGGAAGTTTAGGTAACATGGCCGACATCAACCGCGTTGTACTAACCGGTCGCTTAACCAGGGACGTTGAACTGAGAACCATACCCAGCGGCACATCCGTCGGGCAGTTCGGCCTGGCGGTAAACCGGCGTCGTAAAAACGACGCCGGGGAATGGGTTGAGGAAGCGAATTTCTTCAACATCGTTGTCTGGGGACGGCAGGGCGAGAATTGCGCCAACTACATTCACAAGGGAAGCCCTGTAGCAGTGGAAGGCCGGTTGCAGAGCCGCAGCTGGGAAACGGAAGACGGACAGAAACGGAGCGTCGTCGAGGTCGTCGCCGATAATGTCCAGTTCCTGGGGTCTCGAGAAGGCGGCGGCGGCGGACAGCAAGACGGCGGATTTAAGGAAATCAATAGCGGCTCAGAAGCCGACGTACCGTTTTAAGTGAAGGAGAAGAAGTTAGTGGCAGACCAGTACGTCAGACGGACCTATAAGAAGTATTGCCAGTTTTGCCGCAAGAAGGTCAACTGTATCGACTATAAAGACCTAGGCACGCTCCAGCGTTATATCTCCGAACGGGGCAAGATCAAACCCCGCCGGACCTCGGGCAACTGCACCCAGCATCAAGCGATGCTGGCCGTCGCGGTCAAACGGGCGCGCGAGATGGCTCTTATCCCCTACACCGTCCAGAAAACCCGCGAGGGTAGGGACAGAGGCAGGGGACGGGACAGGGATTAGTCCGCCATGGCTAAAAAGCCGCGGCAGCCCCTGTTCTCGGTGGACGATGCTCTTAACTTAAGCCGCCGGGAGATCATCGAACTCCACCAATCCTATCTGAACACTACGCTTGTAAGCATGTTCAAGCTTCTAGATTTCGACAAGAAGTTTGTTAAAGCCGAGGGCGTTTTTTTATGGGACGAAGACGGCAAGCGCTACATCGACTTCCTGGCCGGTTACGGTTCTCTTAACGTCGGCCACAACAATCCCGAAATTCTGGCGGCGGTCGATAAGGTAAACAGCCGCCCGAACATCCTGCAGGCTTCCCTGGGCGCGATGCCCGCGGCCTTAGCGCATAATCTGGCGGTCATCAGCCCTGCCGGTCTGAAGCATAGTTTCTTCTGCAACAGCGGCACGGAAGCCGTTGAGGGCGGCCTTAAATTGGCGCGTCTGGTGACCGGGCGGCATAAGGTCGTCAGCGCGGTCGGGGCTTTTCATGGCAAAACTCTAGGTTCACTTTCGGTATCCGGGCGTGAGAAATATAAGAAACTCTTCCGCCCGCTCCTGGAAGGCTGTTATGTGGTCAAGTTTGGTGACGAAGCCGCCTTGGATAGGGCGCTGGACAATAGGGACGTCGCCGCCTTCATCGTCGAACCAATCCAAGGCGAGGCGGGAGTGATTCCGCCGCCGCCGGGCTACCTTAAGAAAGCCGCCGAGATTTGTAAGAAGTATGGCACGTTGTTTATAGTCGACGAGATTCAGACCGGGCTTGGGCGCACCGGCGATATGTTTGCCTGCGACCATGAGCATGTCAAACCGGACATTATGTTGTTGTCCAAGTCCCTGGGAGGCGGCGTCGTACCGATCGGCGCCATTCTGACGACGGCAGCTCACTGGAAAGCGGCCTATGGAACGTTTGACAAGGCTCTTTTACATACATCAACCTTCGGGGGGAACGCGCGAGCCTGTGCCGCCGGCATAGCGGCGGTCAACTATATCATTGATAACGGATTGACTGAGCAAGCTAAGCAGAAGGGCGCGTATCTCCTGAAAAAGCTACAAGCCTTGCAGGCGGATCATCCGATGATAAAGGAAGTCCGCGGGCGCGGGCTGCTGATCGGTCTGGAGTTCAAAGAGCCTTTCAAGGGGTATGTCGACAAATTCACCGGGGGCGCGTTGAACAAGCTCTATCACGAATATTTCGCGAGCCTGGTCGCCAGCCAGCTGGTTCAGAAATACGGTATCGTGACCGCGTTTACGCTTAATAATCCGAACGTTTTAAGGTTCGAGCCGCCGCTAACCATCGAGTACGAGCAATTGGATATCTTGGTTACAGCCCTGGACGATATCTGTGGACGTAACAAGACGCCCGGCCGTATGCTTGTCAGGGCTGGTCAGACGTATGCCAGGCGCGCGGCGTCCCGGCCGAAAAAAACAATAAAATCCGCGAAATAACATCGATTGGCCTTAAAAAAGCTCTTAAAATATTCTCTTAATACGCCTATAATGAAAGTCCCGAAACCCCTTTTTTTGGAGGAGAACGCATGGATGTAATTCTTAAGGAAGATGTAGACAATCTCGGCCAGAAAGGCCAAGTAGTTCACGTTACGCCGGGTTACGCCAGGAATTTCCTGTTCGCTAGGTCGCTGGCCGTTGCCGCGACCGAGGGCAATATTAAAAACCTTCAGCATTTTATGGCCGCGGCGGAGAAAAAACGCGAGGCCGCACGAGAAGAGGCTAAAAAAGTCGCCGATAAGCTGGCCGAACTGGAAATCAAAATCGAAGCGCGGGCGGGCGAGAAGAACCGCCTTTTCGGTTCCGTTACCGGTCAGCAGATAGCCGACGCCATCAATCAAGCGATGGATCTTAAGCTGGACAAGAAGAAGGTCGCCGCGGGAAGCGGGATAAAACTGCTCGGCAAGCATAAGGTCATGGTTACGGTCTACCCAGGCGTTACCGTCGAGAAAGAGATCGAGGTCGTTGCGTCGGCGAGCAGCGATCCCTCCGAGGCTGTCGAGAAGGAAGAGAAACCGGCGAAGAAAGCCAGAGCCGCCAAAAAAGCGCCGCAGTCGGCGTCCCGAGCTGAGTCGAGGGACCTCCCAGAAGAGAAGGTCGAAGTAGCGCCTGAAGAGGCTCCGACCGAAATTATAGAAGAGTCGCAGGAAACCACCGACGTTTCCATCGAAGAGTCGGCGGCCGACGCGGAATAAAATATTACGACAAGGTAGGTAATAAACATGGCCACCAAAGAACCGTCTTTCGAGCGCGTCCCGCCGCATAATCTTGAAGCGGAGGAGTCATTGCTCGGAGCCATGTTGCTGTCCCCCGACGCGATTGCCGAAGCCCAGGAGATAATCGAGTCCGCGGATTTCTACCGTGAAGCGAACCGCAAAATCTACGACGCCATCCGAGAGCTTTATGTCAGCGGCGAGCCCGTCGACGCGATAACCCTGGCAGAAATCCTTAGAAAGAAAAGCTGGCTGGAAGAGATTGGTGGCAAAGCGTACATCCACACCCTGCTGAACGTCGTCCCGACGGCCAGCAACGCGGCTCATTACGCAAAAATCGTGGCGGATAACGCGACGCTGCGCCGCTTGATTTTGGCCGCCGGTGAGATCTCGGCGATGGGATACTCAGTGCCGGAGGACATCCGCCAGGTGATTGACGAGTCGGAGAACTTGATTTTCAAGGTTGCTCATGACAGATCAACGGGCGAGTACCAGATGATCGGCGACCTTTTACAGGATGCCTATGAGCATCTGGAAGAGCTATCCGCATCAAAAAGCCATGTAACCGGGTTGGAGACGGGTTTCTACGAGTTGGATCACAAAACCCGCGGTCTGCAGCCGTCCGACTTTATCGTCGTGGCGGGGCGTCCCTCGATGGGCAAGACATCCTTGGCGTTATCGATTGCTGAACACGTGGCTCTAAACGTTAAGAAACCGGTCGCCATCTTCAGCCTGGAGATGAGCAAGGAGCAGTTGGTTCAGAGGATGATCTGCTCCGAGGCGCGCGTCGACGCGACGCATCTGCAGACCGGCAACTTGAAAGAAGACGACTGGATCCGGGTAAACGCCGGCTTGAGCAGGTTGAGCGAGGCGCCGATTATCATTGACGACTCGGCCAACATCAATATGTTGGGCATCCGCAGCAAAGCGCGCCGGATGGATAGCAAAAACAAGCTGGGATTGATCATCGTAGATTACCTGCAGCTGATGCAGGGCCACAGCCGAACCGACAACCGTCAGCAAGAAGTGGCCGATATCTCCCGGGCGATGAAGATTCTCGGACGCGAAATGCATGTTCCGGTTATAGCCATCTCGCAGCTATCGCGAAAACTCGAGGACCGGCCGAATAAACGGCCTCAGTTGTCCGATCTCCGCGAATCCGGCGCCATCGAGCAGGACGCCGACCTGGTCATGTTCATCTACCGGGACGAGATGTACAATGAACACTCAGACGAAAAGGGCACGGCGGAGATTATCATCGGCAAGCACCGTCACGGTCCGACCGGCAAGGTCAAACTGGCCTTTCTCGAGCAATTCACAAAATTCTCCAATCTGGACACCAGGCATAGCGACACGCCGGCTAAGGAATACAGCGACCGGTACTGATTCTTTGGAAGAGAAAGGGACACTATGGGCGATGTCTCCTATGTAAACGGCCAGCTTGTTTCCCAGGACGAAGCCACGGTTTCCGTTACCGATCGGGGTTTCCTGTTCGGCGACGGCCTCTATGAGATCGTCCGCGTCTACGGCGGTTATCCTTTCCAGCTGAACGCGCACCTGCAGCGTCTCGGCTGGGGCGCCCGGAAAATCGGGTTCGACCTGGGCCTGTCGCTCGACACGTTAAGACAGGCCTGCCAGGACACCCTGGAAGCCAACGCGTATAAGGAAGCCGTGTTGCGCGTTGTGGTTACCCGCGGCTCGCTGGCCGATATGTACCGGCTGTCGGTGACCGCCAAGCCGACGGTTACCGTCACCTGCGACGAATTCCAAGGCTATCCCCTTAGTCTTTATGATCGCGGCGTCGAAACGATAACGGTTACCGACGGAAGAAGCGACTTGGCGATGGTGCAAACCCTGAACTGCCTGCCGAACCTGATGGCCCGTAAAGAAGCCGAACAGAAAAAGGCCTTCGAGGCTTTGCTGGTTACCAAGAAAGGCTTTGTCATGAGCGGTTCCTCAACCAACGTGTTTGCCGTCCTGGATGGCATGCTTCTAACGCCGCCGGTCGGCGACCGCGTGCCGCCCGGCATCACCAGGGAAGCGGTCTTGAGCGCCGCCGGAAAAGAAAGTATAAACGTCAAAGAGGACGCTATCATGAACGAGGAAATCCACGACGCCGAAGAGTTCTTCCTGACCGGCACCTTGTGTGAAGTCGTGCCGGTCGTCTCGATAGACGGCCAACCAGTCGGCGACGGAAACCCCGGCCACCAAACACGGCGCCTCATGAAAGCCTACAAGCTAATGACCCGAAGGGCATATTAATAAAACAAAACGACTGGTGGCGGTCACTACAACGCTACGTAGCGCTGTAGTGGGTCTGAACTGCCGAGATACGAGGAGGTTGTTCTTGACTTATAAAGACAGCGCTCAAAGCGTCGACGGCAAAATCGACAAAGGGCTTTTTTTGTTTACGCTTAGCACGTGCATTTGGTGCCGCAAGACTAAAGCGCTTCTGCAAGAACTGGGCGTGGCTTATAAATATGTCGACCTCGATTTGTTGGATGGCGACGACCGAAAAGAAGCGACGGAAGAGCTACGCAGGTACAATCCTCATACCTCATTTCCGACTGTTCTTGTGGACGGAGGCTCCACCGTGATCCTGGGATTCAACGAAACCAAGCTAAGGGAGCTGGTCTAGGTGGACCTTGATCAGCTGTTCGCCAAACTTACCGCTTATCAAAGGCGAGGCTATTACCTAAATCCCGACGTTGAATTCACCAGAGCCCTACTGGAAAGCCTGCTGGTCAACGAGGAGCGATATGGCTACCAGGCTTGTCCGTGCCGCCTGGCCGCGAACAACCGCGCCGAAGACCTGGACATCATTTGCCCGTGCGACTACCGGGACGCCGATACCACCGAATACGGCGCGTGCTTCTGCGGGCTGTATGTCTCCAAAAAGATCTACACGGAAAAGGGCGCCATCCAGTCAATCCCTGAACGGCGCCCACCCAAGGACGTCAGGGACAAAATCAGGGCCGGACAACTAGCCAAGGAGAAAAACATAATGACAGACAAAAATAAACCGGCAGACAGCCCAGCCGGCGCCTCCGGCGCCGAATGTTGCGATCTGGATTACCCTGTCTGGCGCTGCGACGTCTGCGGCTACATCTGCGCCCGCGACGACGCGCCGGACATCTGCCCCATCTGTGGTGTCACTAAAGACCGCTTCCACATTTTTATGTAGGTTATGTCACTCCAGCACACCAAATCGCTGGAGTGGTTATCCACAGACCTATCTTGCTATTAACATAGATTCTTTGCTGCTGTTTTTGTCGCTTGGGTCACTCCAGCACTCCAAAGCGCTGGAGTGGTTTTCCACAGCCTGTTTGGTTGTGAAAACAACCACTATGGTGTAAATTATTAGTGCTATCAGTAGTTTTCCCGTCAAACAGTAGGGGGTAAAAGTCGCCTATGGCCAAGAAAGTAGGCATCACCGAGACGATATTCAGGGACGCCCACCAATCGCTGGCGGCCACGCGCATGCGGACCGCCGACATGCTTCCTATCTGCGAAAAAGTCGACGGAATTGGTTACTTCTCGGTTGACGCCTGGGGCGGCGCCACGTTTGACACGATGATCAGGTTCTTAAACGAGGACCCGTGGGCCCGCTTGCGCGACCTAAAAGCCAAGCTGCCGAACACCCAAGTGCAGATGTTGCTGCGCGGCCAGAACCTGGTCGGTTACCATAATTATCCCGATGACGTAGCCATAGAATTTATCCGTTTAACAGCCAAGAACGGATTGGACCTTTTCCGGGTTTTTGACGCGCTAAACGATATTCGGAACATCGACCTGCCGCTGCGTGAGGCCAAGAAAACCGGCAAGCATGTCCAGGGCTGCATCTGCTACACGACCAGCCCGGTGCACACCATCGAGAAATTTGTCGAATTCGCCGAAGAGCTGGCCGAGCGTGAGTGCGACAGTATCTGCATCAAGGACATGGCCGGTTTGATATCGCCGCAGGCGTGCTATGACCTGGTCAAAGGCATCAAGGCGAAGCTTAATCTGCCGGTCTGTGTGCACTCGCACTGCACCAGCGGGATGGCGCCAATCGCCTATTGGGCGGGCATCGAAGCCGGCGCCGATATCATCGATACAGCTATTTCTCCCTGGGGCTGGGGCAGCTCTCAACCTCCGACGGAACCGATGGTCGCGAGCCTGCAAGGCAGCCCGTACGACTCGGGACTCGATCTAGACCAGCTGGTCGATGTCGGCTTTTACTTTCTTGGCGTCCGTCAGAAGTACGAGGGCATCATCAGCCCGATCGCCGAGCGGCCGGACGTCAGCGTGCTGCTGCATCAAATTCCCGGCGGCATGTTATCCAACCTGCATTCCCAGTTGAAAGAACAGAACGCGCTCGACCGCTACCAGGAAGTTTTGGAGGAGCTGCCGCGCGTCCGCAAAGAGCTTGGCTATCCGCCACTGGTCACACCGTCCAGCCAGGTCGTCGGGACGCAAGCGGTTTTCAACGTCCTAATGGGCAAGCGGTATGGCAAGGTCAGCCAGGAGGTCAAGGACTACTGTCTGGGCCTCTATGGCCGCCCCCCGGCGCCAATAGATCCGGAAATATTAAAGAAAGTCATCGGCAAAGAACAGCCGATTTCCGTCCGTCCGGCCGATTTGCTGGCGCCGGCTTTGGGGAAACTCAAGCAAGAAGCCGACGAGATCGGCTTGACTGATACGGAAGAAGACCTGATGACTTACGCGCTCTTCCCCAACGTCGCGCCCCGTTTCCTAAAGGGCGAGGTCAAGGAGGAACCGCTGGCTCCGCCGAAGAAAGCCGAGGTCAAGGCGGGCTCGGCCGTCAGGGAGATTCCGACCGAGTTCCAGGTGGACGTCGACGGCGAGGAGTTCCGCGTGACCGTCAATCCGCTGGGGCTGGGCGTGGTCATGGACGCGCCGGTTAAAGAAGGCGCCCGCCCCAAGGAGATTCCGCCGGGCGGCATCGTCGCTCCGCTTCAAGGTCTTGTCCTGGAGGTTAAGGTCAACGAGGGCGATAAGGTCAAGAAGGACGACATCCTCGTCGTCCTGGAAGCCATGAAAATGCAGACCGAGGTTCACGCCGACAAGGTCGGCAAGGTCGGCAAGGTATATACTTTCAAAGGCGAGACGGTCGTCAACGGCGACCTCCTCCTCGTGGTGGAATAACATGCTAAAGAAAGTACTCGTCGCCAACCGGGGCGAGATCGCGATCCGCGTCATGCGCGCCTGCCGGGAACTCAATATCGAATCCGTTGCCGTTTACTCCGACGTCGACAAGAACGCTCTTTTCGCCAAATATGCTGATGAGGCTTACGAGATCGGCGAAGGCCCGCCTCATAAAAGCTACCTGAATATGGACAAGATTATAGCTGTGGCTAAAGCCACCGGCTGCGACGGTCTTCACCCCGGGTACGGGTTTCTGGCCGAGAATGCTAAGTTTGCTCAAGCTTGCGCCGACAATGGAATCGCTTTTATCGGCCCGTCGCCCGACGCGATTGAAAAAATGGGCGATAAGATCGTCGCCCGGCGTTTGATGAAACAGGCCGGCGTGCCGGTCGTACCGGGCAGCATCGACGAGGTCACCGAGATAAAAGAGGCCAAGAAGATTGCCGACAAGATCGGTTACCCGGTCATCATCAAAGCGGCTGGCGGCGGCGGCGGCATAGGCATGCGCGTCGTTCGGGGCGAAAAAGAACTGGAACCGGCGCTGGAGATCACCCGGAATATGGCCAACTCCGCTTTCGGCAACCCGAGTATCTTCATTGAAAAATACCTGGAGCACCCCAGGCACATCGAGATCCAGATTCTGGCCGACGCCCACGGCAACACGGTTTATCTGGGCGAGCGCGAGTGCAGTATCCAGCGGCGCCACCAGAAGATCATCGAGGAATCGCCGTCTCCGGTAATGACGCCGGAGCTTCGCAAAGCCATGGGCGAGGTCGCGGTTAAGGCGGCCCAGGCCATCAACTATGTCAATGCAGGCACCATTGAATTTATGTTCAGCCAGGGCAATTACTACTTTCTGGAAATGAACACCCGCGTCCAGGTCGAGCATCCGATTACCGAGATGGTCACCGATATAGACATTGTCAAAGAACAGATCAGAATCGCCGGCGGTTTGCCGCTGGACTTTACCCAGGACTACGTCAAAATGAACGGCTGGGCGATCGAGTGCCGCATCAACGCCGAGGACCCGCTGAATAATTTCGCGCCTATGTCCGGCAAGATCCGCGGTTACCGCTCGCCGGGCGGTGTGGGCGTCCGCGTCGACTCCGGCGTCCATTCCCAATACGTGATTCCGCCTTTCTACGACAGTATGATTTCCAAGCTGGTCGTACACGGGCGCGACCGGGACGAAGCCATCCAGCGGATGAAACGTGCTCTATACGAATACATCATCCTTGGCGTCACGACCAACATCCCGTTCCACAAAGCGGTTATGGATGACCCCGTCTTCATCAAGGGCGAGTTGTCCACCCATTATATTGAGGAGCAGGAGCACCTGGCCGAAGCGATGCGACACGTTATCGAGGACACGCAGTCTCTCCAGGAGAAACTGACCGAGATTTTCAAAGACGACCGCAAGTCGGCGGCGGTTACCGCCGCGGTCAGCGCCTATCTGGCGAACCTGACGGCGGTCGACGAATAAAAATATGAAAAAAATCTACGACGTTGTCATCATAGGAGCCGGCCCAGCCGGCGTCTTCGCCGCGGTCGAACTGACCAAGGACCTACCCAAAGCCAAATCACCCTCCATCCTTCTGGTCGAGCAGGGCCAGGACATAAGTTGCCGCAAACGCGACTCGCTAATGGCGGGATGGGGCGGTTCGGGCGCCTATTCCGACGGCAAACTGATTCTATCGACCGAGGTCGGAGGCTGGCTATCCGAGTATATGCCGCATAAAGAGCTGACCGCCTTGATCGATTACGTGGACGGGCTTTATACGGAATTCGGGGGGGCGGCCGAGCGATACGGCGACAAACCGGCCAAGACCGCGCCGATCAAACGCGCCGCGACGATGGCGGAGCTCACGTTGTTGCCGGTCGTGGTCCGGCATCTTGGCACCGACATCTGCCTGACGGTTCTTAAAAACCTAAGGAAGTATCTGGATAAGAAAATCGACGTGATAACCGACATCGCGGTCGAGGAAATCTTACTGAAAGACCATCAGGCAACCGGCGTAAGACTGGCGGACGGCCGGGAGATTCACGCCGGCACCGTCATCGCCGCTCCAGGGAGGGCGGGCGCCAAATGGTTGGCCGCCGAGGCCGCGCGGCTGGGCCTAACGGTAGGCATCAATCCCGTCGACCTGGGCGTCCGGGTGGAGGTCCCCGCGCCGGTCATGGAGCCTTTAACAAACGACCTCTACGAAGCCAAACTTCTGTACCGCAGCAAGCAGTTCGAGGACATGGTCAGGACGTTCTGCGTAAATCCTTACGGTGAGGTTACAACCGAGCGTTACCAGGGCAACATCATCACCGTCAACGGACACAGCTATGCCGACCGCAGGACGGCCAACACAAATTTCGCCCTGCTGGTCAGCACAACGTTCACGACGCCGTTCAAGGAACCGATCGCCTATGGCGAGTATATCGCGCGTCTGGCGAACCTTCTGGGCGAGGGGATTATCGTGCAGAGGCTGGGCGACCTGATGCGCGGCCGGCGTTCGACCGCCGATCGGATAGCCCGCAGTACGGTCCGTCCGACGCTGCCATCGGCCACGCCGGGCGACCTCAGTTTCGTCCTTCCGTACCGTTACATTTCTGATATACTGGAAATGCTCGCTGCTATGGACAAAATCGCGCCCGGGGTCAATTCCCGCAATACCCTTTTGTACGGCGTTGAAGTTAAGTTTTATTCGCAGCGTCTGAAGCTGGACGGCGGCATGCGGACCGAGGTCAAGAACCTCTACGCCATCGGCGACGGGGCGGGTATTACCAGGGGCTTGATTCAGGCCTCCGCGGCCGGAGTCATAGCCGCGCGAGCTATCACCGGGAACACATAAGGAGACGATTTGCCGGGAACTATTCTTCTCGGATCGCAATGGGGCGACGAAGGTAAAGGTAAGATTTGCGACCTTCTCACCAAAGATATGGACATGGTCGTCCGCTTCCAAGGCGGCGATAATGCCGGCCATACTGTCGAGGTCGGGGACATTAAGCTTAAACTCCACCACATACCGTCGGGGATTCTGTACCCCAAGGTAATTTGCGTAATCGGCGACGGCGCTTTGATCAACCCGAGCGTGCTTTTAGACGAGATGAAATACCTGGAAGACCAGGGCATAAGCTGCAAGAATCTTTTCATCAGTTCCAACGCGCACCTGATTATGCCCTACCATCTGGTTCTCGACCGGGAAGGCGAGATCCGTTTGGGTTCCTCGAAAATAGGCACGACGCGTAAGGGTATCGGCCCGGCCTACGCCGACAAGACGACGCGAATCGGCATCCGGGTTCAAGATCTCTTAGACCCCAGCATTCTGGAGAAGAAGATCCAGGCGGCGCTGGAAGAGAAGAACCTCATGCTGACCAAGGTTTATAACGTCCAGCCGATGAGCGCCGACGAAATCATAAAAGAGTACGCCGGCTATACCAAACAGCTGAAATCTCATATCATCGACGGCTATCTGGCGATCAACGACGCCTTAGACGACTGCAAGAATGTGCTTTTTGAAGGGGCGCAGGGCACGCTGCTGGATATCGATCACGGCACTTACCCTTATGTCACCTCATCATCGACGGTCGCGGGCGGCGCGTGCGCCGGCGCGGGCGTCGGTCCGCTAAAGATAGACGACGTCATCGGCGTCGTTAAGGCTTATGTGACCAGAGTCGGGTCGGGTCCTTTCCCGACCGAAGATGTAAACGAGGACGGCAGCAGGATGCGCGAGCGCGGCGCCGAATACGGCACAACAACCGGCCGGCCCCGCCGTTGCGGCTGGTTCGACGGCGTCCTCCTGAATTACTCCATTCGTTTAAACGGCTTTAACAGTCTGGCGATGACAAAGCTGGACGTCTTGTCGGAATTCGAAAGCATAAAAATCTGCACCCGCTATGAAGCTGAAGGCAAAACATACACAGCGTTTCCGCCGCATCAGAGTATTATCCACAAGGCTGTCCCGGTCTATGAGGAAATGCCAGGCTGGAAAACGGATATCGGCGGCGCTAGGTCGATTGAGGAGTTGCCGGACACCTGCCGGGCCTATATCAGCCGGTTGCAGGAAATCGCCGGTATTCCTTTCTCGATGATTTCCGTCGGCCCGCAACGGGACCAGACGATTTTCGTATAACCTGATTTGGGGTTGATATGGGGTCAGGCCTGGGGTCAGGCCCCAAAACCAGAGTGTCGGAAAGGGGCCTGACCCCAGGCCTGACCCCGTGATCAGAAGGGTGGTCGGATTGCTATGCGAGTAATGGTAGTCGGCGGCGGCGGCCGGGAACACGCGCTTGTCTGGAAAATCAGCCGTAACTCAAGCATCAGTAAGATTTACGCCGTACCCGGTAACGCCGGCGTTTGCGGCATGGCCCATTGTCCATCTATTGATATAACCGACAACGCGGCGCTGGCCAGGTTCGCCGAGGATGAACAGGTCGATTTGACCGTTGTCGGCCCGGAAGCGCCTCTGACAAACGGAATCGTCGACGAGTTCGTCGCCCACGGCTTACGGGTGTTCGGCCCGAACAAAGAAGCCGCGCAGATGGAAGGCAGTAAGAAATTCGCCAAGTCCATCATGAAGAAAGCCGGCATTGTCACGGCGGCGTCGGATACGTTTACCGATTGCAATAAAGCGCTCGCCTATCTGGAAGAGGTGGGGGCGCCCATCGTCGTTAAAGCCGACGGCCTGGCGGCCGGCAAGGGCGTAACTGTCTGCGAGAACATTAAAACCGCGCAGGCGGCCGTGAAGGAATGCCTAATCGATAAGCGCTTCGGTGACGCCGGAGAGACGGTCATGATCGAGGAGTACCTACAAGGCCCCGAACTGACCGTGATGGCGTTGACCGATGGCGAAACGGTGTTGCCGATGCTGCCGGCGCAAGACCACAAACCGGCCTTCGACGGAGACGCCGGCCCGAATACCGGGGGCATGGGCGCCTATTCGCCGGTGCCGAAGGTGTCCCAGAAGACGCTCGACTGGATTGAAGACAACGTTTTGAAAAAGACCGTCGCGGCGCTCCGAGGCGAAGGGGTGGATTACAAAGGCGTTCTCTACGCCGGGTTGATCCTGACCGACGACGGTCCGAAAGTCCTGGAGTTCAACGCCCGATTCGGCGATCCGGAAGCCCAAGTAGTTTTGCCTTTGCTTGAGTCCGATCTGGTCGAGATAATGCTGGCTTTAACCGAGGGCAACCTGAAGGAATACAAACTTAACTGGTCGAAAAAGATATGCGTTTCAGTTGTCATGGCCAGCGGCGGTTATCCCGGCGATTATCCGACCGGCAAGGAGATAACCGGACTCACTAACCTGGGCGACATCGGAGGTTTGTTGGTCTTTCACGCCGGCACCAAACTAGTCGACGGCAAGACGGTGACCGCAGGCGGCCGCGTCTTGAACATAACCGGAATGGGGAAAGACGTCCACGAGGCGCGGGACAAGGCCTACGCCGCCATCGAACGCATCAAATTCGACGGCGCTTTTTACAGAACCGATATTGCTCTAAAAGCTATTCAATAATGACTCCCCAATAGGGGAGCTTTCTAGAGACTTCCTCACCGTGACCGGTTCGGGAGTCAGACAAAAGACTCCCTCTCCCTTAAGGGGAAAGGGTTGGGGTGAGGGTGCAAATTCCTTGACAACTAAACAACACAAGACCAGTCAAGCCAAACGTCTGCGAGACAATCAGACCGACGCGGAAATAAAAGTCTGGACGCATCTTCGTGACAAACGGCTCGATGACATGAAGTTTCGCCGGCAACAGCCTATCGGGCCATATATAGTAGACTTTGCGTGTTTAGACAAAAAGCTTATTGTTGAGATAGACGGCGGGCAACACAATCAAGAAACGGTTGACACGGAACGAGATAAATGGCTAACCGAACAGGGCTATTTAATATTGAGGTTCTGGAACAACGATGTATTCCAGAACACCAACGGGGTATTAGAGACGATAAGGGAGGCAGACGCCACCCTCCCCTAAGTCCCCTCCCCTCAAGGGAGGGGGATTGAAAGTTTTGGAGGTCAAGTTGTCAGAGACACTAGTTGGCATTGTGATGGGCAGCAAGTCGGATATGCCCGTTATGGAGACGGCGAAAGAGGTCCTTGACGAGTTGGGAGTCGCCAGCGAAGTTAAGGTCATGTCCGCCCACCGTCAGCCGGAAATGGTTCGTGAATACGCTTCGGCGGCTGAGAAGCGCGGACTTCTGGCTATTATTTGCGGCGCCGGTATGGCGGCGCACCTGGCCGGAGCCGTCGCCGCGGGCACAACCTTACCGGTCATCGGCGTCCCCATCAAAACGGGCGCCCTGGACGGTATGGACGCCCTGTTATCAACAGTCATGATGCCGACCGGCGTCCCGGTGGCGACCGTCGCCATCGACGGCGCCAAGAACGCGGCTTACCTGGCGGCGGAAATCGTCGCCAATAACCGTCCGGAGATCCGGGAGAATCTGAAAGCGATGCGAGAGAAACAAGCGGGAGGCGTATAGGCTATGATCGACCGTTACTGTCTACCCGAAATGAAGGCGGTCTGGAGCGAGGAGAACAAGTACCGCAAATGGCTTGACGTGGAGATCGCCGCCTGCGAAGCCCACGCCGAGCTGGGTGTAATCCCCCGCGACGCGCTGGCGGCTATTAAGAAGAACGCGGACTTCGACGTGCCGAGGATTCTGGACATAGAAGACGAGGTCCAGCACGACGTTATCGCCTTCCTGACCTGCGTCAACGAATATGTCGGTTCGGCCGGCAAGTATATCCACTACGGTATGACAAGTTCCGACGTGGTCGATACCGGGCTGTCGCTGACGATGCGCGAGGCCATGGACATAATCATCCAGAAAGCCGCGGCCTTCTCCGCGTTATTGCGGAAACAGGCTGAAAAATATAAGAACACCATCATGATCGGCCGTACCCACGGCGTCCACGCCGAGCCGATAACCTTCGGACTGAAGCTTCTTATCTGGCATAACGAGATGGAGCGGAACTTGGATCGCTTGCGGGCGGCGCGTGAAGACATAAACGTCGGCATGATTTCAGGTGCCGTCGGCACCTACGCCAATATCGACCCGCGTGTCGAGCAAATGGTCTGCAAGAAATTGGGACTTACACCTGAAGCTGCTTCCAACCAGGTGATTCAACGCGACCGGCACGCGGAGTACATGGTGGCACTGGCCCTTACCGCCTCCAGCTTGGATAAATTCGCGACGGAGATTCGCGCTCTGCAGAAAACGGAAGTACGCGAGGTCGAAGAGCCGTTCGGCAAAGGCCAGAAAGGCAGCTCGGCCATGCCGCATAAGAAGAACCCGGTCATCTGCGAGCGCGTCTGTGGTTTGGCGCGGTTGGTGCGGACCAATTCCTTGGCGGCCATGGATAACGTGGCGCTGTGGCACGAGCGGGATATCTCGCACAGTTCGGTCGAGCGTGTAATCGTTCCCGACAGCACGCTGGCCTTAGACTATATGCTGGAAAAATTCACCTTCGTCATCAGGGAACTGGCCGTATACCCGGAGAACATGCAAAATAATCTGGGCGCGACGCGAGGCTTGATTTTCTCCCAGCGTGTGCTGCTGGCCTTGATCGCCAAGGGTGTGTTGCGCGAGGACGCTTACCGGATCGTACAAAGGAACGCCATGGCGGTTTGGTCCGGCGATGACGATTTCAAAGCGTTTCTTATGAAAGACCAAGACGTTACCGACGTCTTGAAACCGGAAGAACTGGAACCGTTGTTCGACGCCGGCTACTATGTCCGCCACGTCGACGAGATCTTTAATAGAAAAGTGACGCGGTAGATATTAGTTAGAACCTAGACCGTGAGATTATTACGACTCCCTCGCCGTGACCGGTTCGGGAGTCAGATAAAAGACTCCCTCTCTCTTGAGGGGAGAGGGTTGGGGTGAGGGTGCAAATTCCTTGACAACCAAGCAACACAAGACTAGTCAAGCCAAACGTCTCCGTGACAACCAAGCAGACGCGGAAACAAAAGTCTGGACGCACCTTCGTGACAAACGGCTTGACGGTCTGAAGTTTCGCAGGCAACAGCCTATCGGGCCATATATAGTAGACTTTGCCTGTCTTGATAAAAGGCTCATTATTGAAATAGATGGCGGGCAACACAATCAAGAATCGGTTGACTTGGAGCGGGACAAATGGTTAACCGAACAGGGCTATTTAATATTGAGGTTCTGGAACAACGATGTGTTCCAGAACACCAACGGGGTATTAGAAACGATTAGGGAGGCAAGCGCCACCCTCCCCTAAGTCCCCTCCCCTCAAGGGAGGGGGAATGATTAAGGAGCATGAATGCAAGTTCAGGACGTTAAACAGGGCGAAATGATATATGAAGGCAAAGCGAAGATCGTTTACGCGACGGACAATCCGGCGCTCCTGATACAGCACTTCAAGGACAGCGCGACGGCCTTCGACGGCAAGAAAAAAGGCGAGATCAAGGATAAGGGCGTAGCTAACGCCGCGATTTCGACAAAGCTGTTCAGGATGCTGGAAGAAGAGGGCGTCGCGACGCATTTTGAGGGTATGTTGAACGATCGCGACATGTTGATCGACAACCTAGACATGATCAAGCTGGAGGCTATAACCAGGAATATCGCCGCCGGCAGCCTGGCCAAACGGCTTGGATACGAGGAAGGCACGCCGTTGAAGAAACCCGTCGTCGAGTTTTATTACAAGCGCGACGACCTGGGCGACCCCATCATCACCTGCCAGCACGTCATGGAGCTGGGCTTGATCGACGAGCCCGGATTCAAATATATCCGGGACCTGTCGTTCAGAATCAACGACATTTTGACCGGGTATTTCGACAGCATCGGACTAAAGCTGATCGACATGAAGATGGAATTCGGCTACGACCAGGAAGGCAACATCGTGTTGGGCGACGAGATCAGTCCGGACACCTGCCGCTTCTGGGACAAAGAGACGAATGAGAAATTGGACAAGGACCGTTTCCGCCGCGATCTTGGCGGCGTCGAAGAGGCCTACGAAGAGGTATTAAGGAGAGTAACAGGCTCATGACAATCGCGAAAGTGTACGTGACGCTGAAGGAAGGAATTCTGGACCCGCAAGGCCAGATCATCGGCAAGGCCCTCAAGACACAAGGGTACGATAATGTGTCCGAGGTCAAAGTCGGCAAGTTCATCGAGATGCGGCTGGAGGGCGGGGACGGGCCGGCGCTTAAGAAACAGATAGACAAGATTTCCCACGAGCTTTTATCCAACCCCGTGATCGAAAGTTATACCTTCGATATCTTGGAGGAAGCGTAAATGCCGGCTAAGTTCGGCGTCGTCGTTTTTCCGGGTAGCAACTGCGATACGGATTGCTATTACGCCGCGGGGCTCGTCGGCGGTCAGACTTCATACATCTGGCACCAGGATAAAGACGTCTCCAAGTATGACTGCGTAATCCTGCCGGGAGGGTTTTCGTACGGCGATTATCTGCGTACGGGAGCCGTCGCCAAATTCAGCCCCGTCATGGACGCCATTCTTGATTACGCGGATAAAGGCGGCCATGTTATCGGTATCTGCAACGGTTTTCAGATTCTGCTGGAAGCGGGCTTGTTGCCTGGCGCGATGCTCCGAAACAGGGATCTCAAATTCATCTGCCGGTATGTGACGCTATCGGTCGGCAATAGCGACACCGCTTTTACCAACAAAGCCTTAAGCGGCGAGGTCATTAGGATGCCGATCGCCCACAACGAGGGCAACTATTACGCCGACGTGGCCACGCTGGCCGAGATGAACGCGAACGGCCAGATCGTCTTGCGCTACTGTGACAGCCACGGCGAAGCGACGGCCGAGGCCAACCCCAACGGCAGCCTGGAGAACATCGCCGGCATCGTCAACAAACAAGGCAACGTGTTCGGCCTGATGCCGCACCCGGAACGCGCGATTGAAGACATCCTGGGCAGCCACGACGGCCAACTGATATTCAAAAGCGTCATTTCGGCGGTGAGCAAATAGCCATGAGCCATGAGCCTTGAGCAGAAAAGGAAAAGAATAAGTGCCTGAACTATATAAAGAGTTAGGATTAACCACCGAAGAATACGACAAGATCAAAAAGATTCTCGGGCGGGAGCCGACCGTGGTCGAACTGTCCATGTACTCGGTCATGTGGAGCGAGCACTGCAGCTACAAGAGCTCCAAGCCCGTATTGAAGATGTTCCCGACCAAGGGTCCCAGAATCCTGCAGGGACCGGGCGAGAACGCCGGCATCATCGACATCGGCGACGGCCTGGCCATTGCCATGAAGATCGAAAGCCACAACCACCCGTCGGCCATCGAGCCCTACCAGGGCGCTGCCACCGGCGTCGGCGGCATCCTGCGCGACATTTTCACCATGGGTGCGCGGCCGATCGCGCTGCTGGACCCGCTATATTTTGGGGAGCTCACCAACGACCGCACCAAGTATCTTTTCGAGGAGGTCGTGGCGGGCATCGCCGGTTACGGCAACTGCACCGGCGTGCCGACGGTGGCGGGCAGTGTGAATTTTGAGGAATGCTACGAGGGCAATCCGCTGGTCAATGTCATGGCCGTCGGTCTGATGCGCCGCGACAAAATTACTAAGGGTATTGCTTCCGGCGAGGGCAACGTCGTCATCGTCTTTGGCAACAAGACCGGCCGGGATGGCATCGGCGGCGTTAGCGTCTTGGCCAGTCAGGAGTTCACCGAGGAATCGGCGGCCAAGCGGCCTAGCGTCCAGGTCGGCGACCCGTTTACGGAGAAACTTCTAATTGAAGCCTCACTGGAACTAATAGATAACAAGTTGGTCGTCGGGTTACAGGATTTCGGCGGCGCCGGTTTGACCTGCGCCACCAGCGAAACGGCTTCCCGCGCCAGTACCGGTATGGAGATCGACGTCCGCCTGGTCGAACAGCGGGAACCGAACATGGAAGCATTTGAGATCATGGTTAGCGAAAGCCAGGAGCGGATGTTGGCCATTTGTACTCCTGAGAATAAGGATAAGGTTCTGGCGATTTGCCGCAGATGGGGACTGGACGCCGGTGTGATCGGCCACGTGACCGGCGACGGACAACTCCGCGTCAAAGACAACGGCGAGGTCGTTGGGGACATGCCGGCGCGCTCGCTGGCGGACGAGGCGATCCAGTACGATCGCCCAGTCAAAAAGCCCGAGTATCTGGCCAAGGTTCAGGCCTTTGACGCCCGCAGCGTGAAGCATCCGGCTGATATCGCCAAGACGTTGTTGCAGCTTATCCAATCGCCCAATTTGTGCAGCCGGCACTGGGTTTACGAGCAGTATGACCATATGGTCCAGACCAACACGGCGGTTTTGCCCGGCGGCGACGCTGCCGTTATCCGTTTGAAGGGCACAAACAAAGGCATCGCGCTAACCGTCGACGGAAACGGCCGTTATTGTTATCTCGACCCCTACGTCGGAGCGGAGATCGCGGTCGCTGAAGCGGCGCGCAACGTCGTGGCCGCGGGCGCGAAACCGCTGGCCGTCACCGATTGCTTAAACTTCGGCAACCCGGAGAAGCCGGAGAACTTCTGGCAGTTCCGCGAGGCCGTCATAGGGATGTCGGAGGCCTGCGCGAAGCTGGAGACGCCCGTTGTGGGCGGCAATGTCAGTTTCTATAACGAATGGCAAAAAGGCGCCATTTTCCCGACGCCGGTTGTCGGGATGCTGGGATTGATCGAGGACATCGATAAACGTATGACGGCCGGATTCAAAAAGGAAGGCCACGTCATCGCAATAATCGGCGAAACCCTGCCCGAACTGGGCGGCAGTGAATATCTTAAAGTCATCCACAAGAAAGTCGCCGGCCGGCCGCCGGCGCTGAACCTGGCCAAGGAACTTAGCTTGCACAAAGCGGTTTTAGAAGCAATCAAACTCGGTTTGATTAAGAGCGCGCATGACCTCTCCGAAGGCGGTTTGGGATTCGCTTTGGCCGAATGTTGTATGCTCGGCGGCGTCGGCGCGTCCATCAACGCGGGCAAGGGCAAGATCCACCATCTGGAAATGAACGAGTGGTTGTGGAGTGAAACCCAGTCCCGGATGCTGGTTTCACTGCCTGAAAAGTCCATGTTTCTGCTGGACAGAGTAGCCCACACCAACCGGGTGCCGGTTATGTACATCGGCCGCGTCGGTGGCAATGACCTGGTCATTGATGATATACTGGACATACCGGTCGAAGAGATGAACCAAGCCTGGCGAGGTTCGCTAAATTGCCTGATGAGTTAGACATAAGCACGGACACCGTCCACGACGAGTGCGGCGTCTTCGGTATTTTCGCCCCCGGAGAGTCGGTCGCCAAGCTTACGTACTACGGTTTATACGCCCTCCAGCACCGCGGCCAGGAAAGCGCCGGTATCGCCGTATCCGATGGGGAAAACACCATGGTCTTCAAGGACATGGGTCTGGTCAGCCAGGTATTTACCGAACGCGACTTAAACACCTTGCAGGGCTATATCGCCATCGGCCACGTCCGCTATTCCACGACCGGCACGTCCAACTGGGAGAACTCTCAACCCATCCATAAGGCGTCGGACCATTTTTCTGTGTCGCTGGCCCACAACGGCAACCTGATCAACACGCATGAGTTGCGTAGCCGGTTGCAGAAAAAGGGTGTTGAATTCCAGTCCACCTCTGATTCCGAGGTCATCGCGGAGCTGATCATCCAGGCGAACAAGAAGACCGTCGAGGCGTCCGTCCGCTCCGCGGTCAAACGGGTCCGAGGCGCTTATTCGCTGGTTATCATGACCGACAACAAGCTTATCGGCGTGCGCGACATGTTCGGCATCCGTCCGCTCGCGCTGGGCCAGTTGCACGGCAACTATATTTTAAGCAGCGAGACCTGCGGCTTGGATGTTGTCGGCGCGGAGTTTCTGCGCGAGGTTCTACCGGGCGAGATGGTGGTCATCGACGATAAGGGCTTGAAGTCGTACCGGATATTCAAAGAACCGGTGCCCAGCCTATGTATTTTTGAATATGTCTATCTGGCCAGGCCGGACAGCAATCTGTACGGGCATAACGTAGCCGGAGTCCGTAAGAATATGGGACGCGAGCTTGCCAAGGAAGCCCCGGTCGAAGCGGATCTCGTCATCCCGGTGCCGGACTCGGGCAACGCCGCCGCCCAGGGCTACGCGGAACAAAGCGGCATCCCCTACGGTGAAGGTTTCGTCAAGAACCGCTATATCGGCCGGACGTTCATCCAGCCGTCGCAAACCATCCGCCAGCAGGGCATCCGCCTGAAGCTAAATCCGCTCAAAGAGGTCATCGAAGGCAAGCGGCTGGTCGTGGTGGACGATTCGATCGTCCGCGGCAACACCTCGAAGAAAATCATCCAGGTCTTGCGGAAAGCTGGGGCCAAAGAGATCCACATGCGCGTCAGCAGCCCGAAGATTGAGTGGCCTTGCTTTTACGGCATCGACACCGCCGAACGAAAGGATCTGATCGCCGCCAACTTGTCAGTCGCTCAGATCCGAGACTTTCTAAACGCCGACTCGCTTAAGTACATCAGCCACGCCGGGCTGGTCCGGGCCGTCGGAGGACTGAAATCGGAATTCTGCATGGCCTGCTTCGACGGCAAATATCCCATCCCCATCCCGCAACGCGTCAAGGTTACTAAGTTCTCCCTGGAAAAAGGCAAGAAAGCCGAAACCCTGTTTTAAAAAGTGACTCGCATGCAGCTCGCGGCCTACCATCGTTAGGGCTTTGGGGTCAGGCCCTTTCTTCTTATGCGATAGGGCCTGACCCCGTGTTTCAAGTCGCAACGCCTTCGCGAACAATGCTCTCCGCTCGAACAGCGATTTGCCTACATGCTCGATCAATATTATCTCCTCGCCCCTACGGGGAGAGGGCAGGGTGAGGGTGCTATTACTTAGGACACATTCCCGGGAATGTGTCCGGGAGGACTTCATTTCTGCATTTGCACAAATACGGAATTTGCGCAAATGACTATACTGTTTCTATGGGACCATATGTGCACCGCGACCTGACTATTAAGTGGGCGATCGAGGCCGGTTTCTCGCCGGAAGAGGCCGAACTGATCGGGCAGGCTGACCTCGATTTGGACAAGAAGCGATGGGTCAAACCCTGGGTACATTTCAGACTGTTCGGCGCCGGTCTTATCGGAAGTGTTTTAGCCTGGCGCGCCCGCCGCCGCCGCGACCTTAAGCTGCTTGGCTACACCTTACACGCCGCCCAGGATGCCATTGGCCACGGTTGGATTCTGCCTTTCAGGCATGAACCGGCGCTTGACGATTGGGCGACAACTGCTGAGGATATCCGGCACCGCATCCAAACGGCGACGCTCGAAATATTAAACCGGTACAAAACTTCGTAAGCATTGTTACTATTGACAGGCTTGTCGGGTTCTGATATTTTGTAAGCAATTGAATATACTCTCCGACCCCGATTCATCCCACGCGGATGATTGGGGCGACGAGCGCCAAAGTACTCTGGCGCTCAAAGGGTGTAGGAAGCAATTCCTGCGCCTCCCGTATTTGGAAAGGAGACGGATTGTGCCTCTAGGTTGGCGCATACCTGTTGTCTTTTCATACGGTATGCGCTTTTTTATATCAGTGAATCGCATGTCGGATGATTAGCTTAAGGAGGAAGATTTTTGGGTAGATCAAGAACAAGAATTATTGCGGCAACCGTCGCGCTCAGCTTGATTTTGTCAATCGGGCTGTTCGGATGTACCAAGACAGTGACCAAGACCGAAACAAAGCCAGCTGCGACTAACCTGATTTTGGCGACTACGACCAGCACCGCCGACACGGGGCTTCTCGACTATCTGTTACCGATGTTCGAGAAGAAGTACAACGTGAAGGTCAAACCGATTGCGGTCGGTACCGGTGAGGCCATTGCTATGGGCCAGCGGGGTGAAGCCGATGTCTTGCTTGTCCACTCAAGAACGAATGAAGATAAATTCATGGCTGAAGGATATGGCTCGATCCGCAAGGACGTAATGTACAACGATTTCGTCCTCATCGGTCCCAAGAGCGACCCGGCAAAGGCCAAAGGTCAGGGTCCCGCTAAGGCATTCGCGGCTATTGCTGCTGCGCAAGCCAATTTCGTCAGCAGAGGGGATAACTCCGGGACGCATAACAAGGAAAAATCTATCTGGACCAAAGCAGCCGTAACGCCGGCCGGCGCCTGGTACATCGTTACCGGCCAGGGCATGGGCGAGAGCACCAAGATCGCCGAGGAGAAGCAGGCCTATATCTTGATCGACCGGGGCACGTACCTGGCGCTCAAGAAAACGCTGACGCTGGAAATCATAGTTGAGGGGCAGAAAGAGCTCTTCAATCCCTACGGCGTTATTGTTGTAAACAAGGCCAAGTTCTCGAAAGTGAACGAAGTCGACGCCAAGAAATTCGTTGACTGGATTACCTCAGCCGATGTTCAGAAACTGATCGGCGAGTTCGGTGTAAAGAAATACGGCCAGGCATTGTTCACGCCTAGCGCCGCCACAGGCAATCCGTAAGATTTACTCTGAATAAAGGGCCAGGATTCGTGGAATGCGAGTCCTGGCCCTTTTGGCCCTCTCTTTTTTTGATGCCCAAGAAAGATAGCGGTACAGTCAAGAGAGACAACTTCGGAAAAGGGGTTCGCATGCAACTGAGCGCGAGGAACCAGTTCCAAGGGAAAGTAGTTGACGTAAAGACTGGGGCAATCATGGGGGAAGTAACAATCGAGGTTAACGGCCCGATAACAGTGGTCGCGGAGATCACAAAGGCCTCGACCGAACGGCTGGGATTGGCGGCAGGCGATGACGTCACTGCCATCATCAAAGCCACTGAGATTTTGGTCGGCAAGTAGTAAGCCACCGCAGAGTATTGCATCACAGAGCCTTCTTCCTGAAAGAGAGGGGGCTATTCTGCCGGGCAATCCCTAAACCTAAGAAATTCCAAGAAAGGCCGCCCGTCAAACGGGCGGCCTTTCTATTTAAAGACTCCACCGGCGGTATAATATTGTTATGGATACTAGATGGAAATACTGGGCAATCTTATTTCTTCTTCTGCTTGCCGCAGGAATTGTAGCTGGCTGCGCAACAGGCGGGACCAATCCATCTTCCGATATAACCAAGTTAGCTAAAAAAGAAGTCCGCGAGTACAAAGGCCAGCGGCTCTCGTCAATCACCGATTTCAGGGAAAACTCCATCAAAGGTCCCCAGATCGTCGAACAGGCGTCGTACCGTCTGCGTGTGGACGGCCTTGTCAACAAACCCAAAACCTACACCTATAGCGATGTTATCGACAAGCACAAGAAATATTCGAAGGTCCTGACGCTGTCTTGTGTTGAAGGCTGGGATGTAACCATCCTATGGGAAGGCATCCTTGTGCGCGACCTCTTGAAGGAAGCCGGCGTTAAATCAAACGCGAAGATTGTCATCTTCCACGCGCGTGATGGTTATACAACCTCGTTCCCTGTGAGCTATCTGACGAAGAACGATATCCTCATGGCCTACAAAATGAACGGCGTCACCCTGCCGGCCGAGCGCGGCTTCCCGTTTGAACTTGTCGCCGAGCAGAAGTGGGGCTACAAGTGGATCAAGTGGATTGAGCGCATCGAGCTCTCCGACAACCTGAACTACAAAGGTTACTGGGAGAGCCGCGGCTATAGCAATACCGGCGACAAAGACAAAGCCTTCTTCGGCAACTAAAGCAAAATAGTTTGCCTCGCGGCGTACCATCGTTTCCCCGCCTCCATAATACACACAAACCACTAGATAAATACACCATAGTTTGCTATATTAGGTGTAGAGGTGAGCGAAATGAGAACTAATATTGTTTTGGACGACGACCTAGTAAAAGAGGCGTTTAGACTTACAGACGCTAAGACAAAGCGGGAACTTGTTGACATGGCGTTACAGGAGCTTGTGGCGCGGCGGAAACAAAAGAACATCTTAAGATGGGCCGGAAAAATTAATTGGGAAGGCGATCTTGACGAGATGAGGAGAGACCGATTTGATTTTAGTTGACACATCGGTGTGGATTGATTTCGTAAGGGGCACGAACACTGTAGCGGCGGCTGCCCTCCATACCCTGGTAGCAGACGGAACGCCGATTTGTATTGCGGATATCAATGTTAACGAATTCATGCGGGGCGTTGTCGATGATAACGATTATTACGGTTTTCTTGAGGATATCTTGCGATTTCCCGTTCTCTCACCACAGGGTCTTGAAACCCATCTGGCCGCCGCTCAAATATATAGGGATTGCCGGCGGCAGGGTAAAACGATTAGAAATAGCGGCGACTGCTTAATTGCGGCGATTGCGATAGAAAACGATAAAACAGTTCTGCACAATGATGCCGACTTTGATCAGATTGCCTCTGTTGTTAAAGATCTCCGAATCGTTAAGCCCGAGGGCCTGATAGCCGGTTAATCTAATCTTCGATGATTTCCTTTTCTTTCCCGGTCCACCGGGCGTCGAGCAGGAATAAAACCCCGATTGAGCAGATGAAAAGCACGATTGGGCTTATGGTCAATAGAAGCTGAATGAATTGCGCCGTCCCCGATCTGGCCATCGGACTTGTCAGCAGCATCAAGGCCAGAAGTCCCAGCGCCAAACCTATATATAACCACCCGCCCATCTTCGGCCGCGTATGCGCAAGAATGGCCAAAGTGACGGCAATGGCCGCGAGAATGGCGTGCGCGACTCCCGACTGCCAGCCAAAGGCCGGGTCGAAGCCCTCCAGGATAAAAACCGATAGCATACCGGCGAGGAGAATGGCCAGGGTGCGGGCCACATAGTGGATAACTTTGGCAAGGGCTTTCATGCTTTTATGGTACTACCACTTGGCCTCATGTGGGCTTCTCCCGAGTCAAATAGTGCGCGGCGGCGACGACCGCCAGCAGGGCCGCCAGCGACAACGCCCCATATAATCCATCGCTCTTGAACTCGTACAGGACGATCTTCCGGCCAACAGCGACAAAAGCCGCCTCAATGACGGTGGGCATAACACGTTCGCCGGTAATATACGCGAGGGTAATCCGGAATAGCTCGATGATGATAAAGACGATCAGGGCGATGTCTAGGAGCTTGATTAGTCTGTCATGGTCGAAGACAAAGCCTTCACCGAAGCTTGCGACCAGCGAGACAACTAGATAAGCGACGCCCAGGATGATAAGTATCAGCATGATGCCGGCGATAAGGACCTCGGCGACGACAACCGCGTCCTCGATAAACCGTGTATAGCGTTCCGCCCATCCCTGTAATCTAGCATGTCCTGTCATGGCACTAGTATAACCGAAAGAGAATCATCTAGCGTTGACACCGGGCGTTGCCTGTAGTACAAAGGAACAAACCGAATATACTGTCCGGCGCAGGGAAGCCCGTGAAAATCGGGCACGGTCGCGCCACTGTGAACAGGAATGATATTCCTAAAGTCAGACACCAAACCGGACAAGCCGTAATCAGCTGATCTTCGCGGATTAAAGAGGCTGTTTTTTGCTTTTTGAATCCCCCGTCGAGACGCTGGGGGATTTTTTGATTGGGAGTGATGGAAGTGATGGTAGAGATGGGAGTGACATGATGAGGCGCTTGTTATTGTTTTTGGCAATAGTTGCTCTTTTGTTGGCGCAGTCCGTAGGTATAGCCGGGGGAGTTACGGTTACGCCGGCCGTGGACAACGCTTTGACCAATTTAGCCGGTCAGCAGCAGGCTGACGGCAGTTTCATCGGCTTCGACGGGACCATCAACGCGACGATCGGAGTCGTCTTGGCTGTCTCGGCGGCCGATCGCGACCCGCGTCTAATGAAGGCCGGCGGTTCGTCGCCTCTGGATTACTTGGCCACGCAAACGGCGTTGTTGGGCGACCCGTCGACCGCGTCGGCCAACACCGCCAAAATCGCCCAATTAATATTAGCCCTGACCAGCATCGGAGAGGACCCTCATTCCTTCGGCGGTGTCGACTGGATCACTCTGCTCAACTCAACCTATGATCCGGTGGCCGGCAAGTACGGTTCGTTCTACATTCATCATCCCTGGGCGATTCTTGCCCTGGCGTCCGCCGGCGAGTCGCTGCCGGCCGAGGCAGTCACCTACCTTACATCCAGCCAGGAAGATAGTGGCGCCTTCGCATTCAACGGCAAGGGTACCGGCGGCGACACCAATGCGACGGCACTTTGTCTCCAGGCTTTGGCCGCGGTCGGACAATCGTCGTCCTCGGCGGGCGTCCAGAACGCCATTGCCTATCTGCATACGCAACAGAATACGGACGGTGGCTTTCCCTGGGCCAACCCATCCGCCTGGGGAACCGATTCCGACTCTTGTTCAACGTCCTGGGTGATTCAAGGATTGGTCTCCGCGGGCGAAGATCCGGCCGGGTCCGCCTGGACGACCGGCGGGAATACACCCTTTACCTTCCTCTCAGGAATGCAGAATCCGAGCGGCGCCTTCGGATTGATGAAGAGCTGGTCGGCAGATGACTTAATGAGCACTTACCAGGCCGTGCCGGCGCTCCTTAGCCGTCCGTTTCCATTCTATGCTGACCTGAGCGGCGATGCCCCGGCGGCTCAGCCGGGTCCTGGCAGTCCGGGAACATCGCCGTCGTCCTCATCCGACGCCGCTTCCGTTCAGTCTACCGGTTCGTCTCCGCAAGGCAGATCGTCAGGTTCCGGCAAGGCGAGCGCATCAGGGGCAGGAACCGGCGCTTCCACAATAACCGGACAAAATACGGCGTTGAACTCCACTTCTTCCGGCGACGGCAACGGTAAAGGCAATATAGCGGCAGGAGCCAAAGGAGTCAGCGACACTTTAAAGAAGCTTCTCTACGGTGTCTTTGGATTCCTCGGCGGATCGGCCGCGTTTCTGGCTATCGCTTTTATTACCCGAAAGATAGGATTGAACAGGTCATGAACAGACTCGGATTGAAAACAATATTAGTGGCCGGCCTGCTGTGGCTGGCCGCAGGCCCGGCCGCGCTGGCCACGAACTACGCCGGATTGGTTGTCATGCACGGCGACGGCTCTGTAGCCGTCCGCTGCGTCGGCTTTGAAGGGGACAGCATCTCGGCCATAGGGCTCCTACAGGAATCTGGCTTGTCCACCGACCTGAGCAACTCGGCGCTGGGTACTGTCGTTTACGGCATTGACGGGGAAGGTTCGGCCGACGACTGGAACAGCGGTCAGTACTTCTGGTCATACTGGCACGGAAGCGGCGGCGGTTGGTCATATTCGCAGACCGGCGCCGGCGGCTACCGGGTTCACCCGGGCGACGTTGAGGGGTGGCAATGGATGTCGCAGAACGGCAGCAGGAGCTGCGGCCTGCCTTCCATGACCTTCGATGATATTTACAGGTCGGTTTACGGCGACCCCCAGCCAACCACTGTGCCGACGGGAGCGGACACCGCCGCTTCGGCCAACGGCCAAGCTAACGGAGGCGGAACGACCGGCAATAGCGCGACCGGCAATAATAATGCCGCCAACGGGGCCGGTGTCTCCACGAATGGCGGCGCCGGAACCGGCTCGGCTAAAAAACAGACTGGGGCGAAGCAAAACGCCACCGGAACCGCCAAGAAACCGGATTCCGGCGACGGCACGGCCAACTATGCGTTTTTTGGCTTCATCGTCGGCGGATTGGCAACAATGGCGGCTTATCAGGGGATTAGTAAGAAAAGACAAGAAAAATAAAGTGACTCGCAGGCAGCCTGCCTGCTGCAGGCAGGCTCGCGGCCTACCATCATTAGGGCTTTGGGGTCAGGCCCTTTCTTCTTATGCGATAGGGCCTGACCCCGTGTTTCAAGTCGCAACGCTTTCGCGAACAATGCTTTCCGCTCGACAAGCGATTCGTCCGCATGCTCGACCCTAATATTCTTCGACCAAGCGTAGTGCGTGGAGAAGTTCCCTCTCCCCGTCGGGGAGAGGATTTAGGTGAGGGGGCCAATGTTATTTTTTCAAAATATTGTAATAAATGTTTCATTCTCTGAATTTTCGTTTTATACTACCTATATGGATACGTTGAAGGACCGCGAGAAGAAAGATCAAGAATTAAAGAAGCGGTTGACCGCGGAGCAGTACCGTGTTACGCAGGAGAAGGTCACCGAACCGCCTTACTCCAATAAGTACTGGGACTGTAACGACGGGGGTGTTTACCAGTGCATTTGCTGTGGCGCTGAACTGTTTGATTCGGAAGCCAAGTACGATTCAGGCTGCGGCTGGCCGAGCTTTACCCACCCGGTTGAAGGCGCGCCCATCGAAGAGAGCACAGACACCTCCCTTGGCACGGTACGGACGGAAGTCACCTGCGGAAACTGCGGCGCGCACCTCGGGCATGTTTTTCCTGAAGAAGATAAGCCCAGCGGCTTCCGTTACTGCATCAACTCAGCCTCACTGAACCTCGAACAGAGAGATAAATAGACTCGCATGCAGCTCGCGGCCTACCATCGTTAGTGCTTTGGGGTCAGGCCCTTTCTTCTTATGCGATAGGGCCTGACCCCGTGTTTCAAGTCGCAACGCCTTCGCGAACAATGCTCTCCGCTCGATCGACGATTTGCCTGCATACTCGACCCTAATATTCTTCGACCAAGCGTAGTGCGTGGAGAAGTTCCCTCTCCCCCGCGGCCTGTGAGCCAAGTTCTTTGGCGTAGGAGAGGTTCGGTGAGGGGGCTATCTCTCCATAGAGAAGAGAGAAAAATGACCCCTTTGTTTGAATGCCCCCACCCACACCTCAGTCTAGACTCACACAAAATAGCGCTCGACCTCTTTATGATAAACAAACGTTGGAAATATCCTTGGAATGAAAACACCACTAATGGATTAGACGTAAGAATATATGCTATACTAACAGCATAAAGGCGTAAGCATAGTAAATATAGGCGTTGGAAGAACAATTGGAAACGGAATTGGAAGAAGGGCGTGTGTCGAAAAATAATAATTGGGATGTCAGGTTTGAAATAAAGTTGAACCTTAAGTCTCTCGAGGCCAGATTGGCGGCCATAGACGGGATGACTGAGACTTTAGAAGACCTGCCGCTGCCACCGGTTGCCCGGGCAAGGATGGAACGTCTAAACATAATCAGGGCTGTGCGCGGCACAACGGGCATCGAAGGCAACCGGATGACGGAGGATGAGGTCGCGTCGATTGTCGATGGTTCCGGGGTGGCTTCGCAAAATGTTGATGAGCAGGAAAACATTAACGCCAGGGACGCGATGCGGTTTCTTAAGGAACAGAAGACGACTAAGACGCCCAAGGTTGATGAAATATTCATCAAAAAGGCTCACGCTATCACGACCCGGAATATCCGCAACGACCTGAACATTCCCGGAGAATACCGAAGGGACTTCGTCTACGCGGGCATCTATGAGTTTCCCGACCCCAAGGCTGTTCCTGGACTGATGAAAGAATTCACGGCCTTTATCAACTCAAAGGATTGCGTCACCCTTCATCCCATCGTGAGGGCGGTTCTAGGCCACTTCTATTTTGTGAGCGTGCACCCTTTCGGAGACGGTAACGGCCGTGTTGCCAGGGCGGTCGAAGCGTTTCTGTTATATCATGGCGGATATGCCGCGGCCGGTTTTTATTCCCTCGCAAACTTTTATTACAAGAACAGAAAGGCATATATCAATGCGCTTGAAGACGCCAGATTAAAGTACGACGGTGATTTGACTAAGTTCGTTGAGTTCGCCTTAGACGGCTTCCTTATTGACCTTGCGGACTTGAACGCGCAAGGAGTCCCCTATCTGAAAGTAATAAAATACTCCCAGTACGTTGATGCGCTTGTGGACTTAGGGGAGATCAGCCAGCGTCTGGCCGCCGTCTTGAAGGCGATTGCCAACACCGAAGAGGGGATAACGCCCCGAGAGTTCGTCGCCGCGATTCCGGATTGGGCGAAAAAGCTGTATCGCGGAAAAGGCGAGTGGACCTTGCGTGGCGACTTAACTTTAATACGCCAAAGCGGTTTAATCAAAGAAACAGATGGTCGGATATACCCCAATCTAAGCGTTATTGAAACGCAAACCCAAAGGAGGCTTTCTTGAATAAAACGCGGCGGATTCTAATAATAGCGGCGGCAGTTGTCGGAATCCTTCTAATCGCCGGAGGGGTGCTGGCCAAGGTCCTTGTTTACGACCGGACGGTAGACGCGCCGACCGCGGCTGTGGCGATATCCGCCGACGATAGAGTCATGATCATCGCACCTCACCCCGACGACGAAACGCTGGGACCGGGGCTTTTGGCCAAACAGGCCGTCAAGATCGGAGCCAAGGTCAAAGTGGTCATTGTTACGGAAGGCGACGCCGGGACGAACGCCGCGAAAGCGGAAAGCCTGAAGCTTAACCTGTCGCCGGCCGACTATCTTGAGCTGGGAAAAACCAGACATTTGGAGAGTCTGGCCGCTATGAAAGGCCTGGGCGTAACCGACCTGGTCTTTATGGGATTCGGCGACGGCAGCACGAATTCCCTGTGGCGCGCCAATTGGGACGACAATAATCCCCGTCTGGCCATGAACGGTAAAACCGCCGTGCCATACGATTTTGCTTATTGTTTCGGCGAACTGTATTCGGGCAACAGCCTGGCCAAGAACCTTTCCGCCGTGGTAACCGACTTCAATCCGACAGTTATTTTCTACCCTACGCCCGAAGACCTGCATCACGATCATTGGGCGGTCAACGCTTTCACCCAATATGTTCTAGCCGAGAACAACATGAAACCTCGGGAGTACACCTATCTGGTCCATCGCGGGATCCTCTGGCCCAGCCCGCCGCTCTACCGGCCGCAAAATGCTTTGCAGCCGCCCTCCGGTTTGGCTGAGATTGACGCCTCGTGGATCCGGTATAAGGTCGATGAGGCCGCGGCGGCGGATAAGCTTACGGCGGTCAACAAATATAGGAGTCAGACAAGGGTAAACGGCGTCTGGCTCAGGTCTTTCATCAGAACAAACGAACTCTTCGCGCTTTATCCGAGCCAAAAAACATCGCAAGCTTCAACGGTTCCGTCGTTCGAAGAGGGCAAGAAACTGCCCGGCCTCGTCATAAACGATTACGAGTCGTTCGCGTTGTCTCAGCAGCTCGGCGGCAAAGGCGACATCAGCCGGTTCGCGTTCGCCTACGACAAGGATTTCGCCTTCGTGGCCGTGGAGTTTAAGAAACCGCAGGCCGCGGATGTCGTAACGATGATGAACATGAGGTTCTTCACCTCGTTAGGTGTGAACCGGTTGGACGTCAAGGTGTTGAACGGAGAAGCCAAGGCGGTGAAGGCGGCCGAGAACTCGGTAATGCCGATGGTTGAGCTGGTCAAGAACACCTCGGTGGTTGTCATCAAGGTCCCGGTAGCGGTTATGGGCGGGGCGAAGACGATGATGCTCAATGTGGATACGTTTAGGGACAATGAGAGTGAAGATAACTGGCTGGACCGCACAGTCTGGCGCCGGATAGAACTCTCAAACTAGTGCGCGCGGGTCCTGTCATCGTTAGTGCTTTGGGGTCAGGACTCTCGCATAAGAAGAAAGTCCTGACCCCGGTTCGTATACGGCGAGCGAACCATGCTCTCCGCTCGTTCTGTGACTTCCCTGCATGCTCGATCTTAAATATTCTTCGACTGAGCCCTTCGACTTCGCTCAGTCTAAACTCGCGGAAGCTGGCGCTCGAATTCTTAGGGCAGTCTTGTTTGCGGTAACTAGCCTTACGATGTATAATAAGGTAAGGTATATCACAAGGAGGTAAGGCTGATGTTTACAGCGGTGGCGACAATATCATCAAAACGCCAGATAACAGTCCCCAAGAAACTATGGGAAGACTTAAAAGTTAAGACAGGAGACAAGTTGATCTTCACAAAACGGGGTGACGAAATAGTCGTAAAATCCGTGAAAGGAACACCGGAAGAGATGATCAAGTATCTGGGACGGGATCTTAAAAAGGGTGCGGATGTAATGGCGATCCATTACGAGTTTGAGGTGGACGACGAATACAGATGATTTGTCTCGACGCCTGCATACTTGGCCATGTACTTGTTCCTGAAAACAGCCGCGTAGCGGCAGCGGAAAAGGCAGCTTCACGAAAGCTCATCGACAGGATTATAAAAGGACAAACCAAGGGCTGTTCACCGACAATCATGATTTCAGAGACTAAGTGGCTTATTTCGCGTTATGTTAACGCGACGATGCCGGCCGAGGTTCTTTCCCGCGCAGACGAGGTGGAGGAACTCCTGCCGCAGGTACTGGGGACGTATTTCAGGTTTATAGACGTCGATTTCGCTATCGCGGCGCTGGCGGCCGATTTTCGCGTGGAACACTATTCAAAGAAGAATGCGTTCTCTTATAATGACGGCTTATATCTGGCAACCGCGTCGATAACCGGCTGCGAGGCACTGGTCACTACAGACAAACACCTGCTGGCGACCCAGGAGGTTCCGGTCTTTACGCCATCCGCTCTCCTCGCCAAAAACAAAATCCCAGCAGACAAAACCGCCATCTGACCTTATTTCCATGAATCAGTGTTATACTTAAGCAGTAGGTTTTTTGATTGAGCTATTGGTTACCACTTCTAGGATTTTCCTTCGTCCTTTAAACCCCTGGTTCCTTTGACGAGCCTCCGCCTTCAACCGAAGGCAATGATTGTGAGGGGAGGAGAGAATATGGGAACCAGACTCTATGTAGGAAATCTATCCTACGACACCACATCCGATCAGCTCAAAGAGCTGTTCGCAACCAGTGGCGTAGTCGCGTCAGCGGACGTGGTTATGGATCGTCAGACCGGCCGCAGCAAGGGCTTCGCGTTCATTGAAATGGGCAGCGAAGAAGCGGCGACAACGGCTATCACGGCGATGAACGAGAAAGAGCTCGACGGTCGTAAGCTCAACGTGAACGAGGCTAAGCCTCGCGAAGAGCGCACATCCGGCGGCGGCAGCTACGGAAGCGGCAATTACAGCAGCAAACGCTTCTAGCATCTGCTGATTTTGTAGAACACAAACAGCCCCGAGGCGAGATTCACTCCCCCGGGGCTGTTTCTATTTTCTAAAGAGACGAGCATACTGCTCGCGTATTCTACATAGTGCGGACAAACCCGCCCCAATATTCTTCGACCAATCTCGAGCTTGTCGAGAGGGCGTGGAGAAGTCCCCCTCCCCTGCGCGTTAGCGCTCTTCCCTAGCCGCCGGTCTTTCTTCCCTTTCACGTAGTGATCTCCCCCGACAAAGAAGGAAAAAGAACCCCTCGGATTGATTGTTCCCACCCAATTAGCTGGGTACTAACCAAACAATTCTAAAAGCGCATCATATGAATAACGTCTATTTCGGCGGGCACCTGTCGTCTCCCGCACGATACCGATCTTTTCCAGCTTATCGATGATTTTGGTCGCCGCCTGCTTGCTGATATGAAGTTTATCTACTACGTCCGGCACGGTAATTATCGGCCTCGCCAACAAGTTGTCCAATATCTCAAACGCGTAAACGCTTTCGATGCCCGCAGCCCTAATTTTTTCACGGTCAGTCTTTTGCAGTTGAATGACACGTTTCGCTGTATCGGCGGCTTGCCCGGCTGTCTCCGCGACCCCTCGTAAGAAGAATGCCACCCACTGCTCATAGTCATCTCGTACACGGACAGCCGTAAGCCGGTCATAGTACTCCTGCTGGTTATCGTTAAGAAAAGCGCTTAGATATAGCATTGGCTCGCTTAAGACTCCGCTCCAACACAGAAAAAAGGTGACCAACAGCCTGCCCACGCGGCCGTTTCCGTCCAGGAACGGATGGATAGCCTCAAATTGGTAGTGGATGAGCGCGCATTTAACCAGTATAGGCAGGGCAATGTCCGCGTGGATGAACTTCTCCAGATCGCCCATCATTTGGACAATATCCGTAGCCGGCGGCGGCACGTATGCTGCTTCCCGTAAGCTGGCTCCGACCGACCCGATCCAGTTCTGCGTTTTCCTAAATTCGCCGGGGATTTTATTTTGCCCCCTGACTCCGGTCATAAGTATCTTATGAATCTCACGTAACAAACGCGAGGATAGGGGCAGCTTTTCTAATCGCTTTATTCCATGCCCCAGCGCTGCCAGATAGTTCATTACTTCTTTGGTGTCCGAGTTCTTTCTGCTTGCCCTAGCCCCGGCCTCATAATCAAGAACATCGGCTAGACTTGATTGAGTACCCTCGATTTGCGAACTCAAGACCGCTTCTTTTTTCTCATACATCAAGATGAATAAGTCCGGATTCGGTAAGACGTAGGAGATACCGTCTAATCTGGCGAGCGCCATATCAGCATTAGATAACAGGACAAGTGATTCGTCATCTAAATGAAGTGATGGATCCGGGGGCAAGGGTGCGGGAATGAACGCCTTGTACCCGGCTGGTTGTTGAATGAGTCTTCCGCTCCGCCCGTTCATATTATCCTCCATAGTCAAGCGCTAGTGACTAAGACGCGGCCCTTTAATGACATGGTCAACTTATATTGACTATGATAGCAACGTTAAGAGATATAGTCAACGTTGGTTGACTATAGTAAGACAACAGACTCGCAAGTCGTGTAGATCCTACAATAGTGCGGGCAACCCCGCCCCAATAATTTCCCTCCCTTGGAATCTCGCCAATTATTCTTCGAGCGAGGAGCTTCAGCGACTAGTCGAGAAGCGAGGGTGCCGCTTGCCAACTCTTCCCATTGACATACGAACATGTGTTTGGTAGTGTTGTGGCATAATAGAAACATTGGAGAATACGGGACGCTTTAATGAATAAAGAAATCACATCAGTCGAACTAAAGAGCATTGCGGGTATGGTTCATTTTATCCGCGACCAACGTGTTATGTTGAGCATGGATTTAGCAGAACTCTACGGCGTCGAAACTAAAGTCTTAATGCAAGCGGTCAAAAGAAATATTGACCGATTCCCACCCGATTTTATGTTTCAACTGAATGATGAAGAATATTCAATCTTGAAGTCACAATTTGTGACTTCAAGTTGGGGAGGGGCTCGGCGAGCGAACCCATATGCATTCACTGAGCAAGGCATAGCGATGCTTTCTGGCATATTGAACAGCCCACGTGCCGTTGCTGTAAATATTGCGATAATGCGCGCTTTTGTTCAAATGCGAAGAGTGCTTGAACAAAACGCTGAGCTTCTCAGCAAGATTGATGATCTGGAGCATAAGTACTCAGACCACGATGAGAAAATCCATGTGATATTTGCTGCAATCCGAGAGCTTATGACTCCTCCGGAGACGCCCAGACGTCCGATTGGATTTGGCGAAAACGCGCAATAGCGCGGACAATCCCGCCCCCATATTTCCCTCCTATGAATTCCTTCTACAAATATTCTTCGAGCGAGCGTAGCGAGTGGAGAAGTTCCCTCTCCCCCGCGGGCCTGCCTGCCGGTAGGCAGGGAACTGACACGCTACTTTCTTTACCAACTAATTCACGTGCGTGGTGGATCAAGAACCAAGAACAGAAACAAAAACAGGAACAAAATCCCCTCAGATTGATTGTCCCCACCCACCCAATTGATTGGCGACCCCGGTCACGTTCATTACCGTTGAAAAACGTAGTACTTGAGCTTGACAAATATAGGCAATGACATCGTAACGTAATTGTTGTTAAACAATAATGACATTACGAGGATATATGATTGTCCCCACCCACCCCTATTAAGAGACTCGCCGAATAAAATGCTCGAATTCTCATAAGACAAGGTCACAGTTTTAAGGTCACAATTTGTGACCTTAAAACTGTGAACAGCAGAGAAAGTCATGATTGAGGTACCAATTTGGCACCTCAAAGACTGTGAACTGCGAGAAGAAAAGGTGGTCGCAAAATGCGACCACGTATAAACTCACATGCCGCTAGCAGAAACAGAAACCAAACCCTAGGCAGCCAGAGAACTCAGACGAAAATCGTCATCCTAAGGAGGCGCGCAGGCGTTGACACAAAAGTCCTTATGCAGGCGGTCAGGCGCAACATAGAAAGGTTCCCGAATGATTTCATGTTCCAGCTTACTGAGCAGGAGATTAAAGATTTAAGATCACAAATTGTGACTTTAAATCTTGCTACAACGAGATGATCAAACCCATACGCGTTTACAGAGCAGGGTGTCGCAACCGAAGCAGAAACCAAAACCAGAAGCAGGCAGAGAAGCGTCATCCCGAGCGACCCCACAAATGCTGCGAGGGAACTGACACGCCACCCACTATCCAGGAAGAATCGTGTATGGTGGATCAGACCACGACGAAAAGATCCAAGTGATATTCGCGGCAATCCGCGAACTAATGACTCCGCCGGAACCATCCAGGCCACCGATTGGATTTGGTGATTAATGAATAACGTAGGGGAGAATGAAAAAGGCGGGGAGAAAAGGGAGAATGTTTGAAGATGGGGAGAAAGAAGAAAGAAGGGAGAAAGTTTGCGGCCTGGCCAATTGAGGCATAGAATGATAATTGGAAGACTAGATAGAATGACGATTAAGGACATAGCAAATGACTAAGAGCGAAGTTGCAGAACTCAGAAAGCTTGATAGAAAGATTCTCAAAGAATTCCGCGGTAAATGGGTCGCGAGAGACGGATTAAAGATTGTGGCCGTCGCCGACTCTCTGCAAGACGTGCTCAAGACCGCGCGCGCCAAGGGTGTCAAGAAACCTATAGTCAGGCAAGTTCCCGAAGAAACGCGCCGCTACTCGTTCTACTAATGCCCGTTCAGCCACAGGACAAGCCGTTCATCAGACAGTCTTATCGTCCGCTCTTCGGACCGACGCTTGTTCCGACGATTACTCTGTCTTTACGCCTTTCCCGCCGGCCCTCCAAGATCATCACTGTCGACTGTCTGTTGGATTCAGGCGCGGACCAATCAATTATGAGTTTTGAAATCGCCGAAGCATTGGGTTTGCGGCGAAACCAAGCCTCAGTAGAACGCGGTGAGGGATTCGGTGGCCAGTTCAGGATGATGACTTTTCAGGGAGAAGACTTCATTGGTTCTGTGTCTGATGACGGATCGGAACATCGCTTTGGTATGAGTCCAAGATTTCATGAACCGGGGATGAAGTCGATGCAGGTCCTAGGCCGTTTGGATTTCTTTAAGGCTTTCTCGCATATCGAAATCCACGAGCGCGGGAAGTATCTAGATTTATATCCATAAACATATATTTTTCCTCCCTCGACCTCCAATCCGCTTCTCCATGGTTCTTGTTCTTTCACCCTGCCGTTAATCATTTCTCCCTAGTTGCCAATCTTCTTCTCCCCGACCCCCGACTTGTCTCCCTGTCTCCAGATCATTCTCCCCTGAATCTCTGATTCTTCTCCCCATCCACTAAGTTCTTTCTCCCTAACCCCCGAAACATTCTCCCTTGTTTAACGACTGGCGCAAGCGGATGCTACTTATAGTCCGTGGTAATATATTCCTCTTTTCCATGATTATGTGGGCGGAGGGGATATGCCAAATTACACGGATGAACAGAAACAAGAGGCAGACAGAGAAACGTCACCCTGGGGCGAAGGCAGCCAGAGAATCGTCATCCCGAGTGACCCCGCAGATGCTGCGAGGGAACTCAGACGGAGCTTTCACTCCAGCTAAAATCGTGCCCTGAAGATCAAACATGAATCCAGGAAGAATCTTGCGTGGTGGAGCAGAAACAAGAACATCAAATGATTCGTGTTTGGTGGATCGGAAACAAGAACCAGTAGGTTGAAAGGCAAGACTTGACGCCTTTAATAGAAGTAATTCGGCGACGCAATAAAGACAGAATGAACTTTTCTTGTTAGTATTTGCATTAATACGGCGCGTGTCTTGGTTTGATCAAATATATGTTTGATCAATTTAGACAAAGAAGACAAGTTGGCTAAAGCTTGTTAGTTTAAGAATATTGGAGTTGCATGAGTCTTCGAGATATTGAGTTTAAGCCTTCATACTCGTCTGATTCAGATGATATTCTCAATGAGTTTTATATTCCCGCGCTTCAAGAATCAGTTCTATATAGAAGATTGGCCGGCTACTATTCCTCGACAAGTCTAGCTATTGCGGCAAAAGGAATTCTCGGGCTTCTTAAGAGTGGCGGGTCAATGCAGATGGTGATCTCTGCAGAGCTAAATCAGCAGGATATGGATGCAATACGATCGGCTACGGAGACGCCAGAACAAATATTTGCACAAGTAATTATTGATGACCTAAATAATCTTAAAGACTTACTAGTGTATGAACATATAAAGGCACTTGGGTGGCTTCTCGCAAATAATAGACTCGAAATAAAAGTCGCTGTACCCCGCGCCGATGGCATTTTTCATCCAAAAATAGGTGTTTTCAACGACCGGCAAGACAATATAGTAACTTTTAGCGGCTCAATAAATGAGAGTGCCATGGGCTGGAAAGGGAATGATGAGTTTTTTAAATCGTTTGTAAGTTGGAAACCAGAGGATTCATCAAGACTTCATGCAGACATTGATGAGTTTAATAAGTACTGGAACAACACAGCAAAGCGAAGTCAAATTGTTGATGCTCCAATTGCCTTAAGGAACAAGATTGTTTCTTTGGCGCCATCTAGTTCAAACGCCAAAGACCTTGAAGTCCTATACAAATCACTCCAAGAAGAAGAACATATAGATTTACAAAAAGATGAGGAAAAACCGCCAATAAAACTTCGTGATTATCAGAAAGATGCAGTGCTTAGTTGGCAAAATAACAAGAATATTGGAATATTTGAAATGGCTACTGGAACAGGAAAGACACGGGCCGCCTTAGCTTGCATGGATAGCTTGATCCGAAAAGACAAGACACAGAATTTATTCATTGTTGTATGTCCATCGAATCAACTAATCGTCCAATGGATTGACCAGGTAGATGAATTGGTCGCGATTGACGGACCTGTAATTATTGCAGATAGCACAAATCCAAAATGGAAAGATGATGTAGCTGATAGGCTTGTCGACTTCAACCAAACGCGATATAGAAATATCTTGATTGTGACAACATACAGTACTTTCTCATCAAGCCGATTCCACAAAATGGTTCAAGAGGCTAGTGGAGAATCAGTCTTCCTAATTGCAGATGAAGTCCATAATCTAGGGGCTCCAAAGTTTAAAAAGGGAATCGACGAGTATTATAAGAAAAGGCTCGGCTTAAGCGCAACACCTAAGCGCTGGTTCGACGATACTGGCACAAGTGAGATTTATGATTACTTTGGCGGCGAAGTCTTTTCCTTTAGCTTGGGCGATGCTGTTACACAGATAAATCCAGAAACCGAAAGAACATATCTTACCCCATATAGATATTTCCCTTCTTTCATATATCTAACAGACCAAGAGACTAGCGAATACCTAGAGCTGTCAAAAACGATTGCTCGACTTCAGGGCATTAAATCAGATTCAGGGGACGAGCAAGTAACCTCAATTGAAAGATTGCTCTTCAAAAGAGCCAATATAATAAAAAACGCGGTTAACAAACTCCAAGCGCTCGATGAAATAATCAGAAATATCAATCCAGATCTTACAGGCACCCTTATTTATGTAAGTCCCCAACAGATTCAAGAGGTAATGCAGATGCTTGGCGCCTCATCGATTCGTGCGCAAAGATTCACGATGGAGAAAGGCACAAAGAAAGAGAAAAAGTATGGTGGCAAATCAGAAAGAAGCTATCTTTTGGAAAACTTCTCGAAAGGTAAATTTCAGGTCTTGGTTGCTATGAAATGCTTAGATGAGGGAGTTGATATTGCCGAAGCAAGAACTGCAATCTTTCTATCAAGCTCAGGTAACCCAAGAGAATACATTCAAAGAATAGGAAGAGTACTAAGAAGGTGCTCGGGAAAAGAAAGCGCATCTATTTATGACATTATTGCTTTGCCCAAGAAAGGGCAAGTACCAAAAGAAATGAAAGATATTGAAGAAAAGATGATTAGGAGAGAGCTGAAAAGGTATATTGAAATTGCGAGGACCGCACTAAACAACGGCGAGGCAATTGCGGCAATTTCAAAGATATATGAACAGTATAAGTAGGGGGCGTTCGTGGATAATGAAGGTATGTACGAAAAGATAATTAATGAATTGCAGAAGCAATGCAAAGACGAGCCAGAGATTGGATTCCTGCTGATCAAATTGCTTGCAGAAGAAGCTGACCGTCCGAGAACGGCGCAGTGGAAAGCCTCATATGAGAAATTAATTAGGAGCACCAGGGATCGATTGGAAAAAGCCAATGAGAATTGAAAAACTAATAATGAAGAATTATCGTCAATACAGAGATGAAATATTGCACTTTAGGAGCACTTCAGAGTGCGATCTTACTGTGTTTATTGGACGAAATGGCACTGGAAAATCTAATATTCTTAATGCCATCAACTGGTGTCTTTATAAAGAAGAGCCTCATTTGAATGATGAGTCAGTAAGTATGCCTCCAGTAACAATGGACAGTGTACTGCAGAGCCCAGATGGATCTGAGCACAGTGTATCTGTTGAGCTTTATATCGATTCTGGTGAAGGAGGGAAAATAGTTTTTAATCGGACGGCAAGGTATAAAGTCTTTAAAGAAACAGCGATGGCAAAAATTGAAATGGGTGAGCTATATAGATACGTTTCAACCTATATGGACCTAGAAGTCCAGCATATAAAGAAGAACGGCGAGACTGACTATTTTAGCGAAGATGAAGACGTAGAGTTTTTTATTGATACATTTATCCCAAAGAATATTCGTGGGTTTTTTATTTTTGATGGGGAACGGCTAAGTTCGTATTTTAAAGTAGCCGTTCAGAAAAATATTAGAAGCGCCATTCTTAGCCTATCAAGAATCGAAGTTTTAGAAACAATAAAAGATCGCCTTGGAACAATATTAACAGAATACAACCGTGAAGCTGGAAGGTATAGCCCTGAGCTTGAGGAGATAGAAAAACAGCTTAATCAAGCTATAGAAAGAGAAAATGAAGCATCAAATATGCTTAATGAAGCGCAGGTTCAAATTGACAGCGCAAAAACTCAAATCGAAGAACACAAGGGCGAAATTGAAGGTTGTCCTGATGCTATGAAACTTAATACTGAGCGGGATGAGTTGAAGGATAAAGTGCAATTAACAAATAAGAGGCGTGAGAAAAACCATATTGAATATCTAAACAGTCTATTTGAGTTAGGGAAAACAGCAAATTCAAAAGCAGCGCTTACTAGCCTATTAGATATAATCAACAAGAAAATACAGAACCACGAGTTGCCACCGCCGATTGAAAATAGAAATCTTGAACAATCGCTAAAAGATGGTAAATGTGTTTTATGTGGGGTAGCAATATCTAAAGAAACAGAAAATCACATTAAGGAGACAATGAAGCAAATTTCGACATCTTCCTTTGCTGCAAGGCGACTAAGCGAATTAGAAAATCCGCTTCACAGGGTATTAGAAAAAGAGCGTGCTCTAAAAATTAATATCGCTAGTGCAATTGAAAAGATTCAGGACTGCGATAAACAGATCCAAAAAGCACAGACAAGAATCGAAGAAATTGACCATACACTATTAGGCCATAATAAAGATTCCATCAGAGAACACCAAGAACAAATCCTGATCCTAGAGGATGTCTATATGACAAACTTGATAGCACTGGGCACATGGAAAACAAGGCGAGACGAAATTCGAAAAGGAATACCAGACATAAAAAGAAGACGAGACGATGAAATGGAGAAACGGAAGGACATAGAAGAACTAAAAGGTCGTATCTGCGTATGCGAAACTGCTTTTGCTAAAGCTAGTGATGCAAGAGAAAGTATTTTATCCAAGACAAGGGAATACGTAGAAGAAGAAACCAACAAAGCGTTCTCGAAACTTATGTGGAAGAAAAAGACCTATAAACGAATAAAGATAAAAGAAGACTACTCGCTGAGTGTAATCCATGTTTCAGGACAAGAATGGTTTCCACACATGAGTGCAGCCGAAAGACAACTTCTCGTTCTTTCTTTTACGATTGCTCTCCATACGCTTGCAGGATTTGACTCACCACTCATTATTGATACGCCGGTAGCAAGAGTTGACGACGAAAACCGGGAAAACTTTGCGGAAGCTTTTGCTAAGATTTCTCAAGCAAAGCAAGTCGTTCTAATCTTGAGCCCCACAGAGTGGTCTTCAGAGATCTCTGGTGTTCTCGATAGGTATGTTGGAGGCAAATATAGGTTAGATCTAAATGAGGAAGAAACCGAAACACGCGTTAAGGAGGCATAGGACAATGACAATGATTACAAGCCCAGATAGGCTCAATATAGATAAAACTGACCGCCGACTCTACGAGCAGCTTGACAAAGAGCCGGTATTGCTGGGGAAAACCCGAGGACGAAAAGATCAGTTTCTTCTCGCTATGTCTATCGGTTATAAAAGCGGGATGAGATTGCCCATAAAGTCTAAGGAAGGTTTCGTACTTACGAAAGACCTTAATGCGGAGGACTATGCGTTAATATTTGCAGTAGCTGCAAGTGACAGTAAAAATATTGACATAATTGCCGACGACGTAGAAGTTGTTTCCATCGCGGAAGAATATGCACATGCAGGAATTAAGACATTGATTGAAAAATTAAAAGAAGTTGGTTTTGGTAGTTTTGAAAAGCAATTCGAGAAGGAGATATTTAATATCCTCGGCTAGATCGCATTTTACCCGAAAAACAATAAGAATTCTGCTCGTAGAGCCATCTTTTCCGATTCCTGCGAAAAGCAAGAATCATAAGAACTTTCTTCCGGTTGGCTTACTTAAGATTGCTTCTTATCAAAGAACTCTAGGCAACGAAGCGCAACTTTACAGGGGCGTCCCTATTGGTTTTTTTGAGACAAGTCGTCTTGTGGCGTTTAAACCTGATGAGATTTGGATTACGTCTCTTTTTACTTATTGGTCTCCCTATGTGAAAGAAACCGTCGAGTTCTATAAAGACCTATTTCCGAACGCAAAGATTACTGTTGGAGGTATCTATGCGTCACTAAGGCCAATTGAAGAGGTAAAACAATACACCGGTTGTGATGAAGTATTTCAAGGTGTGATGGGAGCAGCCGAGAGTCATGAGCCCGCTTATGACTTGCTGGAATACAAAAATGGCAGCCCAATTGATTACCAGATTTTACACGCTTCTAGGGGTTGCATAAGAAACTGCGAGTTTTGTGGGACTTGGAAGATTGAGCCAGAATACAAGCCAAAGAAATCAATAGTTGATGAGATCTTTCCCGGAATCAGAAAACTGGTTTTCTACGACAACAACCTTCTTGCTAATCCCCATATTGAAGATATTCTCAAAGAGCTTGCGGAATTAAAAAGGACTCATCGAATTCTATGGTGCGAAAGCCAGTCTGGCTTCGATGGAAGAATCTTGAAAGAGAAACCACATCTGGCAAGAATGCTGAAGAAGGCCGGATTTCAAAATCCCCGTATTGCCTGGGACTGGGGTTATAAACAGCACGAGAGTATAAAAAAACAAATTGACATACTACTCGATGCTGGTTATAAGTCGAACCAGATATATGTTTTCGTAATATATAACTGGGACACGGTGTTCGAAGAAATGGAACAAAAGCGAATTAAAAGTTTCGAATGGAAGGTTCAAATTGCCGACTGTCGCTATCGACCCCTAGATCAGATGTATGACCACTATAAAGGGAGCACCAAGGGCCAAACGAACAAGGACTATTACATTCACGAATCAGCTGGTTGGACGGACGCGTTAGTTAAACAGTATCGGCGCAATATACGCGAACAAAACATCTGCGTCCGTTATGGGTTTGACCTGTATTCAAGAGCGTTTGAGCACAAAACTCAAGGTCAGAGTGTTCGTCGTCAGATGAAGCTATTGCCTACGCTAGACGAAAAAAAGGACTTTATGGAATCTCGCGGATACGATTTTTGGGTTCCAGATAAAATTAGGTACCCCGTTGATGACTCGATTCAATCTGACCAAATCTCACTTGCTGTTAGTGAAAAGGTCAGGGCGTAAATCATATGTTTAGAGTATGTATACAAAACAACCAGCTCGTTTATGAGCTATACGGCCTAACCGACGAAGCAATAACGGGGTCAAGTCTTTACTTTTAACATTCTCTTAAAACCTGGTTTCTAGGTCTCGTCTTCTAAAAGTCAAGTCTGTTTTTAGTCATTTGATTCTGCTAGTCTGGCGACATGGTAAGAGCACTGCGCATCGAATACCCCGGGGCTGTCTATCACGTAATGAGCCGCGGTAACGAAAGAAAAGCAATTGTCCGATCAAAAGAGGACCGAGAACGGTTCACTGAAGTCTTAAGAGAAGGCGCGAGTCGATTCAACATCCTGATCCACGCCTATTCAAAGTCAAAGGGGTCAGGTCGTGCTATGTAACCTTTTAAGTTGGTGAAGTTGATGCACTACCAACTTATGAATCTGAACAGGCACGGCAACCTTGCAATTACCCTTCATTGAGATATTTTTCTGTTTCTGAGATCACTCGGCTTAAATAGGCGCGGTGAAGACCTAGATGGTTTGCGACTTCTCGCTGCTTGTATCCGAAATCGTAGATTGCGCTATGTGCCTTTAGGTTTCTATCTGATATTGACAATCCGGCCGGGAGCAAGGCCGAAAGTGGGGGCCGGTCAGCGTATCTGTGTGATCGAGCGAGTTCTTTTATCTCGTCTGCTTCCCAAAAGACGTTTGAGAGCTTATCGATGAAGGTGTCGCTCCCTAAGACACAGCCACCGCGGATATTCTCGAACGGCTTGTCGGAGCCGGCCTCAGGGGTCAAGACGAATTCCTGGTACCGCTTTTTGGCCAGCCTCTTCTTGCCCGCGAACTGGGAGAGGACCCAATCAGTCGCGAGAAAACCGCCATCGTTATCTGACAGGCCGGCAATCGCGCGGTAGCTACTCCATCTGTAATCGGCCGGATGCTCGACGAGGCCCGCCCGGATCGGATTCAAAACGATATATCGGCAAAGACACAAGAGATACTCGTCGCGTTCGACGAGGATAGCCTTGTATCGACCCTGATAGACATGACCGACTGTTTTGTTTCGGGCGTTATAACGAGTTGTATAGACCCCGTTGATGTAATGCATGACCTCAGCGAGGTTGCCGTCAGGAGTCTCAACGAGAAGGTGGTAATGGTTTGTCATTAGGCAGTAGCCGTGGATGAGAACGTTAAAGCGTTTTGCGGCTTCTTCCAGAATTACCAGAAAAGCCTCACGGTCCTTATTTGTTCTGACGATAGACTTCCGGCCGTCGCCGCGGCTCATAACGTGGTAGACGGCGCCGGGGTACTCGATGCGTAGAGGTCGTGCCATGACGAACACGCTATCAAATTATGGATGAAAGAAAAAGACTTGACTTATAACGGACGGAGTCAATAATTAACCTTACAAAGCACGACCTGACCCCTAAGCCGACCCCGGTCAGATAGTACATAAAGAAAAATAGAATTACTCTATTGAAGGGGAGGAGCATTATGACACAGACGATTGATTTAAAGAAAGAACAGCAAGCTTCGATTGCCAGGCCGCGGTACAAATATTCTATAATGGCGCGGAGTTTTTTTATAACCATGGATATCCTGACGGGCCGTAAGGTGACTTTGTCAAAGGCCAAGTTGCTGGAGACTCTGGCCTGCATTCCTTACCGTGAATGGGAGATCCGGCAGTATATCCGGCTGACCCGACGGTATCGAAAGTGGGAATTCGTCGATTGGGCCAACGGCATAAAACAATGGAGCCGAAACGCCCAGGACAATGAATACACCCACCTTCTGATCGTCAACGAGAAGATGAAAGAAGACGGGATGAAAGACGCCTGGTACCTGTTCCCGTTAATCCCATTTATCATGGTCATGGTCTATGTCCCCTTCGCGAAGACGTTAGCATTATTCCGTACTCGGCGAGCCTTTCTTTTTAACGCCGAATTCGAGGACCACGCCGAGCACGTATACGCCCAGTTCGTTGGGGAGCATCCGGAGTGGGACGAACAAAAAGTAGATAACGATCTGGTGAAAGCTTACGCGGATGTCGAAACCTGGGGCGATGTTTTCCGCCGCGTTGGTTTGGACGAACGCGACCACAGGAACGCAAGCTTTGTCGCTTGCGGCAAACCGGAGTTTGTCGTTGAATACGAAGGGATGCCTTAAAAGGGTCAAGTCTGTTTCTAGTCCTTTGGTTCTGCTAGTCTAGCGCTATGGATAAGTCACAAAAACGAGAGGAACACCGGGCCACTCGGGAAGTCAAGAGGCAGGCGCACGAAGATGAAATGGTTAAGCTGCGCGGCAAGCGGGAGGGCAAGAAATGGGCCTTCTCTCTCGGCCTGATGATTCCATTTCTGCTAATCGTCGTATCTTTCGCCGCTGTCGCGTACGTTTTGTTAGTACTCCCCGGACGCTCCATTAACCAAACAGACACTATGGCCGCCAAGGCGATACTTAAAGCCGCCGCTGTTGCCGCCGACCAATTCGCTTCGGACCATAACAATTCTTATGGAGGCATGACAGCGGGCGATCTGAAAGCCATCGACTCTAAGATTAACTGGGCTGACGGCGCTCCTAATCCCGGCCAGGTCGGTATCGTCTCGGCCGAAGAAACTACGTTCAAATTGGTCTATAAGGATTCGACCGGCGGCGAATTCCAAGCGGCGCGCGATAAACCGGGGGCGCCATCTTTCACAGACGTCAGCGGCAACCCGATATAGAGCTTTGGTGTTTCTACTGTACTTTGATTTTGTACTTTAGGGTGTTGGCGGGAGCAACGGGTTTGTCCCAGGTCCGGAGATAATTGAGCGTTATCGTCGTTTCGCCGGCCGCGATTGCCTTATAGGACCAAACATGATCGCCGCCTGAGCCCACTCGCCCCGTATTATCGGCCGTGTATTTGTCGCTTATCTTTTTAACGACTTTACTGTCTGTACCCTTGGCCATCTGCCATACATATCCCGTAGTCGCGTTGCCTCTGAGAGTAATCGTGAATTGCTGGCCTACAGACGCTTCAATGGTCTTGCCCGAATCGGCCTCGGTATAATTAGCCGTTCTAAGGCTGCAACCTACATAAATCAGGACCGCGACAATACCCAGAACAAAGACTAATGAAATTACTAAGGTTCTTCTCATTTGGCGCCTCCATGGCCTAGCGCTAACCCCGCTGCCAGCTGATTTAATCATATACGCACAGCCAGTTAATTAAAAGGGTTCAATATGTAAATGGGGCCAGGGGTTGAATAATAAGGTTTCGGTTATTGCTTACGCGGTTAACATGTGTTAACTTAAATTTATTTGGTTAACATATGTTAACTAGGTTGGTTAAGGTTAACAACGGTAATAAAGTGGGGCACACATGGACAAGAATATGATTAGCACAACGGAAGCGGCAAAGATAATGGGCATAAGCCGTATAGCTGTCTGGAAGAAGATAAGTCAAGGGAAACTTAAGGCTGTAAAAATCGGTCGGAACTATGTTATCGATAGGCAAGATCTTGGGGATATCTATTCGGAGACGACACCCGAAACTGAAAAGATTATCGACGAAACGGTCGACCGGGTCATAAAGGAATATGGAGACGCGCTTAACAGGTTGGGCAAAGAATGAAGCCGGTTTCGATTAATGAGGTTGAGCGTGTCACCCATCGACTGGCGCAAGAGAAACTGGCCTTTGACGAGCCGATTCCGGATTTATCAACGCGGTATCCCGGTATCTTGGAGAGTTGTCTAAAGACAACATTCGAGACAGTTGCCGGGGGCAAAGACCCATATCGTGGTTTGCCTAAGAAAGCGGCGATTATGTTCTATCTGATGATTAAGAATCATCCGTTTTTCAACGGGAATAAACGAGTCGCTGTGACGACAAGGTTGACCTTCCTCGTGCTAAACGACAAATGGCTAAGGGTTACGAATGAACAGCTCTATCAACAAGCGGTTGAAGTCGCGCAAAGTAATCCCAAATACATGGATAGTGTAGTAAAGGATACCCAAAGGTTTATCTCAGACCATCTTGCAGGTGTATGAGGACGGGGGCTGGATGTTTGCCTCGCAATGACGGAAACACCCCCTCACCTTTAATCCTCTCCCTGTAGGGTAGAGGAGATTGTTTAGCACCCACCCTTTAATTCCCTCCTTGCCTGCCGGCAGTCAGGCTGCGGCAGATTTGCGGGGCGCCCCAGGATGACGCACCTCTGTATGCCTCCTGTTCTGATTTCTGTATCTGCGCAGAAACAAATACAGTGACTACCGTATTCTTGAATACTTGCGAATACGAGTATACTGGCGGTATGGCGATTATCATTGTCTCTGATTTGCATATCGATACCTGGGACAACGGGGAAAAAACACAGGGCAAGACCAAGGCCCGGCACTTTCTGGATTTCCTGGAAGCCAAGACTCCGGAAATCGAGGCGCTATATATAGCCGGGGATCTGATGGATATGCCGCCGGTGCGAAACCACGATGTCGTGCCTAAGGGCAGCGTCGCGGAACAAGTGATGAGCGGTCTGGTTGCCTTTGCCTCCAAGCCCGATAAAGACCTGGTCTACCTGGTCGGCAACCACGACATCGGGATTTCCGGTTTGCGGATTAATCTTGACTTTCAGGTTCCCTGGTTGGGCAGGATGGCCATAACATATCCGCGCGTCTATATAGAAACACCGGCCGGCGGGGTCCTGGTCGAGCACGGACATTTCTACGATCCCTCGCTAATGTTGTTCGCCGGCGACCTGATTCTCGGCACATATTACGGAGATGTTCGCGGCTTGCCGGCTTCGGACGTCTCCAGCGGTGTCATAAGGGCTCTTCAGCGCCGAGACCCTGTTACGGCCGAGAGGGTTGTAGAAGCGGGAGCGATGGAACCGGTCGCGAAACAGCGGCCGGGATGCCGGAGCATCGGTAGAAATATGATCAACTCGGTTCAGCACTGGTTCGGTTCGACGGTCGATGTTGTTTCTCCGGAATTGTGGCGGAAAGCGGCGCCGACGGCTTTGGCTGAATATAACGATTCGGCTGACGCCGACCACCAGGCGAACACGATTATCTTCGGCCATACTCACACGCCGGATAGCATGACCTGGGACGACATGCAGTATTTTAATAGTGGTTCATGGTCAAGCAATGGTCCGCAATCGACCTACCTGGAAATTTCCGCCGACGGCCGGATATCATCCCACGAATGGATAGAAAGTCTACAAATCCAATAACCGGTTTGAGTCCTCTTTTAGGCTTTGAGTTTTCTGGCGGAGAGAAGGTGGTCCGCTTCTCGCTCGAGGAAGAAGTTCAAGGTAACCCGGATGGCAACAGTGGCGCCAAGCAGCGAAATCTCCGTTATGGACGGAGCAATCAGGGTCCTTAGAATGTCCGCGCCTACCAAAAACTCCAAGGCAAAGGAAAGAGATCTGCCCAAACGTAACCGGATTTCGTCGGTGGAAACCGGATCCTTCAGGTATCTTCCAAAGCCACCGACATACCGGATGGCGCTATCAATAGCGGAAATGGCGATAACCAAACCCGCGAAGATATTTAGAGCGAAAGAAATAATATGAAATATATTTTTTACTTGCTGTTCCACAGTAAGCTCCCAAATATCAAATCTCAAATAGTATATCAGTCATAAAGGAACTTACGCGACCCATATAGGAACACTAAGGAAACGCAGCTTCTACTTCTTGCTCGGTCGCCCCGCCGGCGATGACGTATACAAGTATCTTGCCCCTGGACCAGAAGTATTGAGTCTGCCCTCCAGGTGCGACGACATACGCGGTCCTTCCGGCCAGCTTGATTACGCGAACACTTCCGAAGTCGCCGCCGATGCGCTGCATGGCCTTAACCATACGGTCGGTTTCGCTCCTCGCCTCTTTCGCTGTGGCGTATTCACTGAGCCAAACGGATATATCAGTTCCATAGCTTCCAATGGCCATTTCTTTAGCGTTTCGGAGCCGTCTCTGATGCAGCCTTGTACTCATTTCGGCCGCGGCTTCACCGGTTATTGTTTCCGTGAGCTCGACTGAGCCTATATTCGGCGGCAGGCTGTCGCTAAGGGCTGGGGGAGGCGGGCTTTCCGCCTTGCCACAACCGGTGATAAAGATTAATGCAAGAAAGAAGATTATCGGGAATCGTTTATTCAACCTATTTACTCCTTGTTTAACCAGCGTATTAATTGAAGTATACCCGAGCTAGTATGGCTTGGGGAATGACAGTATACTGGCGATAGTAAAATGTTGGTTGTCTAAGGAGGGGTTGGGGCTATGAAAGTTTACGCGGTGGTCGTAACTGTGGTTCTGCTCGTTTGTTTGGCGGCGGGCGGCTTGGTGATCGTTAAGCAAGGCGGCGATTTGCAGGCGATAGAGAAAAATCTTCAGACAGAACGCAGAAGGACCGGCGACGCGCAACGACAATTGAAAGATCTACAGGACGGAGTCGTCGCTATTAAGGTAACCAGCTTGGCGCTTCAAGCAGCTGTCAACGCCCCGATAATCCCCGGCGACGTAAAGATCGACCGGATTGAAGACGCCGCCGCCACCGACGCGCGGCAGAAACTGGGGGATATTACCGACCAGAAAGATAGAGAGATGGCGCTCGCGGATTGGGACGCGCTGCGTAACGGCGGCCGGGTCGTTGATTACCAATCAGTCTTGCGTTCGCTGTCCCAGAACATCACCCGCAACCTCGAACCGAAGAAGTAAATATTCTAAACAGATGGGCTGTCTTTAGGAGTTGAATTATGAGACAGAAGTTGATTGTTTGGTTGCTGGCTTTTTATATGGTGTTGATCGGTGGCGTAGCGTGGGCTAGCGCGCCTGTTGTCGCCACCGTCTTCTATATTCTGCTGGTGGCGCAGATACTTATTCACACCTTTTGGCTATGCCCGCGATGCGGCAACGATGAGTGCGCGATTAATCCGAAGAGTCCCTATTTTATTTTCATGGGGCGCCGGAAAGCGGCGCCGGTTGAAAAGCTGCCTGCCAGAAACATGACCTTGCCGGTCACAATGCTGGGTTTGACAATGCTCGTCGGCCTATACGCGATTTGGCTGTTAAGCCCGATCGTCAGCTATTCGTTGGCTTGGGCCGGCGCGATGTTGGTTTATGCCTATTCCAGGGTAGCCTGCAGCACCTGTCAAAACATCTGCATTATGAGTCGGCGGAAGCAGGCCGGCTAGTGTTATACCAGCCTCTACATTGCACAAAACTATGTTTTGACCTAGTTTAAGAATGGTTCATTACGTGCTATAACATTGTCGAAGCTATCGATGAGGAGGAGCCATGAAGTGCAAGAAGACCCCTGTTGCCAAGAAGATAAAGCCCTGTCCGCCCGAGGAGGGGCATAAATCAAAGGTTGAGAAACCCAAATCTCAAGAACGTCTTAAGTATGACCCGGGTCACAGGATGAGGGTTCGCGACCAGGACGGGCGCACTACGCACCGCGACTACGAAGACCAAGACAACCACAAACCTCACTAAGGCAGCTGTCAGTCTGCCGATAGGGCGAAACGGTATTCGTCGGTGAAGTCTTGGGACTTGTTCGGGCCGTCTTTTAGATAGAACTTAACGCGCACGCTTTTATCGTCCAAGTCGATCACCAGCGGCCAGAGGGTTCTTAGCGGTAGGTCGAGCGACGGGCCTTCGGAGCTGTCCTGGCAAAAACCTCGAACCAAGTCCATTGCCTGAAATCCGTCGGCGGCTGAATACTTCCGGTCGGTATTCTCAACTAGATAAGCATTCAGCTTCCTGTAGCGATTGAATGAGTTATAAGCCTGTTCCGGACGATTCCGGCCAACGCTTCGCCGATTTCTTCATTGGTCCCCTTAACCGAGATGTGCCTGACTTCCATATAATTGTCGCCGCTTTTGGGTAGGATGACTTCGTTCTTTAGAACGACGTTTCGGTTCGATGAATTATTGCTATCTGGCATGAGACTCCTTTTCTGGATAGGTTTCCTCCTAGATTACATATATACCACTGCAAAGGAGAGAGCCCATTGTATGGAATCGGAAAAGTAAGTATAATGTAAGTAAATACGGATTTTGATGGAGGTCATAATATGAAAAGAGAAAGCGCGGTTTTGTCTTCCCGGGGCCAGCTTACCCTGCCGGCGTCGGTGCGGAAGAGCGTCAATATCAAACAGGGCGATGTTTTGAGCGTTTATGAGGTCGACGAGCGGTTCATAATTATCGAGAAGGCGCAAGCGACACCGTTGGAAGAAATCCTGACTCGCTTTGAGGAAAGCGCGCGAAAGAATAATTTGAAAGCTGACGACGTAGTGGAGATTGTACGCGCCGCGCGCCGCACCGTCTATCGCGAGATATATGGCGCCGATTCTTAGGGTTTTTGCCGATACAAATATCCTGGTTTCGGCATTTTGGTTTAATGGACCGCAGCGTCGGCTTGTTATAGCAGCGGTTGAGGAAAGACTGACTCTTATGCTTGGACAAGTCGTAGTTCGTGAGACGCAAAGTGTTATTAAGAAGAAAACACCTGATAGGGAAGATGATCTCAGGGCTTTCCTGGAGGCTATTCCTTTCGAAACAGTCCCCCTGCCATCCAAAGCGATGGTATTGCGTCACCGGAAATATGTTACGCACGACGAGGACGCGCCGGTATTAGCGTCGGCCGTTCTAGCGGACGTAGATTATGTAGTATCCGGAGACAAGAAGTTCTCGAACAGGGCGACAAGAGAAATGGTTGAGTTGATTTCATGCTCGGAGTTGTTGCTTAGACTGCCCCCGAAGAAGAAATCGCAAAAAACCTAGTCTCTGTCTTTGCGGTTTTGTTTTTGGTCCAGATACAGTTTCCGGAGGCGGAGATTATGCGGGGTGACCTCTAGGAGCTCGTCGTCTTCCAGGAAGTCTAAGCATTGTTCCAGGGTCAGGATAGTCGGCGGCGTCAGCAGGATGGAGTCGTCGGAGCCGGCGGCCCGCATGTTGGTCAGCTTCTTTTCCTTGGCCACGTTGACCCAAAGGTCGTTCGTCTTTGCGTGCAGGCCGACGATCATACCCTTATAAATAGGAGTCTGCGGATTGATGAACAGGACGCCGCGTTCTTGCGTGTTGCCCAGGCCGTAAGTTACAGCTTTGCCGCTTTCCGAGGCAACCAACGCGCCGTTTCTTAACTGAACAAGGGCTGAACCTAACTTCTGATAGCGGAGGAACATTGAATTCATGACCGCGGTTCCCCTGGATTGAGTCAGCAGTTCACTACGCAAACCCAATAGCCCCCGCGTCGTAATCTCAAAAACCAAGCGGACGGTAGAGTCGGAGTTGTCTTCCTGGGATTGCAGGACACCCTTGCGGCGGCCGATTTCGCTGATGACGGCACCCGTATAGGCCGTGTCGACGTCAACGGTAAGCTCTTCAACCGGTTCGTTTTCCTGTCCGTCGATCATCTTCGTTATGACTTGGGGCTTGCCGACCTGGAACTCATATCCCTCGCGCCGAAGCGTTTCCAAAAAAACCGACAGGTGCAGCTCGCCCCGCCCGGAAACGATGAAGTTCCCAGACTCACCCATCTCCAACTTGAGAGAGACGTTGGTATCCAGTTCCCGTTCGATTCTCTGAAGGATCTGGCGGCTGGTAACGAACTTGCCGTCCTGGCCGGCGAAAGGCGAGGTGTTGGCGGAGATGCTGATCTTTAGCGTCGGTTCCTCGATCTCGATGACCGGCAGCGCTTCGGGTTGGTTAACACAGGCCAGCGTCTCCCCGATATTGGCGTTCTTCACACCGGTCAACGAGACGATATCACCAGCCTGGGCTTTGTCTACCGCCAACCGGTTCAAACCTTGGCTGACGTAGACCGCATCAACGCACGCTTGCTCTTCCGTGCCGTCCTTTTTCATCAGCGTTATAGTTGTGCCCGGACTGATGCTGCCCCGAGTAATCCGGCCGATGGCGTATTTCCCCTGGTAGCTATCGCTATCCAGCGCGGCGACCAGCATCTGGAAATGTTTGTCGACCTCCGCTTGAGGCGCCGGGACATATTTCACGATCGCCTCGAAAATAGGCGTCAGATCGGCGGGCGCACTCATGTCGGCCGGCATGGTTGCCCAAGCTTTGCCCTCGCGGGCGATGGCGTAATAGACGGGGAAATCAAGGTGGTCGGGGTCGGTCGCCAGGTCGAGGAAAAGGTCGTGCGTCTTCTCGATGACCTCGTCAACCCGAGCGTCGCGCTTGTCTATCTTGTTGATGACCACGATCAACTGCAGCCCGATTTCCATGGCCTTTTTCAGCACGAACTTAGTCTGGGGCATCGGGCCTTCCTGGGCGTCGATGACCAAAATGGCGCCGTCCGCCATGTTCAGAGTGCGCTCAACCTCCCCGCCGAAGTCGGCGTGGCCGGGAGTGTCGATGATATTGATCTTAGTGTCCTTATAGATAACGGCAGTGTTTTTGGCAAGGATGGTTATACCGCGCTCCTTTTCCTGGTCATTAGAGTCCATGATCAGGGTTTGCGTGAACGCGGCTTCGTTTTCCCGGAATGTTTTTGATTGCTTCAGAAGACCGTCTACGAGAGTAGTCTTACCGTGGTCGACGTGGGCGATAATGGCAACATTGCGAAGATTCATAGATGTTTGATGCTACGGGAGATTCGCCGAAATAGCAAATCAGACTGGATGTCCGGCACAAAAAGAAAACAGCCCCGGGAGGGATGAACCTCTCCAGGGGCCGTTTGTCTTTAACAGATAAAGCTAACGCTTAGTAGCGCTTGCTGCCGTATCCGCCGCCGTAGCTACGGTTATTGGACGACGTACGCTCTTCGCGAGGCTTGGCCTCGTTAACGTTGAGCTTACGACCGTCAAGCTCCGTCTCGTTCAACGCCGAGATAGCCGCTGCCGCCGCCTCTTCGCTGCCCATTTCAATGAACGCGAAGCCCTTGCTGCGACCGGTCTGACGGTCCATTACCAGGTCCGCCGACGCGACTACACCGCTGGCCGAGAAAAGCTCTTTAAGCTGATCGGCAGTTGTGTCGTAGGAAAGGTTTCCCACATACAGTCTAGTTCCCATACTCTTTTCCTCCCTTCACAGTCATTGCCTTCGGATGAAGGCGGAGGCTAGTCAAAGGAACCAGGGGTCTGCGGACGAGGAAAAATCTCTGCGTGCTCAACCAAAAGCTCAATCGAAAAACCTACTATTTAAGTATAACACACAATGCACATGATAGTTACAAGTCAATCCAGGCGTCTTCGTAAAAGTGGCTTAGGGCCGACCGGCCCTCAGGAAAGCTACATTCAGCAACCGGGTTCGCCGGGGTGGTCACAGCAATTTTGACGCAACCGGATTCTGCGCCATAGGTTCGAGAATATAAGCTTTAATTTCTTACCGAGCGACATTGGCTGGCGAATATTACGCCAAAAGGCGCCAGGATCGGGATTAGCATGCTGGTGCAAGGCCGGCTCCCTTCTCTCCTCTATGATAATCAATGTTGCCGGCAAAGGGCTATACTGACGATATGGGCAATATGACGTTTGAAGAAGCCATGGACAGATTGAAGGCGAAAGCCAGGCCCGACCAGCTGGAGGGCATGGCTAGGTTCGGGATAACCGGCGCCGGCCGGCTGGGCTTGTCCATGCCCGACATTCGCCAGCTGGCCAAGGAGATCCGCAAGAATCATGATCTGGCGCTCAAACTTTGGGTTACGAAGGTCCCGGACGCAATGATTCTGGCGGCAATCGCGGACGACCCCGCTCAAATGACCAAAGAGCAACTGGAATCGTGGGTCGTAGATATTAATGCCTGGGACGTTTGCGACCAATTATGTATGACAATGGATAAACTCCCCTTCGCTCCTGAGCTGGTCAGGGAATGGTCGACCAGAGACGAAGAGTTCGTCAAGCGAGCCGCCTTTGCTTTGATCGCCTGCCTGGCCTGGCACGCCAAACAAGCCCCCGACAAAGACTTCATAGGTTACCTGAAGATTATCAAGGCTGGGGCGACCGACGAGAGAAACTTCGTTAAGAAGGCTGTTAACTGGGCGCTGAGAAACATCGGCAAGAGGAACGCCGCTCTCAATAAAGAGGCCTTGAAAGCGGCCAGGGAAATTCAGAAGATAGATTCAAAAGCAGCGCGGTGGATTGCCGCGGACGCGATTCGGGAACTGGAAAGCGATAAGATTCAAGTCAGACTGGCTTAAAGCGGCGCGGCCGCGAAAGGTGTTAGTTATGAAAAAGGCGATGATGGCGTTATGCGTTCTTATGGTCGGGGTCGTTGTTCTGTTCGGCTGCTCGAAGCAGACCGGTAGCGAGGAGACGACCGGAACAACCGAAAAGGGGGCTGAGAAGACGATGTTTGAGTTAAAGAGCGAGGCTTTTACCAACAGGTCCGCCTTGCCCATCAAATACGCCAAGTCCAACGTGACGGGCGGACAGAATGTGAGCGTTCCGCTGTCTTGGTCCGGCGCTCCGAGCGGCACCAAGGCGTTCGCTTTGGTTATGGTGGACCGCAATCCCATGGCCGACAACTGGATTCACTGGGCGGTCGTCAGCATACCGGCAACCGCAACATCGATTCCGGAAGGAGCATCCGGAACGGAGAAGATGCCGACAGGCGCACAGGAGCTTAACAACACTTTCGGAGACAAGGGCTATGGAGGGCCTACGCCGCCGGCGGGGACCGGAACTCATGAATATGAGTTCATTCTGTATGCCTTAATCAACGATAATATTGAGGTGCCGGCGACACCTTCTCTAGCCGTGTTCGAGGCGGCTGTAGACCCAGCCGCGATCGCCAGCGCCAAAATCTCAGGAATGATGGAACGGTAAGGAGGCGAAATGGTGAAAAAGACCTTGGCGGTTATCGGTCTGCTGGCAATCGTCGGAACGATTATCGCGGTTGCCGCGATAATGTTCTGGCCTAGCGGCGGCAACGCGGCCGAGAAGGCGCTGGCGCAGTCGTCACTGCGAAATGTCATCTCCGCGGCCGAGATATACCGGGAGGAGCATGACAACGTCTACGAGGGTCTGACCGCAGCGAAGATACAGAATACGGTCAGTGAGAAGGTCGTTGACGGGATGCCTAAAGCCGGGCAAGTGGGCATAATGGATTATAATTCGGACCAGCTGGTTCTTTTATTTGTAGGGCAAAGCGGCAGCGAGTACAAGGTGACAGTGAAATCAGGCTCTATTGAATGGGATTTCTAGCCATTAAAAGTATACGTGCGATATTGTAGAAAGGAGGCCGGATGGCTGACAAGCCGGTAGGGGAAACTCCTGTTAAGAAAGTTGAACGGAAACGAAATATTTGGATGGCGTTGGCAATCGCGGCCGGTGTAATTGTTTTCTTCATGGTGATTGTCGGCCTGGTCGCTGTCAGGTTGAATTCTAAGTCGACGGACCAGAGCCAAACGGCCACGACGACCACGAAAAAAAGCACCACAACCACGGATGATACCAACATTAATCAGAAATCGACGCCTAGCATCACCCAATCCGCGGAGGATGCGGAGAAGTATAAGGGTTGGCAGACTTATGAAAATCAGTCATGGAGGGTGTTCGTTCGGTTCCCGGCCGGGTGGACAAAAACAGAGACTTCCGGAAGCTTAAACGTCGTTTTCCTAGGTCCGCCGACGGCCGGAGGCGTTATTCTGAACGAGTGCGTTTTCGGCATCTTTGTCAAGGAAGTCCCGGCCGGTACGACGCTGGACTCATATGTCCACACAGCCCAGACGCAGCCTATGGGTGGCGGAACCGTTGCGGAGCAAATGGAGACCTCGGTTGGCGAAAGCCCGGCGGTAAAAATCATGGATACGTATTCCGATGTGGGCGCTCCCTGGAAGAGGCTAAGAATTTGGACCATAAAGAACGGGCGGGCTTACACTTTTTCTTATACCGCCAGCATCAACTATGGCGGAACGGATTATTACACTCTGCATTCGGCGACCGCCGATATGATTCTGGCCTCGGTGATTATTCCCGATTAGTGGTGCGGCGGCAGATCCTTGGCCGCGTGACTAACGGTCTCACTTATCCGCTTGGCCCGGGTATCCTCGCGTTTTGCGGTGTCTATCCACCGAAGTATCATCTTCTTAGTCGAATCGGTAAAGCCGTCGAAATTCTCTCGCGCGGCCGGATTAGCGTTTAAAGCCTCGTTTAGATCGTCCGGGATGTCCAGGTTATCGATAGGGACGAGCGACGTCCAAGCCCCGTTTGCCTGGGCGATTTTGACTGCTTTCTGTCCGGCCGGTGCCATCAATCCCTGGCGCTCCAGCCTGGCAACGCGGTTACGGTTGTTCTGCGACCAGATACTGGTCGGTTTGCGGCCGGAGAACCAGAGCTTAAATCTTTCCTTATCAATCGGGTGAAGCCGGCTATCTATCCAGCCGAAACATATCGCCTCTTCAACCGCGTCTTCCAAAAGAAGACGGGGTGAGCGGCTCTCTTTTTTGTGTATTACGACCCACGTGCCCAATGACGAGGCGTGGTTTTTGTCCAGCCACGCACGCCAGGTAGCACGGTCCTTGGGGTCTAGGGGTTCCTCGGTGTCTTTAGAAAAAGAACTAACAATCATATTAGTATTCTAGCATCTTCAAGTAACAACATGGCGGTTAAGTCGAAATTAATTCAGTGTTCTCGGTCAGTTTGTAGACCGCCGCCATAGACAACAGGCCGTAAGCACCCAGCCACATCGCGATGATGATCTGGGTGGGCAAGTTGACCGGATCGTAGATGCCGGCCGGTTTAAACAGGCTGTAACTTAAGTCGGCGATTGTGAAGACCGACAAACCGAGCACGAGCAGTGCTTCCCATAGTCTATTGAAGTGGGTTCTGTGGACCAGGATTATCACCGATAGCCCGGCCACAACACACACGTCGAGGGCCGTGTACAAGTAATTTACAAACAAGGAAAAGTCTACGCCCGGCGTTCGCACTATGCTGGCGGCGACGCCGTGCGGTAGGAATATGGCCATAACTACGCTGATTATAATAGACACGACTATAACCGCAAACGGGTAGAATTTTACCCACTTGAATCTCAGGCCCGGTTTCTCGGTGGCGCGGCCGAGTGAAACCACGAGAGCGACCAGGAACACATAAGAGGTTAGGTAGAAGATATCCGGGACGCAAAAAACTCTTTTAGGTCCGAACATGCCGGTAAGCTCGCAGATACGGAGAGACAAGTCGCCGATTGCCCACAACGCGCCCGCTGATGCTATCAGAATCCAGACTTTCTTGTCGTGACCACGGGATTTGACAGCGGCGACGATTAAGACGGTAACCGTTACAACACCCATTATAAAATAGAAAACATCCCGTACAGGTTCAGCATAGGCTGTGTTTACGAAAGCGGAAGTCAGCAGGAAGATTGTGATGAAAAAAAACAGACCGAGCCAGGCGGCGAGAACGATTCGCTGATTCCGCTTTTTGCTGTTCATATCATGAACAGTATACATTTTTATATCATATAATAGAACGATGTCTAGAAAACCATACCTGAGATGGACCTTAACCTTGGCCGGGGTGGCCGCGCCGATTGTGTTGGTGACATATCTGTCCAGCCAGCACGGCATGATGGATGTCATCAGGGATTACCTGCCGCTCAAACGCAATATGTACATTTTGCTGGGTACCAGCTTGCTCGCGTTAATCGCGCTGTGCGCGGACATTCTTGAAAGACGCAGCCGGGGGCTGGCGGCCGCGATATCGGGCTCGTTGACCTGGGCCATGATAGTTGTCTCTTTCACGCTGTGCGCCGCTTTCGCCGCTTATATTTTTACCCCCGCGTTCAACGGCTCTGGTGATACGCCGCCTCAATTAATGATGATAGAGTCCCAAGCGCCTAAAGGGATGCCGGGATTGGCCGTGGTGTTTTACACTGACAAACCGACCGGGAATACGATTGTCTGGGGCGAGGTCGGGGGCAAGTTGTTTTCGACCAGGGAAAAAATCGCGTCAAATAAGCACTGGTTTCGCTTAGACGGTTTACAGCCGGATAATGAATATATGTACGCGGTGAACAGCCAGAAACCGGTCTGGTTCAGAACGCCCCCAAACGACGGACAACCGATCTGGTTTGCCGCGGGCGGCGATGTTCATTTCGGGAACAAAACAAGTAATCCGGCCGCCACCAAGGCGCTCTTGGCGCAAATTGCCAAACCGACCAACGGGTACGACGCTTTTTTCCTTCTCGGTGATATGGTTCAACTTGGTATCAACGACTCCATCTGGCGGGAAACCGCGCGGCAGTTCGCGCCGTACACCCGGTCTATTCCGACGGTCGTACTACCGGGTAATCACGATACGATGCTGGGCGGATTGCCGTTGTTTGAGAAATATCAGAAACCGCCAGGCCAAAGCGGCCAAGATTTATGGCAACGGATTGATATAGGAAACACCCATTTCCTGCTGCTGGACCTGGAATGGGAGCTGCAGACGTATACCGTCGAGGAAAAGACTTGGCTAATTGACGAACTGGAGACCATCCCGAAAGATGACTGGACAATCGTTATGAGCCACACGTTCTACTATTCCTCCGGCGCCATTGAGGACGGCTGGCCTTGGTATGACAACAAATCGGTTATCAAGGAGTTGACGCCGGTCTTTGAAAAATACGGCGTCGATATCGTGATGTCAGGCCACAAACACGACAACGAGCTGTTGAAAAAGAACGGTGTGACTTATGTTGTCTCGGGCGCGTTGGGGGGCGAGCCGCATAAACTGCTGACCTATAGGTCGCTGGCCAGCGTATGGCTGAAAACCGGCGCTTACGCTTTTGCCGACGTCACGATCAACGGCAATCTGGCGACGATATCTTTCATCGACCAAAACGGAAAGTCGTTGTACCGGACAACGATAAAAAAGCAGACGCCATAATATTCCATCTAGCGGCGTGGGCTCCGTATAAGGTAAAATGTCGGCGGGGGTAGCGAATAATGGAGATGCCGGCGGCCCAGCCGCAAACGCAAGTCCAAACTCAAACACAACCGGCGCCGGTCAAACCGCAGGCGCCGAAAAGCCGCCGGGGTTGCGTAACCTGTCTGATAATCACCCTTGTCATCCTTCTTCTCTTGACGTGTTGCTGTTCCTGCAGCCTGTTCGGCATGCTCAGCTTGGCCGGCGCCAAAGGCCAACCGGGAACTATCCTCAAACCTTCCGGCGGCAGCTCCGGGACCAAGATGGAAGCCAGCAGTCTGGCCATTCCGACCGGACTTAAAGCGGCCGCGACCGACGCGGCCATCAAGCTTGACTGGGATTCGATCAGCGACGCCAAGAACATTCGCATCTACCGGAGCGAAAAGCCGGGCCAGGGTTTTACCAAGCTTGATAAGGTCGAGAGCCCCGCTTCCAACTATAAAGACGGAACCGCGAAAAAGGGCACGACATATTACTACGTAATTACGGCTCTCGCGTCATCCGGAGCGGAAAGCGCCAACTCGGCTCAAGTCGCCGCCGTTATAGATGTCGCGCCGTTGGTGCCCAAGGGCATTTACTCCTGGAAGGACGTCAAAGCCAAAGCCGACGCCGACGCGGAATATCTGCGGGTGTTGACCAAAGTAACCGGGATGACTATGAGTGATGTCAATCGCGAGGTGGAGCGGGAGAAGGCCGGCCAGTCGATCAAGGTCACACTGCTAAAGGGAACAATTATCACCAACACGATGGAAGACTACCGCATCGTGCCGAATTTCACTCTGACCTATGACCGCGAAGCATTATGCGACGCTAACGAGATCCCGCGCGTCTTGACGAAGTGCGGCAACCCGATGAAGACGCAGGCGCCGGTAACCCCGACCGCCGTTTTGATTCAACAGGTCCAGATCTTCATCACGAATGTCGTGATGATTTTCCCGCCGAATGTAACCAACGTCTTGATTAACACCGGTCAGTCAGCCAATAACGTGATGGTAGCTGTTATCCCGACAGTCATCCTCGTCGATTTCGGCCCGGATTTCAGTCCGCCGCCGCCGACTGTGTTCGTCGACCCGGCCACGTTCGGGGATGACCTGTATGATCCGGAGACGGACATCAATCTAGAAGAAGGCCAGCAGTGGATAAACGAAGGCAAACTGCTGATTACGGCCAATCCGCCCGATCCCGCCCCGAGTCAAAGCGTCACCATGACGGTTAGAATATTTCCAGCTGAAGCCGGCGTTATGATGGATTACAGCATGGTCGGAACCGACGGTTACAGCACGTCAGGAACGGGGACAACCGATAAGAACGGAGAGTTTTCGTTTACCATCCCGGGCGGCGGAGCCGAGGTTCACGATACGGTTACGGTAACTGTTCCGTCCAAGAGCAACCTTGGCGGGACGGTCGAATACACCTTCTGATTTATCCATTCTTCTCACCAAGCCGATATCAATCATGGGCTGTTCTATATTCGACACGAGGGGGCGGGACACTATGAGAATCCACAGACTTTTTATCGTTCTGGTTTGCGTAGGGCTACTGGCTTTCCTCGGATTGGCTTGTTGCTGCCCGACGGCTTTTCCGGTCGGGCCTTGGTCCGAATCGGTGGGCTCCAACTCTACGTCGGTCGCGGTGCCCAAGCTTGATATCACCTATCCCGTCCAGGGAGACGTCACGGATTCGTCACAAATGGAAGTCAGCGGTCTTACCGATTCTGACGCGAGCCTCTCCGTAAACGGCAAGAGTCTCACGGTTTACTCCGACGGAAGTTTCAAAGGTGTAGTCGAACTGCAGCCGGGAGAGAACAGCCTTATCTTCACGGCGATCCGGCCGGGAGGCGATCCCGCCATACGAGAAATAACTGTCACTTCAAACTGTTCCACCTGAGGCTAGCCGCTGGCTGCCGGTCGGCAGCAAAATATGATAGAATTGACCAATGGTGATTAATATTGACTAAAGACATAATGGACGTCAAAGAAGTAGCGGCTTATATGGGTTTCAGCCCGACCAAGATATACCGCATGTTAACCTCAGGCGAGATTCCACACATCAAAGTCGGCGGTCAGTATAGATTCCCCAAGGCGGTGATCGACGATTGGCTGGCCGGGAAGCTTGAGGTACCGGCAGTCGGTAAGGCTACCAGGGCAACGAAGACTACGAGGACTACACAGTCCGTTGCGGGGAAGGAAGTGCGGGTGGAGGATGAGATTGTCGCCCATTTAGCCGCCTTTAACAAGACCGGCGCCGCGGCCGAGCGCAAGCAGGCGAAAAAAGTAATGACGCTTAATATGGACAAATTGGACTGGCAATATCTCGCGGGCAGAGCTCAAGAGGCCGGGGCGTTGGACGAAGCAATCACGGTTGAGAAAGAGATCAACCAAGGCGGCTAAGCCCGAAGGCCGCTAAGAGATTTGACCGCCAGCCTGACCTGTGTTGCTGACAGTACCGGTGGAAACAAGAAGTACCCAGGCCAGACAGAAAAATGCAATCCCCAAGACGGTTAACGCAATCCCCGCGATAGCCCACTTTCTTTGGACTTCCTGGAATTCCTGGATGCTGTCCCAGCGTTTGTTTTTCCACGCCCATTCGTTCCCTTTTATCAGGAGTACCCAGGGCATGACATAGTAGCCGCCGGGAACGAAGACAAGAAACGAAAGCCAGACGCGGTTACCGATACCCCAAATCCAGGTCATTAAGAACGCGCCCCAGTTGACGCCCTCCAATTCTGCCGGTAGGGATGACATCGAGCCCTGCCCTGAGTTGTCGGCGAACATACCCTCCACAGGAATGTCTCCGGGATAGGTGCCGGAGGGCACAGAACGCTCCAAGGTTCGGCCGCTTCGCGCGGCCTGATCCGGCATTTGGGAGCCGCGCGCGGCCATAGAAGAGACAGGATGCCCCCGGTCGCAGCGTCCGTTGGCGTCCAGATAGACGAATTTCTTACACTCTGTGCAGAAGGCGGCGCCCTCCTTGGAGGCTTTGGTTTTGTCAACGGGCGCCGAGGCCGCGGCTTGATCCGGTGCGGACGGCTGTTCAGAGGGGGCGGCAGGAAGCTCGGCCGGCTCGGCGGGCGAGTCCGGAACCTTAGCCAGTTTGCCGCATAAGGTGCAGATTTCTTCGCGGTCCGATAGCTCGGCGCCGCAGTGCACGCAATTCAAATATGCCTCCTTAATGTACAGTGCTCTGATGTGTATAATACAGGTATCCAGTCTGCCCCTCAAGGAGGCAACGTGCCTGAAGATTCCTGGGCCTACAAGGATGCGGGCGTCGATATCGAAGCCGGCGCCGCTGCCGTTGACGTCATCAAAGAACTGGTCAAGAAAACAAGCCGACCTGGCGTCGTTGGCGGCATAGGCGGATTCGGCGGACTTTTCAGGTTGGAACCGGACCGTTACGACGACCCCCTGCTCGTATCCTCGACCGACGGAGTCGGGACTAAGGTCAAAATCGCCCAGGAAGCCGGCGTGCATGACACTATCGGCATCGACTTGGTGGCGATGTGCGTCAACGATATCGTGGTCATGGGGGCGGAGCCATTGTTCTTCCTCGACTACATAGCTTGCGGCAAGCTTGAAGTTTCCCTGGTAACGGCGTTGGTCAAAGGAATCAGTGACGGATGCGTCGAAGCCGGCTGCGCGCTTCTGGGCGGCGAGACGGCCGAGATGCCCGACATGTATAAAGTAGGCGAGTATGATCTGGCAGGATTTACGGTCGGCGTGGTTGAGAAAAGTAAGGTCATTGACGGATCGGCTATCACCGATGGCGACGTAATCATAGGGTTGCCCTCATCCGGTATTCATAGTAACGGATATTCGCTGGTCAGAAAGTTGCTGCCAGAACCCGACCCGGCGCTTCAGAAACAGTTGTTAACCCCGACCAGAATTTACGTCAAACAGATTCTGGAATTAGTAAGAGAAACGACAGTCCATGGTATCGCCCATATAACAGGCGGCGGCTTAGTCGACAACGTAGCCAGGCTTCTACCGGAAGGAACCGCGGCGGTTTTAAACACAGATGCCTGGAAGACGCCGGAACTCTTTGCTATGCTCCAAAGACAGGGCAACGTCAAACGGACAGAGATGTTCACGGTCTTTAACATGGGCATCGGTATGGCCATAATACTGCCAGTTCAAGAGGCAGAAAAGGCGGGAAGGTTACTGCAAGCCCTGGGCGAGGAATATTTTGTGATCGGACAAATTGCCAAAGGCCGCGGAAACGTAGTTCTGGGGGGTTCTTAAGGTGTTCGATTTCATCGGTTTCGGCGCTTTGAACGTAGACCTGATTTATGTAGTCGACGACCTAAGCAACATAAAGGTCTGCGGCCGTGACTGCGAACCGGGGGGCGAGGTCTTCTGCAACATAGGTGAATTCAACGACGTTCAGCAGCTCTTGAAAACCCACGGCAAGTTTGTGAGCCGCAGCCCCGGCGGAAGCGCCGCCAACACCGCCGTTGCCATGAGCCGGCTCGGCTATAAAGCCGGTTATATCGGCCAGGTGGGCGAGGATGAAAACGGTGACTTCCTCCTGGAAAACATGGCCGGCGTCGACACTTCGCGGATTAAACGGGGCGGTGAGGCGGGCGTAACGATCGTTTTATTGGACCCGAACGGCGAGCGGACAATCATCGTTCTACCAAACGCCAACGACGATTTCTCTTACGCCGATATCGATACGAACTATGCGGCGGACACAAAATTTCTTCACTTGACCTCGTTTGCGGGTGAGACGCCGACGGAAGCTCAGATTAAGTTGGCTCAAGCGCTTGGCAACGGCGTCAAAATAAGCTTTGACCCGGGCGAGATCCACACCCAAAAGGGTTTAGTGAAGATGATGCCTGTCTTTAAGAAAAGCCACACCGTGTTTATCACGGACCGTGAGGTAAGGTTGTTGACCGGCGAGGACTATGTCGACGGGACTCACGAGATCCTGAATTACGGACCCGAGGTTGTTGTCTGCAAGCTGGGGAAAATCGGCTCATATGTTCTTACGCGCAAAGAGGAATTCGGGGTGCCCGCCGAAGAGGTTAAGGCGATTGACAAGACCGGCGCGGGTGACGTCTACGCGGCCGGCTTCATCGGCGGGATGATCAAGAAATTGCCGCTGATGCAGTGCGCTCAACTGGGCAATAAGGCCGCGGCTACAAGTATAACCGGTTGGGGTCGTGAGAACTATCCCGATCAGTCGCTTTTCTCCGGAGTCGGGTGATGACGCTTAAACTGGGTTGGTTTTCCACCGGTCGGGACCGGGTGGCGCTCGACCTTTTTGAAATCGTCTACGAGGCCATAGCGGATGGGACTATCGATGCCGAGATGGCCTTTTGCTTTTGCAATCGCGACAACGGCGAAGCCCCGGAAAGCGACGAGTTTATCGCGACGGGCCTGGGCCACGGTGTTCCGGTAATCGCGATGAGTTCGGACGCGTTTGAGCCGGCGCGCCGCATGGAGGGCAGGCAAGACGTGGCTACACTAGAGGCCTGGCGGCTGGATTACGACCGCGCTGTTATGCACGCGATAGACGGACGGTCGGCCGACATCGTCGTCTTGGCCGGATATATGCTGATTGTCGGTCCTGAGATGTGCGTCCGCTACAACATGGTCAACCTACATCCGGCCTTGCCGGACGGGCCGACAGGCACTTGGCAGCAGGTAATAAACCAGTTACTGGAGACCGGAGCCCGGGAAACCGGAGCAATGATGCACCTGGTGACGACGGAGCTGGACCGAGGACCGGCGATCGCGTATTTCAAAATACCGGTCCGCGGCGGGTTCGACCAGATCCGCCACGACGGCGTAATCAGGGAGTTGCCATTGCTCCTGCTAACCCTCAAGGAATTCGCGGACGGCCATCTACAGATAAGGGAAGGAAAGATTTATGCCGGCGGACAAGAACTCAAGACAGGCTATGACCTGACCGGCAAGGTAGAGGCTTGGCTTGAAAGTGAGACGAAATGAGCAGGCAATTTGTCACCGATTGTGAAGGACCTGTTTCATTAAACGATAACGCCATGGAGATGGCCGCGGAATTCATCCCGAACGGTGCCAAGTTTTTCACCAAAATCAGCCGTTACGACGATTATCTGGTAGATATCGTCCACAAGCCCGGGTATAAAGCCGGCGACACCTTACGGCTGATTATCCCGTTCTTTAAGGCCTACGGGGTTACCAAAGCGATGATGGAGGATTATTCACGGCAGAATATTATGTTCGTACCGGGCGCGCAAGCGACTTTGCACCGGGTGCTACAGGAGATGGAAGCCTTTATCATTTCCACGAGCTATCACCCTTACATCCAGGCCTTATGTGAAGTGGCGGCATTCCCGATCGAGAACACTTACTCCACGGAGATAAATATTGACCATTATGTCTTATCGAAAACCGACGAGAAGCGGATCAAGGAGATAAAAGAAGAGATCGACGAGATGCCGGAATACGACCTTCCGCCGGAGGCCAAGCATTTTGACGAGCTGCCGGAAGAAAGCCGGAAAACGATTGCTCTACTGCAGCACGTATTCTGGGAAGAGCTGCCGAAAATGCACGCCGGGGCGCTTCTGACAAGCATAAATCCAATCGGCGGCCCGGAAAAAGCGCGGGCTTTGGACGATAGCTTGCTCCGAACCGGCAATGAAATTTCCGAAGTCATGTACGTCGGCGACAGCATTACCGATGTCCAGGTTTTTCAAGAGGTGAAAAACGGCGGCGGCTTGGCCGTCTCGTTTAACGGGAACCGGTACGCGATCGACGCCGCGGAAATTGCCTTATACGGGGCGGGTACGCAGATAATCACGCTGGTGGCGGACGCTTTCACGGCGGGCGGAAAAGCCGAAGTAGGTCTATTGTTGAACAAAATGGATACCCACATGATGGGGAAAATCAACGCGCGCGGCGCTGTCATTATCAGTGAATCTGACAAGGAAAAAACGGTTCGAGAGAGCCAGGCTATGCGCAAAGAGATAAGAGGAATCGCGGGACAGCTCGGCTAGTCGGAAGTGAATAGTGAGAAGTTGTAGTGACAGGTGAAGTGGAGGACAAGTGGATAAGGTAAAGATTAAGAGAGCACTGATAAGTGTTTCGGACAAGACGGGCTTGGTAGACCTGGCCAAGGTCTTAGCCAAATTCGGCGCCGAGATTATTTCAACCGGCGGCACAGCCAAAGCCTTGGAGGCTGAAGGAATTAAGACAATCAACATCTCGGACGTGACCAAATTCCCGGAAATGCTGGACGGACGCGTAAAAACCCTTCACCCGGCCGTTCACGGAGGCTTGCTGGCCAGGCGCGACCTGCCGGAGCATATGAAGACGATCGAGGAGCATGGGATTATCCCGATTGACATGGTCGTCGTCAATTTGTATCCGTTTGAGGCCACGGTTGCCAAACCCGACGTGAAAAGGGAAGAGGCAATCGAGAACATCGATATCGGCGGACCGAGCATGTTGCGAAGCGCCGCTAAGAACGCAGACGCCGTCGCAGTCGTCGTTAATCCGGAGAGATACGCGCCATTGATAGAAGAGCTGGAAGCCAACGATGGAGCGCTTGGCCTGGCCACCAGGATGGAGCTTCAGAAAGAGGTCTTCAAAACGACGGCGTCTTACGACGCGGCGATTTCCCAGTATCTTGGCGACGCCGGCGAGGTCACCGATTTTCCTGACATGCTGACGCTGCGGTTCAAAAAACTGCAGGACTGCCGGTATGGCGAGAATCCTCACCAGCGGGCTGCTTACTACAGCGCGCTGGTGCCGGAACCACACGCGCTGGTTAACGCCAAGAAACTGCACGGCAAAGAGCTTTCGTTCAATAATGTGTTGGATATGAACGCGACCTGGGGCTTGGTTCACGAGTTCAACGTGCCGGCCGTCGTGGTCGTCAAACACAACAATCCCTGCGGCGTGGCGCTGTCGACGGACATTTCGGACGCCTATCGGAAAGCCTGGGATGCTGACTCATTGAGCGCCTTTGGAGGCGTCGTCGCTTTAAACCGTCCGGTTACAAAGCAGATCGCCGAGCACATGAAGGGTGTTTTTATCGAGGTAGTCGTGGCGCCCGGTTACGACGACGAGGCGCTGGCCATTCTGGAGGAGAAGAAGGACATCAGGTTGTTGGTCATGGACGCCAAACGGCCTACGCATGTCGGAGAGAAGGATTTCAAAAAGGTCGACGGCGGTTTGCTGTTGCAGGATATGGATCTGTCCCGCGAGGAACGCGACGACATGAAGGTCGCGACCAGGCGGCACCCGACCGAACAGGAATGGGAAGATCTGCTTTTCGCCTGGCGCGTCGGCAAACACGTCAAGTCGAACACCATCGTACTGGCTAAGGACATGGTGACGGTGGGCGTGGGCGCCGGACAAATGAGCCGGGTTATTTCGGCTACGATAGCCGGGATAAAAGCCGGCGAGAAAGCCAAAGGCAGTGTGCTGGCCAGCGACGCGTTCTTACCGTTCCGCGACGGAGTGGACGAAGCGGCCAAGGTGGGGGCGGTAGCGATCATCCAGCCCGGCGGCAGCGTTCGCGACGACGAGGTCATCGCGGCGGCCGATGAATTCGGTATGGCTATGGTCTTTACCGGGTACCGTCACTTCAGACACTAACTTAGGATGTCATTTGGTTAAGAAAGGTTTTCTGGAAGAGGCTAAATGCCCTTGGTGGATTTGCTGGTCGTTCGATAATCCGCTCCGCCGTCTGGTTCATAATTCCTGCCGGATCATGGAGGGGCTGGTCAACGAGGGTGACACGGCGCTTGATTTAGGATGCGGCGAAGGCTACTTCACTATTGACATGGCTTGCCTGGTCGGCGACTCCGGCCGTGTGTTCGCCGTCGATATTCAGGAACATATGTTGAAAGTCGTCCGCCGGCGCGCCAAACGGGCCGGCCTGGAATCGCGCATTGAGACGATTCTTGGTTCCCCCGACAGACTGACTATACCCGCGCCGGTCGACTTCGCGCTGGCCTTCTGGATGGTTCATGAGGTGCCGGACAAGGACAGGTTAATGGCCGAAATCGCGGCCGCCATGAAACCGGGCGGCCGCTTTTTGATCGTCGAACCGAAATGGCACGTCTCGCTGGACTCCTGGAACGAAATGATGAAGATCGCGGAAACCGCCGGCTTGCACCAAATCGAGGAACGTCCCGTCAAACTTAGCCGTGCAATCATCCTGCAGAAACAAAACACGTAGAGGCAACACTACAGTGCTCCAGGGCACGATAGTGAAGGGGTCGACTTCTGTGCTCTAGTGCACTAGAGTCGTGCACTTCAGAGGCACTTTATGTTTCCGGTCGGTAGTGCTAATCTGATGGCATAAAAAGTAAACTTTCCAGCCGGATCAACCTGCCCTTTGGAGGGTGCGCCATGAACCGGAGCATCTATCACCGGACCAGTCTGGTCGCTGTATCCGTCCTCACACTTGTCGTCTTTTTGGGTTGTTTCTGTTGGCCGAGTCTGCCCAGTCTGGTTCACCAGGGCAGTTGCGCGCCGATTCAAGCCGCCCAATCCGCCAACGGAAAAGCCGGGGCGATTCCGCCGCCGAGGCCGAAGATCGTTTATATTCACGCCGGCGACATTTGGATTATGAACGCCGACGGGAAAGAGAGCACCCAGTTGACCAAGACGACAGAGGCGGAATTCAGCCTAAGCTTTGCCCAGTACCCGGAGAAGATATGGTTCATCAAAGAGACCGGGGTGGCCGGTTCGACGCCGTACGGAGACGTCTATTCATGCGATTTGGCCGGAAAGAACGTCGCTCATATAACCGACGGGCTGAAAGTCGGATTCGCCGTGGTCTCCAACGACGGGAAAAAGCTCGCCGCGTCCATTGTCAAACAAGTCCCGGATTTGAACGCGGGCGGCCAACCGGGCGATACGGCCGATATGTGGATCCTCAGCGCGGAGAAGCAAAAGCAGACGGGTTCCGAAGACTATGTCGACCTGACGAGCAACTTGCCGTACACGCTCGGTTTAGGCAGGTACGGTTCAACCTTCGCGGCCTGGTCGCCGACGTCCGATACGCTTGCTTTCACCTATAAAAGCGACGGCAGCGCGTCTTTGGGCATATCGACAAGAGCGGTCTATACGGCGGCGGCGGACGGAACAAGCCGGATCGAAATCATCAAGAGCGCCGACGAACCCGGGTTTGACGGCCAGGGGGAACGGATTGTAGCAGTCAACGGCGCCCACTGGGATACGATGGGCGTTATCCAGACCAAAGCCGACGGCACTTCGCCTGAAGTGGTCTTGCCGATTGCTCCCGGCTCGGATGTAAGCACTACACTGTACAGCGTCTATACTCCGTTCTGGATGAACACGTACGAGGATATCACAACGCAAGTGAACATCTTTTATGCGAAGACGACGCACCCGGCGCCTCCCGGCGAACCGGTTAACACACTGGAACGCTTCGATACCCAGAAGAAGACAACCTCGGTCGTGGCCACCCAAAACGGCGCCGACAAAACAATCACCCACGCCTCCGGTGAGAATTACAAAAACCTCATTGCCTTCCAAGTTGGCCGGTCCGATTCATCGGGGGGCGGCAACGCGTCGATCTGGACGGTTAAGCCGGACGGCACGGGTTTGACGCAGCTGACGCAGGGGACCGACGATAGCGAACCCATTTGGGCAGAGGACAACAGCTGGTGGAGAGGGGAAGGCGGTACCGCCAAGGCCAACAAATGCCATTGGCCGTACCAGAATAAAACGATTCAGTTCTGAGTTATTTCCCGCGGATCTCGTCGAGCATGTTCATCCGGGTAACCATCAACGCCGGAATCAACCCGGAAATCAGGGCGACAAACATGATTATTTCCGCGCGAATGATGAAACTGGCGTAGTTGACGACCAGATGAGCGTCACCCAGCGGCAATGAAAACGGATATTTAATAAAGTAAGGCACAAGAATGGCGAAGAACATCCCCGTCCCCATTAAAACGCCCATCGCCGAGTAGATCGTGCTCTGCATAATATATACGGAGTGAATAAGATACGGGCGGACACCCAGCGCGCGCAGGACCCCGATTTGCTGGCGTTTATTGCTTACGTCGATGTAGATTACGATGAAGATCGTGATGGCCGCGATCAGGGTGGCGACCAGGCTCAACAGAACGTCGATGCTGACAAAGCTTTTGGTGACGTTCTTCATTAAGCCTCTTTGGTCAACCCACGTCTCGATTACCCCGGTAACGCCGGCGGCTTTCAATCGTTCCATGACCGCGGCTTCGTCGCCGTTCTTGTCGGTCTTTACAAGAATGCTCGTCGGTTTGTTCTTGAGCGCAGGAGCGATATCGCGCAGGCCTTTAAGCGTGATAAAGGTCTGCATGTCGCTCTCGACAAAATTCGCGTGGAAGACGCCGCGGACCGTCATTTCCGTCTCGCCCGTCGCCGTCTGGACTTTTATCTTGTCTCCGACCTTAGCTTTGAAGCCCCGGTTTTCCGTGTTGTCCCCGCCGGCGGCCTCGTAACCGAGGAGAATACCGTCACGGTCGTTCGGGTTAAGATACCGGCCGTCCTTAATAAGATTCTTAATCTCGGTGATGTTCTTCTCATCTTGCGGATCGATCGCGATAACGCGGAAAGCTCCTTTGACGTTCTTGGAAATCAGCGTGGCCGGAACGGTGTAGTGGGCGGACGCGGCGGCGACTCCGCCGGTGTGGCGGATCGCGTTAAGCACGGCGGTCGAATCCTTGATGGTGTCCTCTCCTTTGGGCGGGAAAACGATAATGTTGCCGGCCAGGGTGTTAATTATTTGAGAATCGGAAACATCGATTATGCCGTTAAAAAGCGAGGTGACGAAGACCAGGTTGATAAAGGCGATCGCCATCAGGAAGATAATCAAGAGCAGCGTCCATTTGCTGCCGCGGATGATATGCCGGTTGATGAGGAAGAAAGGGATTTTCCATTCGTGCATTAGGCGACCTTCCCGTCGACCAGGTTTATCAACTGTGTCGCGTAGTGCGTTTCGTCCTGTTCGTGCGTGATCATCACTAAAGTGTGGTGCTCCTCGGTATTCAGCGACTGAAAGAGTTCCATGATGCCTTCGGCGGCGATAGAGTCCAGGTTAGCGGTCGGCTCGTCAGCGAAAATCACGGCTGGATTGTTAATAAGCGCTCTGGCGATGGCGATTTTCTGCTGTTCACCGCCCGAACATTGGCGGGGAAGGTTGTTGACGCGGTGGGCGACGCCGACGCGGTCCAGAAGGTCCAATGCGCGGGCCCGGGCTTCTTGGCGCGACGCGACCATCATAGCCGGCAGCATGACATTCTCCAGCGCGGTCAGCTCCGCCATCAACGCGTATTCCTGAAAAATGTAGCCAAGTTCCCGCACGCGCATGCCGGCCCGCTCCTTCTCAGACATCATGAGCACGTCACGGCCGCTGAAGACGATCGAGCCGGAATCAGGACGGTCCAGCAACCCAAGCTGATGCAAAAGGGTTGATTTGCCGCTGCCGTTGCGGCCGGTGATGATAAAGAACTCGCCGTCTTGAATAGTCAACGAGACGCCGTTTAATGCTGTAACGGAGATTTCACCTAGGTCGTAGGTCTTGTAGATGTCGTCGACCTTGATGATGGGTTCAGTAGCCATGCGTTCATTCTAACATTTATTGAATTGCCCTCGTCGGGCGTGTAAAATAAGACGTTATGGGCCGTTAGCTCATCTGGTAGAGCACCGGACTTTTAATCCGGGTGTGGAAGGTTCGAGTCCTTCACGGCCCACCAGCAAATCGGTGGTTGGTGGTTAGAGGTTAGTTGTTAGAGAGGACATATGTTCGACCCTGGTTGTCCGCAGCCAACTGCTAACCACTAATAACTAACAGCTATTAGGCCCCCATCGTCTAGTGGCCTAGGACACCGCCCTTTCACGGCGGCGACAGGGGTTCGAGTCCCCTTGGGGGTACCAGCCTATCTATGATAGGCAACTAACAACTTACGACAGACAACAGACAACAAAACCAGGTTGTAAGTTGTATATTGTAGGTGGTGGGTTCGCGTTAGCGGGGGCGATTAGCTCAGTGGGAGAGCGCTTCCCTTACAAGGAAGATGTCGGAGGTTCAAATCCTCCATCGCCCACCATTTTCAGAGGATGGTGCCAGATTCAGTATCTTCTGAAAATGGTTGACACGAGTTGATTTGAACCTCCGACATAAGGGGGGTTGCATCGGGGGGAAAGGTTCCCCCCGTAATCTAGGTTAAGGAAGGGGGAACTCAAGGGGGAAACCGTTGGTTGCCCCCGTGAGGAGGGCAGGCAGTTAGGTGACTGCCCGACGGAGGATGGTTCAAATCCTCCATCGCCCACCATTGATATTTGTTATAGTTATATGATTGTAATACGGAGCCGTGGTGTAGCCTGGCCTAACACATCTGCCTGTCACGCAGAAGATCGCGGGTTCGAATCCCGTCGGCTCCGCCATCTCGATGTTGGGGATGGCGGGATAGCTCAGTTGGTAGAGCGCGGGACTGAAAATCCCGGCGTCCCCAGTTCGATTCTGGGTCCCGCCACCACTTTCCTTACCAACCGATAAGAGGCTTTCTTGAACATCCGGTTAAGCGACCTAATCGATCTGCCGGTTTTCGATGTGGAAAACCATAAGTTCCGCGGGTATGTCCGCCGTTTCTTGTTGACCGAAGACAAGACGGAGATCCGTGCTTTGATACTTCGCCGCCAGGCTTCCTATCCCCACAAGACCATGCCGTTTGAGCGCTTGGTCGGCGTGGGCGACGATCATTTGATGTCGGCCGGCCCGGCAATCCTACTGGTTTTTAACAGGGATGTAAGCCGAGCCGTCAAGCGGGTCGTTAAGAATCCTCATCCGTCCGCGGTCGAAGGGGATGACGTCATCGGCAAAGTCGTCGACTACATCATCGACGAATCGGGGAAGGTGACCTCGCTTATCATGGAAAAGAACATTTTTACCAAACCGGTCAGTATCAGCGCGGAACGCGTCATCGAATTCAAAGATAACCGGTTCTACATGAAGCCGGACACCCGGCAATGGGAACAGACACCTTTGTTTGAGGAGATTGCCGTGTTGACCGCCAGGCAGTTGGCTTTCGCGACGAACAAAACGAAAGACGTGATCGCCAAGACGAAGAAGAAGTACAAAGAAGCGAAAAAGAAGGACTGAAGTTAAGTCTAGAATCCCAGGTCTATCTGCAAGTTTCGGTCAGCCCCGATGGCCGCCCCGTCGACGTTTAACATCAGCTTGGTCGCCGCTTCCGGTATCGCGAACACCATGACGACGCGCTGCTTTTCCTTGACCAGAATCGACGCGGAATAAACGGACACGAGTTTCGGATTGGCCAGCCCTTTGATTTGGGCGTCCGTCGCCTTCTTGTCGATTAAGTAGGTCTTGCCGGCGCCGTCTTTAAGCGTGAACGCCTCCGGTTTCAGAGTGACCTTTTGGTCGCCTATATTTGTCAGGTAAAAGTCGACAATCAGGAACCAGTCTGGCGCGGTCACCTTGGCGTCCGCCTGTCCGACGTCGCGAGTCTTCAAGACGCTGATGACCGACCAGTTTATGCCGCCCAGCTTCGTGCTCTCGCCTGACTTAATCGCGACCGGCTTGACGGCCGGCGCGCGGCAGGCGCGGACAATCAGGACGATGGCCACGAGCGCTACTATGATTATGGCGATGGCGATGATGCGTCTTATAGTAACTGTCATGCCAACATTATAACCTTTTACTTGCAATTGCTGTCTAATATACTTATTCTGATACTGACAACTTACCTGGTCATAAAGTCATTTGTCATTCTACCGCCGGCACGAAAGGAGCCTTAAGAATGTTCAAGAGAACCCTCGCCGCAGTCGTCACAGCCTGTCTTTTTTTCTCTACGACAATCGCCTGCACCGTTTGCGGAGTCACGCCGCAAGATCAGACTAAGGTCACCAAGCGGACGGTCAACGTCAATCCGCTTTTCTACAAGGAAGACAGTACCGGTCCGAGCGGCGGTTACGGCACCGCCAAGATAACCATTGAAACCAACAAAACGGGTACGCCCAAGGTCGGTTTTATCGAGGACGAGGTCGCCGGGACCGGCGCGCAATGGCGGGCATCGGGCTGGATGGCGGCGACCATGGGACCGTTCCTGCTAGGCCGCGATGTCACTGACTTCAAATATAGTTTCGAGATGAATGGATATATCGACGGGCCTAGCGCCGGAGGATTAATGACCGCCGGCGTACTGGCGGCGCTGTTGGGCGACGACGTCAAGAAAGATGTCACGATGACGGGCACAATCAATCCCGACGGTACTATCGGCCCGGTCGGCGGCATTATGTACAAGATAGACGGGGCCAAAAAAGCCGGTAAGAAGACGATGTTGATTCCGGCCGGCACCCGTTATGAGGTAGACCAGACGACGGAGGAAGCCGTTGATTTAATCGCCAAAGGTAAGAGCAAAGGCATAACCGTTAAAGAGGTAGCCAACATCTACGAGGCTTATAAGGGTCTGACGGGCAATGAGTTGCCGAAGCCGGAAGGGGCGACCTTAACCAAGGTCGAACTCCCTGCCAGCGTGGACAAAAAGGTAAAAGACCGCGCCGTAGACTGGTTCCAGAAATATGAGGATGAAAGGACGAGGTACGGCGGCGTGGTTGTCGGCTTCGACACCTCGATCGAGGACGACTGGGTCGCGTCGGCCGACGATATGGCTGCCAAGGCCGACGATTATTTGGGACAGGGCATGACGTCCGCGGCTTATGACCAGATAACGGGCGCCTATATGTACACGACCATGGCGTACAACATGAAGAAGGCGATGCAGGCGTACCTGGCGCAGGGAGGCGTGGCGGGCGTCGACAACTATTTGTCGACGATCGATCCGACAGGCAAGAAAATGAATGATGCCTTTGACCAGCTGCGAAAAACAAAACCAGGCACTCTGGCCGATACCATTGTCCTGGCGGACGCTTTCGGGCGGTTATCGCTGGCGAGCGGTCTGATTGTGCAGGCCGAGGACCTGTTAAGCCGGGACGCGGCCACGCCCGAGGAAGCGGTAGCCAATATATTGATCGCCACGGCTTATTACTCTCTGGCGAGTTATGGAATAGACTACGCGCTGGATTCGGTCAAGATCGGGATGGGCATAGGCAAGGCCAAACCGGCCGACAAAGCGGCGATCACCCAGCTTTCCGAGGCGCTTCGCAAAGCGTCGGAGGCCAATATCGAATACTTTGACACGATCGTCTTGCAGGATATTGCCGACAGCGAAAACGTCAGTCTGGACGCCGTGAAATACTACTTCCTGACCAATGAGCTTGACTACGGATTCGCCGTTTCGGCGAACGTCGGCGCGCAAGAAATGAAGGACAAGCTTGGCAACACGGAAGCCAGGGCCATCGGCGTGCTCGGCAATTCACTGGAGTCGTTCGTATTGTCCAGTAAGCTTATCGCCAAGTATTATTCTTTGGGAGCCGAAACCGACGACAATGGAAACGTTATCGGCGTGACGATGGAAAAAGCCATGATCAATATGCTCGATTTTGGCGAGGATTCCGCTTTGGAAAACATCAACTCGGCCAAGAAGGCGGACGCGTTGCCGGTCATGGCCATAATCGCTTTCGACGGCGGCAAGGTCTATCGCGAGGGCACTTACGAAGATAAGTTTACGGCTCTCCAGAACTTCTGGGCGGCCTCCCTGGAAGGGAAAATGCTGTCGATTCTGGCCGGTATGAAGGTAACAAGGACGACGGCGTCGGGCACTTCGGGAACCGCGAAACTTTTGGGCGATTAGACGCCGATAACGGTCAGGGCGGCCGGGACGATTTCCGCCCGGTACCGTTTAGCTAAAATAAGTTCTCCATCGAGCGCGGCCGGAAGGTCGCGCTCGCTTTCTATATCTACGGTTCCAGCCTTGTAGAAATGGGTTTTCTTCATCCAGGTATGTTTACCGGCGACGGCGAACGGAAGGCGTAAGAACAATTCCCAACGCGGCAGGGCGTCGATAACACAGACCTCCAGCAGGCCGTCCGCATTGTCCGCTCCGGGCGTTATCTTAAAACCTCCGCCGTAAATCGGGCCATTATTGATTGCGACCAAGAGGACTTCTTTGGTTTCCCACTCGCCCCCGTCAACGCGAATCCGGACCGTGTGGCCGTAATAGTCATGCAAGACCACCCGGAACAGGGCGGTCATGTATAAAGAGAGACCGGTCTTCCGTGTTTCCTCTTTGATTTCGTTGGCTAAGTGGGCTACTCGGGCATCGAATCCGATGGCCAGCGAGTTGGTGTAATAGCGGCCGTTAACCAGCCCAAGGTCGATATTTTTCCGTCCGCCTGTCTTTAAACGAGCCATGGCCGCGCGGGCGTCTCGCGGGACGCCGATTGCTTTGGAAAGATCGTTTCCGGAACCGGTCGGGATCAAACCCACGGGAATGTCCAACCGCTTTTGGTGGGCAAGTCCGTTGACGATTTCGTAAACCGTGCCGTCACCGCCGGCTGCGACCACGGCGTCGTATCCGTTTAACGAGGCCGCGATGTCGAATGCTTGACAGGGGTGCTCGGTGACGGAGATATCGGCTTCAGCCCAGCCGGCCAAACCGTCTTTCAGTAGAGGAATTACTTCGCGCCCTCGCCCGTGATTGGCGTGCGGATTGACGATTACCTTAACGTGCCGCGCTCCCGCCTCAGGCATCGCTCCGGCCGCCCCGCATAAGCAGGATAGAGCCGATAAAGACCAGCAGCAAGACAACCGCAGTCCCGCCCCAGATAATCCAAGCCGGCGCGCCGGTCGTCGTTTTATCGGAGGCCGTTTCGCCGCCGGGGAGCATTACCTTTTTCTGGGCGATGGCCATGGCCACCGACGGCTTTGTTTTCATCTTTAAAGCGCGGGTTATCTCAGTTGAGGCGGTCCGGTAGTTTAGGGTGGCGACCATTGTGTAATGACCTTGTTTGCCGGCCGGGATTTTGTAAGTCTTTTCGTAGGTTTTGGTTTCGTTCGGCGCGAGGCGGTTGTCGGAATAGATCTTGACCGCGCGCCACATGGGAACGGTTCCGTCGTGTTTGCCCTGGGCGTCTTCCAGAACGGTCGTGTAACGTTCGTTATAGACCTTGTCTTTCTGGCCGTCTTTATCAACGGCGATGATTTCCAGCCAGACGTCGCGCACTTCCGTCAAACCCGTCGGAATCATGTGGCCGGCGCCGGTGTTAGTCACCTTGACGGTGATGAAAACCTTGTCTCCCGGTTTTGCGCTGGTCCGGTCGGTTGCCACTTCGATTTTGGCCGCTTTCTTCAGGAGCTTGATTGCTCCGGTCTTATCGCCTTCCGCGAAATTGCCGCCGGCGAAGGTGTGGCCGAAAACGACGGGGCGCTTCGGACCCTCAGAAGCTATGCTGACGTTTTTCATCTGAGGCATCATACAGTGCTGACATTGCCGGTTCTTAGCCGGGTACGGGCTGTTCTTCCATTCTGTGTAAGTTTGCTCGAGCGGCAATCCGTTGATCGGGTGATAAACGTCGTGACACATGCCGCAAAATTCGGACTGAGTATGCAAAACGGACAAGGTCGTTTCGTGGACTTCGGAGATCGCGTCAACAAACGGGCCCCGCTTTACGTTGCCGGGCGTATTGACGAAAGACGCGTTACCGATGCCGTTTGTGCCGCTGACCGTATGGCAAAAATCACAGGACACGCCGCTCATCGCGATGCTGCTCTTCGGCGGCACTTCTCCGATCATTTTCCCTATCGGGGAGTGACAATCGAAACAAAAGGCCCTTATGGCCTGGGCTTCAGGATTGTCGGGGCCGCCTAGATCTTCCACGGCGTAGGCGACCTGTTTCTGAAAAAGCTCGTCGGTTACAGCCCGGGCGTGGGCGGAGTGTTTCCATTGGTTATATAAGGTAGTATGGCATCCGCTACAATAAGAGGGTTCCATAAAGTCTTTGGCTGAATATTGAGCGGCGGAAGCGGCCGGTGAGGCCGATAAGACAAGCGCCGTTAGAAAGATGAAGGTCAGAACCTGGCGAAGCAACTTCATGCGGCCTCCTTTGGTATAATCTACGCGAAATAACTCACAATAACCATAATTCTAGCACACGGGGACATGGATGAGCCTGACAGGATTAGAGACAAGCGGCAAGAAATTAATCATGACGGCCGGCAAAGGCGGCGTAGGTAAGACGACGTGCGCCTCGGCCATCGCGACACAGTTGGCGGACGAGGGCTATAACACCATAATCATATCTTCCGACCCCACGCCGTCGCTTTCCGACATCTTTGAAACGGACGTCGGCGCCAGCGAAACACCGATACCGGGCGCTCCTAATCTTACAGCCCTGGAGATAAGCTCGGACCTTATCCTGGAGCGCTGGAAGAAGAAATTCGGCCCGGAAATATATGAGGTGATCAGCTCGTTTTTACCTTTTGACGAAGATATTATCGATTATGTGGCGACGGCTCCCGGAATCGAGGAAGAATATATGCTGGACTATATCCTGGAGCTGGTCGAGAAGAGTCGTTACGATATTGTCGTCTGGGACACCGCGCCGGCGGGCCACACCCTAAAACTTCTGGACATGCCGAACATGTTTATAAGCCATTTGACCAAAGCAATGAAGGTCTACATGGGTTTTACGGACTACATTAAGAAGGTGCAGAACGTCACCAAGCGCAAACCGAGCCGCCGCCGGATCGCCGACATAATCAAAGAATGGGAAGCACTGGCCGACAAGGTCGTGTCCTTCATGAAGAATCCCGCCAACACGGAGTTCATCCTGGTTACCATACCTGAGGCTTTGGGCGTCAAGCAGTCGGAGAGGATTATTAAATCGTTGGACGATTATGGGATGGAGATGAAACACCTGGTCGTCAACAACGTTATCGGGGAATCGGACAGCCCGTTTCTGGAATCGCGCCGCAACATGCAGCAGGGGTATCTCAAACATCTGAAAGACGAATACGAACAGCGTATGGAGGTCCTAGAAGTGCCGCTCGCCCCAAGCGAAATAAAGGGCTTGGAGCGAATACGGCAAATCTCTTCTATTCTATTTTCCTAAGGATAAGGTTTTTAGGCCTCGGATGGAGCCGCGGCGTTGAGCTCTTCCATCAACTTATCCACGTCAATGCCGTGAGCCTCGGCGGCTTGTTCCACGGTCTCGCCGCTGGCAATGAAACAGCCCAAGCAGTGCATTCCATTGTTCATCAGGACCTTAGCCGTGTCCGGATTCATCTCCAACACCTGGCTGATGGTCAAGTCTTTGGTGATTTTCATAGAATCAGTCCTCGAACGTAATGGCCTCTTCCGGACAGTTTTCGACGCAGGCAAAGCATTCCTGACAATCGTCCGGATTGACAACTTCGCTCTTGTAATTTTCGTTGTCTGGATCCGGCTCTGAAAAAACAACCGGGTCGGCCGGGCAAACGTCATAGCACGTTCCGCATCCGGTGCACTTATTGGCATCTACTTTTGGCGGCATACTTCTCCTCCTTTCACAGGGTGTTTACGAAGTTCGGTGCGGTGTCTGAAGAGGCTTGGGAGTCTCAAAAGACGTCGGCGCGCCTATTCTTACGTATTTACCGGGTTTATATTCCGTCAACCCTAGGGCTGCGCGACGCTCTTTAATATGCGCCAGGGTCTTGTTTACTATTTCGGCAGGATCCGGTTCGAACTCAAGACGTCCCTGGAGCTGTTCCTGCCATCTATTATTAATTATATCCTCAATTACCGGGCTGCCGCTAACCGGGCTGCCGACACCGAAGATAACGTAAGCCCCGCTGGCCACGAAGTACTCACCAATAGCCAGGGCTTTCTCGCTCATCCATTCCGGCGCGATACCTACGGCCGGCAGATCCGAGATGTCTTCGCCCAGCCCGCCTTCATTGACCACGTCCGAGAGCACGGTCAGGATCCGGGAATTGTCGACGCAGGAACCCATGTGCAGAACTGGAGGAATGCCGACCGTTTCGCCGATTTCCTGGAGCCCCGGACCGGCGTCTTTCATGGCCTCCGGCAGGAGCAGACCGTACTTGGCGTTGGCGATGGCGCCGCAGCCGGTCTGGACGACAAGGATATCGTTCTTAATGAGTTCTTTGACGATATAGTTATGGGCCGCGTCCTGTTCGACTCGTGGATTGTTACAGCCGACTACGCCGGCCAGACCCATGATCCGGCCTTCCATAATGGCGTCGTTCAGCGGCCGGAGTGTGGCGCGGTATTTGCCGCCCAGCATATAACGGATATATTCGTGGGAGAACCCGGCGACCAGGTCGCTAATATAATCCGGGATCTCGTATTCCTTGCGGTTCGGGTAGTTCTCGATCGCCAGTCTGACGATTTTCTTAGCCGTCTCAATCGGCGCGTTCTCGTCCAACGGCATATATTCTGCGCCCGGCACCTTGGCTTTGCGGCTGGTGGCTACGAGCTTGGTGTGGTAGCTGGAAGCGACGTCGGCCAGCGCCTGGAAGATGCACTGCACGTCGACGACCATAACATCGACGACGCCGGTGACGATAGCTAATTCCTGGTGCAGGAAGTTGCCGGCCGGCGGGACGCCCTGGCGGGCCAGGACCTCATTTGACGAGCAGCAGATGCCGGCCAGGTTGATGCCTTTGGCGCCCTTGGACTCGGCCAGTTTGATAAGTTCGGGATCGCGGCTGGCGGCAATGATTGTCTCCGAAAGCAGGGCTTCATGGCCGTGCATGACTATGTTGACATAGTCTTCCTTCAAGACGCCCAGGTTGACCTGACCGCGTCTGGCCCACGGCGTGCCGAAGATGATGTCCTGCAGATCGGTCGCCAGCATGCTGCCGCCCCAACCGTCGCCGAGCGAGGTCTTGAGTGAATGCATGAGGATGTGTTCCGGATCCGTATCAACACCCATGTTCGTGCGGTGCATGGCCTCGACGATCTCCCGATCGATGCCGCGGGGGGCGATATCGAATTTGCGCCATATCTCCTGGCGTTTCAACGGCGCCCGGTTCAAGTAATTCAGCTCGCCTTCCTGGCGGCCGAAGTTACCCAGCGCGATATTGGCGACGTCGAGCGCGATGTCTTTGACCTCGCGGCCTTCGGTCGCGAGGTCAAAGTGCTCGGCCACTGCCATAAGTTTATCCTCGTCCGCGATGCCGAAGCCGGAGATCTCTCCGGTCGCGATGCCGCGCAACATCAAGGCGACGTCGCGCCCGTGATCCGAGTGAGCGGCGGAACCGGCGGCAACGGAACGCGCCAGATTTCTGGCGACTACGGTCGCCGCATCAGCGCCGCATATGCCGCGGCTGCCCTCTTTGGTCAAGCGGCAGGGTCCCATAAAACAGTTTTTGCAGCAAGCCCCGGTCAATCCGATAGGGCAGGGTTTCATCTCATCGACGCGGGAAAAAGCGGTGGAAACCTTATCTTTGGCGGCCTTTTCTATCATCTGTTCGGCCGCGGGATCCATCGTCTTCCGGAGCGTCTTTTTTTCTGATTCCGGCATACCAACCTCCATTCGCGCATGTAGCGCTTGTTACTTGACAATAGTGTAAAAATTATATCACATGACTCCTATTGTATAATGTAATTTGTCGGCCCAAGCGACCTCCCCGGAAAGGATTTTAGGGTGAATATAGAAGCAGTCGGCAAAAGCGCGGCCAAGTTGGTCGACAACATCGAAACGGTTATCAAGGGCAAGCGTCAGGCCGTCGAATTATCTGTCGCGGCGTTGCTCTGCCGAGGACACCTCTTGATCGAAGATGTGCCGGGCGTCGGCAAGACGATGCTGGCCAAATCGATCGCCAAATCGGTCGACGGAACATTCAAAAGGATTCAGTTCACGCCGGATCTGCTGCCGTCGGATATAACCGGCACCAGCCTGTTTAATCAAAAAACCGGCGACTTTGAATGGCAACCGGGACCGGTCTTCGGCAACATCGTTCTGGCTGACGAGATCAACCGGACAACGCCTCGGACACAATCGGCCCTCCTGGAAGCAATGGATGAGCGACAGGTGACCATCGACGGGGTAACCAGGCCGATGCCGGAACCCTTTTTTGTCATCGCCACGCAGAACCCGGTTGAGTATCACGGCACGTACCCGCTGCCGGAAGGACAGCTTGACCGTTTCCTGATGAGCATAAACCTGGGCTATCCTGACGCCGCCGATGAAAAGTCGGTCGTTATCAGCCAGCAGTCGTCCCATCCGATCGAAACGCTTAAGCCGGTCATGCACGCGGATGAAATCGTTGAGGCGCAGACCGCGGTTAAGACCGTCTCTATCGACGAAACGCTTATAGACTATGTATTGAAAATCACGGACGCGACACGGCGGTCCGACGACTTTGTTTTGGGCGCCAGTCCGCGAGGAACGCTGGCGCTTGTCCATACGGCGCAAGGTTACGCCGCCATCAAAGGGCGGAAATTCGTTCTGCCGGACGATATCAAAACCGTCGCCATGGCCGTGCTGGCGCACCGGGTTTTCGTAAAGCCGCGGCTGAAAACGGGCGAGGCGCCGGCCAGGAAGATAATCGCCAGGATTCTCGACGAGGTGCCGGTTCCCGTAGTTCGATGATCAACCGCAAAGTAATCACCCTTCTCCTTCTGGCTTTGGCGATGTTTCTTATCGCTACCAATGTTCAGGCAGCTCTCCTGTTTCTGATTTCGGCCTCATTGATCGGCCTCGTTGTCATTTCTTACGCGGTCCCGATCTTGGTCACCAGCCGGCTAACCACGGTCCGGAAGATGCCGGCGGAATCGTTTGAGGGCATGCCCGTCGTTATCCGGTCGGAGGTTTCCAACCGGGGCTGGCTGCCGAGGTTTCTTCTTAAGGTAGAAGACCAGCTGGCCCGGGGCGGCGGCGGAACCGTTGTCTGGCTGCCCGGCGGCGCCTCGCGGGCGGTAACGTATGAAACCGCTTTGCCCAGAGGCGTTTATACCAAGGCCGGTTTGGCCGCGGACTCGGGTGCGCCGTTCGGGGTGTGGCACCGAAGAGTTTCAAACGAGGCCACCGCCGGCATAACCATCTATCCCGCCTACGAGGAGATTCCGACCTTCCCGATTCTTGAACCGATGTCCAGCCCGTCGGAAACCGTGCATGAACGGCGAAGCGCCGGCTCCGGCTATGACTATCTGGGAATCCGGGAATACCGGCGGGGCGACAGCATGCGGGCTGTTCACTGGCGGAGTTCCGCCAGGCGGGGCGAGCTTGTCGTCAAGGAGTTCGAGGAAGAAATCGCCACGCCCGTCAGCATCGTCATTGATTTAAAGGCCGGGACCGCGGCAGGCCGAGCCGGCGACGATTCTTTGGACGCTGCAGCCCGCGTCGCCGCCACCTTAGCCAACTATTGCCTTAAAGCCGGCCACCCGTTGCGTCTTTTTGCCCAGGACAAAGAGGCCGTGGCGAAAATCGAACGCCCCGGTTTCTTCCCGACCCTTGAATGGCTGGCGGGACTTAAAGCCAACGGCCGCCTCGACGCGGCGGCCCTGGTCGAGGAGGCGATACCTTTCATCGGCCAGCGCTCGACGGTCATTCTGATCGCGACGTCGCAAAAAGCCGACTGGGCGGACATTTCCGCCGCCGTGCAAGCTCGCCGGGCCAGACTGATCGTCGTCTTGGTAGACGCTCGCAGCTATGGGGACAAAGTCTCGCCAACGCTGGAGGAGATCTCCGGAGAAATGGCCGGCGCTCGCGCGACGCTTTACGGATTAATGAAAGGACAGGATGTTAAGGAGTGTTTGAGAGAGCCCTTGAACGTTACCGGGAGATAAACAGGAAGCTGCCGCCCGAGAACTCGTTGTTTGTCCGGGCAAGCGTTTTGGGCGCCGTATTGACGGGCACATTCGCCGTCGTTGCCCAGGGTTATCTGCCGCAATCAACCAATATTATCGCTCCCATCGGTATAATCGCCGGCTTTGTCCTTAGCTGGTACCGGCGCGATAACGTCAACGTCGGTCTGAAAATTGCGCTCTCGTTCGCCCTGTTCGGCGTGACGGGCTGGTTCTTTTACAACGTGGTTTCCGTGCCGTACGATACCCGGGTGCCGTTGGCCGAACTTTTTCTGTGGATTCAGGTCCTGCACAGTTTCGACCTACCGGCTCGCCGTGATCTGCAGTTCTCTTTGGTGTCAGGCTTAGTGCTGACCGCCATGGCGGGCACCCTGGCGCTGGACATGTCCTTTCTCTTCTTCCTGGCGGGATTTATCGTATTCTCATTGCTCGCGATGTTCGGTATGTATCTATCCGAGCTGGGAGTGAGTCCGCTGCAAGTTTTAAAAGAGGCGCCCGCCTGGAAATCGCTGGCCTGGATCGCGGTGACAACGGTCCTAATGATGGCGATTACCGTAGGCGCGTATCTGGCGACTCCAAGGCTGCCGGGTATGCGGGTGCAGAGCCTGCCTTTTAGCGCGGAAAAAGCCTTTGCGGCGGCCTTCCGGGGCGGGCTGGCCGGGCCGGCCGTCAATCTGAACGAACGTTTGCCGAGCAGCCGGGCGACTTTTTCCGGCACCTCGTATCCCGGATTCAACAAATCGCTCGATTTGCGAGTCAGGGGTAAGTTGTCCAAAGGGCTGGTCATGAGGGTAAAATCGACCAACCTGACCTATCATCGCGGCCAGTCTTTCGTCAATTACACTGGCAAGGGTTGGACGGCCGTCGCCGAAAAACCGAAACAAGCCAGGCAAAAAACGCAGCCCCCCATCATCCTGCCCGTTTTGGACATTGAGGGATATATGGGGGCGCGGGAAACTGTTTCCTCCTATTATATCGAAGCGGACCAGCCGAATATCGTCTTCGCGCCGTACCAGGCGGGTATGCTGTACTTCCCGTCGGCGGCCGTTTGGATAGACCGGGAGTCCGCCGTAACGAGCTCTTTCTCCCTGGATTCCGGGGTGATCTATAGTGTGATTTCACACTACGATCCGGCGAATCCGACGCGCTTGAGGAAGCAGCCTCAAATATACGGAAACCGCGAACTGTCCAGATATCTGCAACTGCCGGAGATGCCCGACAGGGACGCGGCCTTGGCCGCGCGAATCACGGCCGGAATGACCAAACCCTACGAGAAGCTGGAGGCAATCCAGGCGGAACTGAATCGAAGGTGCCGTTACGACCTGGAGGCGCCTTTCCAGCCGGAAAACCGGGACGCGGTCGATTTCTTCTTGTTTAGCAGCAAAGCCGGCGGTTGCGACCAGTTTGCCAGCGCCTTCGTCGTGCTGGCCAGGATGAACGGCCTGCCGGCCAGACTGGTCACGGGCTATGTGCCGGGCGACTATAATCCGTTTACCGGTTACTACGAAGTTCTGGCCGAGCACGCGCACGCCTGGGCTGAGGTCTATTTTCCGAACTACGGGTGGATCGCCTTCGACCCGACACCGGGCAGCGAGATGCCAACGGATACGGGCCGATTGCGGAGGTCGTTCGCCGGCGCGTCTCTGTTTGAGTACTTAAACCGGCACTTCCCGGAACAACTGAGAACGCTGAGAAATGTTCTCGGTTCGTGGAGAGCGGTCGTTTCTTCCCCGTTGGCCAGGGCCGCCGCCGCTTTGCTTCTGGCCGGCGCCTTTGGCTACGCGGGCGTGGCGGCCTGGCGAAGATTCAAGACGCGGGTAATAGAACCTGCGGCCGCGCGAGCCGGCATGCCCTTCACCGCGGTTGAAAGCGCTTACTTGGCCATGTGCGAGCTATTCGCCGGCCTGGAGCGACCCAGGCGTCCAAGCGACACACCGGCCGAGTATTCCGCCGCTTTGACGGCCGAGTTCGGATGTCCGGAAATCGGCCGGCTTACAGGCATGTTTGAGACCGCGTTCTACGGCCGAGAAGCACCCGGCAAGTCTGAGGAGGACGCGGCGCGGGAAGCTTGGCGGACGCTATCCGACAAGTTGAAAAGGCCGACCGATACATGCTAAACTGCTTGTGCTCTTGAACAGGTTTTGAACCTTTAGGGGGCCTGCCCGTTTTATGGATAAGTATAAGTACCTAGTCGGCATTTGTGTCGTCTTTTTTGTCATCACAGTGGTGATCTTCTTCACCAAGGGATCGACCCTTTTCTGGCCGCTTTTCTACGTGCCCATTATGATGGGGGCGTTGTATTACAACGAAATCGGCGGGGCGGGAGTCGGTGTCTTAAGCGCGCTAGCGCTATTCGGATTCCTGTACTTGCAGATCCCTGTTGACGAGGTCAGCGCCAGGACGATTGAATTCTCCGTCGCCAGCGGCCTTATGGTTTCCGCCGGATTCTTCTTCGGCTGGTATTTCCATTCTCAAAAGAGAAGGCTGGCCGATCTGAGCGACGGCACGATGCTCGACCGGCTGACCGGGCTGCACAACTACGGTTACTTCGCTGAACGGTTGGAAGAGGAACGGAAACGAGCCGACCGTTTTGGCAGCCGCGTCGCCCTGATGATGGTCGATGTGGATTTCTTTAAGCCATTCAACGACCAGTTCGGCCACGCCTCCGGTAATCTGATGCTAAAGAGGCTGGCTGTTATATTGGAGGAGAAGGTTCGGGACGTCGACATTGTATGCCGTTACGGCGGCGAGGAATTCGCCGTTATCTTACCGAATACCGAGGATGAAGCTCTGACCGTGGCCGAACGAGTCCGTCAGGCTGTTGAAGAATCGGGTTTCGAGGGCGATAAGAACGAGCCTGCCGTAAAGAAGACGGTCAGCATTGGCGTCGCCGTTTACCCCAACCACTGTGAAAACGACCTGGAACTTATCGATTGCGCCGACAAGGCTTTGAATCGCGCTAAAGAAACCGGCCGGAACCGCATCGTGCAATACGATCCGGGCGTTGATACCCAGCCGACCTAATGCTTTATGCCGTTTGTGACCTTGGCGGAACAACTACACAGGTCGCCCTCGTCGACGAGCGGGGCGTCATCAAGATCGACGCCCGCCGCCCGACTCTCCTAAAATCATCTACATCAATAATTGACGGGGTCGTCGACCTGACCGAGGAACTGCTGTCGGCAATCCACAAAACGAAGTCAGATCTCGACGGTTTCGGGATCGGGGTGGCCGGCCTGGTGGACTACAAAACGGGGACGGTTGTTTTCGCTCCCAACCTGCCTTTGCGCAACGCGCCGCTAAAGAAGACTATGGCCGGGCGGTTCGGGACGAAAGTTGTTGTTGAGAACGACGCCGCCGCCGCGACCTTAGGCGAGGCCAGATTCGGCGCCGGCCGCGGTGTTAAAAACCTGGTCATGTTGACAATCGGCACCGGCATCGGCGGCGGAATCATTATTGACGGAGCGCTCTATCGCGGAACCTCAGGCAGCGCCGGCGAGCTTGGCCATATGGTTATCGAGGCCGGCAAAGCGGCCTGCGAGTGCGGCGGGCAGGGTTGTCTGGAAGCGCTCGCGTCCGGCCGCGCCATCGCCGCGCGGGCGCGCACGGCCGTCAAGAAAGCGGGCGGCGGAAAAATCGTCGATCTAGCCATCGGCGACCTTAAGAACATCACCGGCGAAGTTGTGTCGCAAGCGGCTCAAGCGGGCGACACAACAGCTATCGCTGTGCTGGCGGAAACCGGCCGTTTCATCGGTGCCGGCCTGGTGACCATCGTAAACGCGTTCAATCCGGATATGATCATCCTCGGCGGCGGAGTCATGGAAGGCGACACCCTGATCCTCAAAACCGCCGTGGCCGTTGTCAAAAAATGCGGCCTTATCCCTAACCGGGACGTCGTTAAAATCGTACCGGCGAAACTAGGCAACAAAGCCGGCCTCTACGGCATTTCTTCCCTGCTTGCGGAAACAAAGAAATAGACTCGCATGCCGCTCGCGTCCTACCATCGTTTTTGCTTTGGGGTCAGGCCCTTTCTTCTTATGCGATAGGGCCTGACCCCGTGTTTCAAGTCGCAACGCCTTCGCAAACAATGCTCTCCGCTCGGACGTGATTTGTCCGCATGCTCGAACTTCTTTTTAAAGCTAGCCCTCTCTCTTGAGGGGAGAGGGCTACTGTTAATAACCACTCCAGCGCTTTGGAGTGCTGGAGTGGTTTTCCACAGGGCGCTCGTTTATATATACCAACTCTTGTTTGTATAGCAACTTATGTTTGCCCGGACGCATCCCCGGGAATATGTCCCAACCGACTTCATTTTCGCATTTGCGCAAATACGGAATTTGCGCAAATGCAGTTTCTGACTGATATGGAAATTAAAGGTTATGTCACTCCCGTTCTTTGGAGAATGGGGCTGTTCGCCTTGGAGCAGGGATAGGGCTAAAATGTTGGTGGCGTTATGGTTAGCGCTGATCTTTGGAGGTAGCAAAAGTGGCGGCTGAGGTTTTTTTCGCCGGAATGAAATCGGCCCTCGGGTCCGGAATGCTCGACAAGACGGGTCAATTGTTCGACAAAGCCGGCTTTGCCGAGTTTATCAACGAACGCGACCTGGTCGCGCTGAAGATTCATTTCGGCGAACGGGGGAATACCGCTTTTCTATCGCCTATTTATGCCCGGCGGGTTATCGACAGGGTTAAAAAAGCCGGCGGACGCCCTTTTTTAACGGACGCGGGAACCCTGTATGTCGGCGGGCGAAGTAACGCCGTCAGCCATATCACAACTGCTGTTCAGAACGGCTATTCCTTCGCGACGGTCAATGCGCCGGTTATTATTGCCGATGGGCTGACCGGCAAGGATTATGTCGAAGTCGAGATAAACCGGAAACATTTTGAGAAGGTGAGAATCGCCAGCGCGGCGGTTCACGCCGACAGCCTGATAGCCTTAACGCATTTCAAAGGCCACGAGATGACCGGTTTCGGCGGAGCGCTGAAGAACATCGGCATGGGCCTGGGGTGCCGGAGCGGTAAACAACAGATGCACGCCGATGTTACGCCGTCCGTCGACGCGTCAAAGTGTAAAGCCTGCGGCAAATGCGTCCGCTGGTGCGGCGCCGCGGCCATCAAGGTCACCGGCGAGCGGGCGGAGATCGACCTCTCGAAATGCCAGGGTTGCGGAGAGTGTATCGTTACCTGTCCCGAACAGGCAATCAGCATTAACTGGGGCGACGACGCGGTTAAGGTCCAGGAAAAAATAGCGGAATACGCGTTGGGCGCGATTAGCGACAAGAAAGGGAAAACCGGATTTATAAACTTCATTATGAACATCACGCCTGATTGCGATTGCTGGGGTTACAGCGACGCGGCGGTCGCGCCGGATATCGGCATTGCCGCGTCAACCGATCCCGTCGCAGTGGACCAAGCATCGATCGACCTGGTTAACGAGACCGCCGGCCGGGATCTGTTTAAGGAAATCCACACGAACGTCGATTGGGATGTTCAGTTGAGGCACGCCGAGGCTATCGGTTTGGGAAGCCGCGATTATAAACTGGTCCGTCTGGACTAAAGTTTTGCAGCCTGGAGCCGATAACTGATTAGCCCTAAAAACAGGGGTTGATGAGGTAAATATGCATAACGTGACATTCTCGGGACGACAAATGAAAGAACCGAAGGGGGCTAAGCACCGTAAGGGCCTCTCGACCACTCTCGTGTGGTGGCTGTCCGGCGGGGCCGCGGTAAGCGTCATCGCGTTAACCATCGTTCTGACAACATATCTGTCCGGCGGATTTTCTGCTTACCGGACAGGTCAGCCGGGTACGGATATGCGCGCCTTCCAGCTGCCCGCCCCGACGAATGACATGCTCACGCCTGCCGTTGAGCCGGTTTCGGAAAACGAGCAGGTCTGGATCGACAACATCAGGACCCTCTCCAAACAACAACGGCAGCAGGCTGAAGAAAGACAGCGTCAGCAGGACGAAGCCTTGCGGCAGCAACAGTTGGCCGCGGCCGCCCAGGCGAAATTGACCGCCGGCTCTACGTCTTCGACCAAGCCGGCAGACGGTACCGCTTTCTTAGTCGGCGATCAGTCGCAAGCCCGCGCCATCGACATCTACCTGACGGAGGTCGAAAGTCCGATGGTCGGTTACGGCCGGGCGTTCGTCAGCGCCGGACGGACTTACGGCGTCGATCCGTTCCTCGTCGTCAGTATCGCCGGCAAAGAAAGCTCCTGGGGCAAAGACTGCTTTCTGCCATTTAACGCCTGGGGCTGGGGCGACGTTTATTTCAAGAACTGGGAAGACGCGATCTTCAGCTACGCGCGCTGTTTAAGCGAGGAATACATAAAGAAAGGCAGAATGACTCCGGCCGTTATCGCGCCGATCTATTGCCCGCCGAATGCCGCGGCGTGGACTCGCGACGTCAACGATTTCTACGCTGAGCTTTACGGCGTCTATGCCGCAATCCAGCGGTAGATTCATGGCCCCAGCCGCAGGGAAGCTATTCGTCACCGCCACGCCTATCGGCAACCTGGAAGACATCACGCTGCGGGCTCTTCGCGTCCTCAAAGAAGCCGATCTCATTGCCGCCGAAGACACCAGGGTAACGCGCAAACTGCTGGCAAGGTACGACATAAAGACCCCTCTAGTCAGCCTGTATGAGCACAACGAGAAGACAAGGATTCCGGAACTTCTGGCGAAAATCAGATCCGGGCTCAACGTCGCGCAGGTGTCGGATGCCGGCATGCCCGGCATATCCGACCCCGGTTACCGGTTGATCAAGTCTTGTCTGGACGAGGGTTTGCCGGTTGAGATCATCCCCGGTCCGACCGCTCTCATCAATGCTTTGGTCGCGTCAGGATTGCCGACGGACAGGTTCCTTTTCATAGGTTTCTTGCCGCCGAAATCCGGCGGGCGCAGGAAACTGCTGGAGGAGCTGAAGGAAGAAAGAGGGACGCTGGTTTTTTATGAATCGCCCCACCGCGTCAAGAAAACGCTCGCCGACGTGACGGAAATCATGGGAGACAGGCCGGTCGCGCTGGCTCGCGAGCTCACTAAGATGTTTGAGGAAACCCTCCGGGGCACGGCCGCGGACATCTTGGATCGATTAGGCGAGAAGAACGTCAAAGGCGAAATCGTCCTAGTCATCGGCGGCAAAACCAGAAAATAATAGACTCGCATGCGGCTCGCGGCCTACCAGCGCTTACTCGTCTCACTCCCAAGTACTAAGGTCGCTTCGCCAAGCAAACCCTGCTCTCCGCTCGATTCGTGGAATGTCTGCTGTTCAATCTTACTATTCAAGACTGTTTCTCCCCCATACTTGGGAGAGAAAGGAAACCCAGGGTCGAGGCTCCCACCCACACCTCAGGCTAGACTCGCAGATTGGGGCGCTCGAATTCATTTTTACATCTGCGCAAGTGTCATATATGCGCAGATGAGCGGACAGTGAGTCTTTTCAGACAGCGTGTTTGGTTGGGTTTCGTGATAAGATATGGAGACTTGATTAGGGCATCAACATGTTAACTTGCCAAGGACTTTCAATGGCAGGTTGCTCGGAGGGCAGCATGGATCAAAGCAAAAAAACTATTACGGCAGCGTCCGTTATGATTATTGCCTTCTTATCGGCGATTGTCGCAGTCGCCTTGGTACAGAATCCGCCAACGGAAGTTAAGCCTCATGACCATGCGGCCGAACAAGCGGGCCAGCAGTCAGATCAAGCCTCCGTTCTTGAAGCGACTCTCGATGAGATCGATCCGAAGGCGACAGGCACACTATCATTGGTGGTGCAGGGCAACAACAACGAAGAGGCTGCTAAGAAGCTGACGGAAGCTTTACATTCGCAGTTTGAAGGCTTCATCGGAAAGGTGACAATCGACCTAAGTAAACAAACCTTTGTGCTCGAATACGATACCACCAAGCTAACGGAAGATAAGCTGCTTATCGCTATAGGCGATGCCGGTTACAAAGCGGAAAAAACCCCCGCCGAATAGACAAGCACGCAGACTATTTTAGTTCTTCGAGGCAGGCGCCGCAGATTTGTTTGCCTTTGTATTCGGTGAGGTTGTCCTCGTTCTGGCAGAAAACGCAGTGCGGCTCGTATTTCTGCAGGACGATTTTGTCGTCTTCGACGTAGATCTCGATTTCGTCGTCAGGGGAGATGCCGAAGATGCGTCTGAGTTCCATGGGAATAACGATTCTGCCGAGATCATCCAATTTGCGAACAATTCCCGTAGACTTCAAAATACCCCCAACAGAATCGAAATAATAAATAATATTTAAGAAATAAGAGACAGCACGCGGAACAAGTATATTGTTTCTTATTTATTATTTGCAGTCCGGCGAGCCGGATTGCACCTTGACACCAATTTATGCAGATTATATGGTAGTTTACGAATCAAAGTCAATATGACCAGGCATCTAAAGGACCTATCAAAATGGACAAGTTCTACGTCACCACCCCTATCTATTATGTAAACGATATTCCGCATATCGGCCACAGTTATACGACGATTGCCGCCGACGTGCTAGCCCGCTGGCATCGTCAGCGCGGCGAAGAAGTCTTCTTCCTGACCGGCACAGATGAACACGGGGCAAAGGTCGCGCAGTCAGCCGCCGCGGCCGGGTTGGAACCCAAGGAGTTCTGCGACCAGGTATCGGCCAGGTTTATCGCCGTGTGGCGGGCGCTCAACATCTCTAACGACGCTTTCATCAGGACGACGGACAAAGCGCATGTTGAAGCCGTCGAGAAATTCCTGACCGAGCTAAACAACAGAGGCTTTATCTATAAGGGTGAATACACCGGGCTGTATTGCGTCGGCTGCGAGCGATACTATTCGCGCGACGAGTTAGACGAGGGAAAATGCCCGCTTCATAACAAGGAATGCGAGATCGTTTCGGAAGAGACCTACTTCTTCAAACTCTCGGATTTCACGGACAAGATTCTTGGGGCGATAGAGTCAGGCGAGTTCAGCATCGAACCGCCCGAACGGAAGAACGAAATCGTCAGCTTCCTGAAACTGGAAGGTCTGACCGACTTGGCCATTTCCCGCAGCAAGGTGGAGTGGGGCATCCCGCTGCCCTTCGATCCATCGCACACAGCGTATGTCTGGACGGATGCGCTACTAAACTACATCACCGGAGTCGGCTGGCCCTCCGATAAAGACAGATTCGCCAGGCTGTGGCCGGCTGACATCCAGCTGATGGCCAAGGATATCCTGCGCGTTCACGCGACCATTTGGCCGGCTATGCTGTTGGCGCTGGACATCCCTATGCCTAAACGAATGGTCATCCACGGCTTCTTCACCGTTGACGGCCAAAAAATGAGCAAAAGCCTAGGCAATGCCGTCGACCCGACCGCGTTGTCCGAGACTTATTCGGTCGACGGTCTGCGGTATTTCATATTAAGGGAGTTCGGATTCGGCCAGGACGGTGATTTCTCACTGGCGCGTTTGCATGAACGGTATAACAAGGACCTGGCCAATGACCTCGGAAATCTGGTCAGCCGGGTGCTGGCCATGGTGGAGAAATACCAGGCCGGAATGGTCCAAGAACCGTCCGGCCAAATCGAGGCCGTCGACGACAAGTTAAAAGAAACCGTTATGGCGGCTTTTACCGAAAGCTCCGCGGCGCTGGAGAAAGTCGCCTTCAACGAGGCCTTAGCCGCCGTGTGGCAGGCGGTCGGCGAAGCCAACCGTTATGTGGATAACACCGCGCCATGGGCCTTGGATAAGGCAGGAGAGGTGGAGCGGCTGCGCACCGTTCTTTATAACGCGGTCGAGGCGGTCAGACTGATTGCCAGGCTCATATCGCCCTTTATCCCCGAGACGGCCCAGAAGGTCGGCGAGATGTTAGGGACGCCCCCCGACAGCCCGGCCGAGTGGGGCTGGTTCCCAAAGAACACAAAGGTCAGAAAGGGAGAATCCCTCTTCCCGCGCCTCTAGAAGTTGCCGAAACAGGCATATTGGCGTAGAATTATACCCCTATTCAAGGAGGGATTGCGTATCCGCAAAAAAACGCCGTTTCGGCTGTTCATATTTGTATCCGCCTTTCTTCTAGCTACAACCAATCCGCTTATGTACGCTCTCGGCGTTACCGAGTCCGAGGCGCAGTCCGAACTGGAAGACGCCAACGTCTACCTGGTGACGGCGACGCGCCAATACCACGAGACGGCCGCGGAAGTCGAACGCGTCGATAGCCATATCGCCGAGGTCGAGAAGGAAATACAAGAGCTCAACCGTAACTTTGACGAGACGAACAAGGCCATGAACAACAGGCTTAAGACCATTTATAAATATAGTGATTTCAGCGCGCTCGAGCTGATTCTGGGGAGCGCCGATTTTGACGATTTCAGCCAAAGGATGGAGCTATTGTCGCGGCTGGCGTTCAGCGATTCCCGGCTTATGAAGACGGCCTCGGAGAACAAAGCGATTTTGGAGAGCAAGAAAGCCGAGCTGGCCGCTGAACGTGCCAACCGTCTGGCAGCGCTGGCCGACCTAGGCGGGAAGACGCGGGATATCGAAAACCAGGTGCGCGAGAAACACGAAGCTCTGGCTGCCGCGCAAGCGGCCGCGCAATCCCCCGGCAACCCCGTGGCGGAGCCGGCCGAACCGGCTCACCTTGATAGACCCCTATCCGGACGGAGCGAAACAGGCGACGCCAGCTACTACTACTATACCGGCGGATATACCGCGGCTCACAAGACTTTACCCTATGGCACCATGGTGCGCGTCACCAATCTTAGAAACGGCGCCCAAGTATGGGTGGAGATCGTCGACCGGGGGCCTTGGGGTCCGGGACGTGTCATCGACCTGGAGGAAGTTGCTTTCGCGGCTATCTCCGACCTGGGCGCGGGCGTTATTCCGGTAATGATTGAGTGGTAGACGAGAAGAACATATGGGCCAGTGACGGGGTCAGACCCCTTCACATATGTCCAGGGGTCTGACCCCTGGTCTCAAGACAACAAGGAGGGGTTAATCAGTGCCGATAGTTAATCCCTCGACCACGAAAGAAATCCTTAAAAAACACAGCATTCATCTCACAAAAAGACTCGGCCAGCATTTTCTGATTGATGCCAACATCCTGGACAAGGAAATCGCCGCCGCGGGTTTGACCTCGGAGGACACAGTTTTAGAGATCGGACCGGGCATCGGCACGCTAACCGAGGCCTTGTCCAAACACGCCGGCCGCGTCGTCGCGGTGGAGTATGACAACCGGTTTATAGCGATCTTGAAAGAGACTCTGGGCGGGCGCGACAACATAAAGGTCATCCAGGCCGACGCCATGGACACTGACCTCAACTCCCTCGGCGCGAACGTCATGGTGTCAAACCTGCCCTACAATGTCGGTACGGCCGTTATTACGAAAGTCCTCCAGGATGTTCCCGACATAACCCGAATGGTCGTCATGCTGCAGAAAGAAATGGTCAACAGACTGGCGGCCGGACCCGGCAGCAAAGACTACGGGGTTTTGGCCATATCCGCGGGGTGTTATGCTCGAACCACGATTGTGGCTGAGGTAAAAAGAAACTCCTTTTTGCCGCCGCCGGACGTCGATTCAGCCATTGCTGTTCTTGATCGGCGACCGCGACCGCAATTCGGCTCGGAGACGGCCGCGTTTATCGCCTTTGTGAAAGGACTTTTTGCGGTTCGCCGGAAAACAGTTAAAAAGGCTTTGACTATAGGCGAGACCGCTGTTTCCACGGCCATGGCGACCGCGGCGGTAACAAAATCCGGGCTGGATCCGACCGCCCGCGCAGAGACAATGTCTGCCGAAGAGCTATGGCGTTTGTATGAAATGTTACAAAATGCCAGGTCTTGACATTCTAGCAGATAGTGATAGAATTCCCATAGATAAAAAAGGAAAGGACGCCAATGATTGTCCAAGCTCTTCCGCAGCAAGAAGCGATCTGCCGGATCAAGCAGGAGCTTAGCGCCCAAATAGGCAAACGTATCAAGCTAAGCGCAATCAAAAGCCGCGGGGCGTTATGGGAGAGAGAAGGAACCCTAGAGGAAATCTACCCCAACCTTTTTATCGTTGAAATCGAGGAAGCGACCTGTCTTCGCAAGATTTCTTATTCCTACGCCGACGTTTTTACGAAAAACATCAAGATGACCTGCTGTGAAACCGGCGAAGACCTTTTCCCCTGGCTGCCAGACAGATTCTAATTTTCGCATCATAGGGGGCCTCTCTTGCTTAAGTTTATCGCGCGGGCCAAGATCAATCTATACCTAGACGTTGCTGACAAGCGGCCTGACGGATTCCACGAGGTCAAAACTGTTCTTCAGAGTGTAACGCTGGCTGACGAAATCATGTTCACGCCCAATGAATCCGGCATTGAAGTCGCCTATGGCGACTTTGGCAAATGTGATTTCCATAATGATCTGATTATTCAAGCCTGGGAGGCGCTGGCGGCGCTGACCGGCCACGATGCCTGTTTTACGGCTGACGTGAAGAAGGTTATTCCCGCGGCGGCAGGATTGGGCGGCGGCAGCGCCGACGCGGCGGCCGCGCTCATCGGCCTAAACAAACTCTACGGATTGGGTTTGGATCAGGCGGACCTTAGGCGGATCGCCGAAGATATCGGCGCCGACGTTCCGTTCTTCCTCACAGGGGGGACTATGGAGGGAACCGGCGCGGGAGAGACGCTAAAGCCCCTGCCGGCCATGCCGGACTGCGAAATCGTTATCCTTAAACCGTCCGTCGATGTCAGCACGGGGCGCGCTTATCAGGATTTTGACGAAGCAGGCACGGCCGCGGACGAACATAAACCGGGCCTCGACGCCCTGGAATCAGCCTTATCAAACGGCGACTACGGACAGATCTGCGAGTCTCTTTTTAACGCGTTTGAGCCTGTCATTATGGGCAAATATCCGGCCATCAGAGCGGCCAAAGAGGCCGCGCTGGCAGCCGGCGCCGACGCGGCCTTGATGTCCGGCAGCGGGTCGACGGTGTTCGCGCTAACAAGGTCATCCGGTATCGTTGAGGATATTATCTCGGCCGGCGAGGAGACGGGCGCTCAAGCCTATCGGGCCAAACCTTGCAACGTAGCAGTCGTAGAGGTAGATTAGTAACACTACAAGTAACAACCGGCGGTTGACTTCTATGAGTACAACAATAGACGCGGTTATTCTAGGCGGCGGCAAGATTAAGCAAGCGGCAGGTGAAACGCTTTCCGCCAGCGCCGAAGTGGTCGGGAAGGGTCTCATCAGGCTTAGCGGCCGGGAGATGATCGAGTATGTAATAGACGCGTTGAAGAACGTCGAACGCGTCCGCCGGATTGTTGTCGTCGCCCCCGAGTCGGCCCTCCATGAAAGCTGGTCAAGCTGTGTCGACGCCGTTATTCCTACTGTCGGTTCCGCAGTCGACAACGGTGTGGAGGCCCTCAAATACCTCAAGGAAAACAGCCCCGGTCTGACCAAATACGTACTCTTCATGACCTGCGACATCCCGCTTATTACAACCGAGGCGATCGATGACTTTCTCGACCGGTGCCAGACCACGAACGACGACGTCTATTATCCCGTTATCTTAAGAGAAGTTGTTGAGGCCAAATATCCGGAGACCAAAAGGACGTACGCGAAACTTCGGGGCGCGACAATTACCGGCGGCAACTTTGCCCTGATGGAGCCGGAGGTAATTCTAGCTAACCTGAATCTGCTGGAGGACGCATATAGCGCCCGTAAGAGCGTCTTTCAAACACTGAGACTACTCGGGCCCAAGATGATCGTTAAGTTTCTTACCAGGACGCTCACCCTTTCCGATATTGAGAAACGCGTGACTAAGATTATTAACGCCAGAGCGAAGACCATCGTCACTCCATATCCGGAAGTCGGAGTGGACGTGGATAAACCGGAAGACTTGAAACTTGTTAGCAAACTAATGGCTGACGCCAGAACCTAGAACCATCAGGGGGCGCAACACAAGCAAGAAGGGGGAGAACGACATGAGGGTCACAGCGGTGTCGATGAGAGTCGTCGAGCGGGAGAAGGTAAAAGCCTTCGCCTCTATCACCCTGGACGACGAGTTTGTCGTCCACGACCTTAGAATCATCGAAGGGCAGAAGGGGCTGTTCGTCGCCATGCCCAGCCGCAAACTTCCTAACGGAGAGTTCCGCGACGTCGCCCACCCGATAAAACCGGAGGTCCGCGAGATGATACAGACCGCGGTTTTAGAGGAGTTTGAGCGCCGCAAGGAAGAAGGGCCGGAAATCCCGACGACCATTGAAGAAGCGGAATTCGTCCCGAAGCAAGAGGTCGCCCAAACAGCCGAATAGATAATCCCCAAACCCCGCCGCCGCCTTTTCCTTTATAATTGGAACGTGGTGGGGCGTGGCCAAGTGGTAAGGCGCGGGACTTTGGCTCCCGGATCGGAGGTTCGAATCCTCCCGCCCCAGCCAAGATAGAGGCTCTCGGCCTAGCAGCGTTAGCTCCTCTCGGCCGCACAATATGCTTTTCATTTTGCCTGCTTATACCGATAATAAGAAAGTGTATCAGTCTTAGAAGCGGGTAAAATATGACACTTGAGCGTAAAATCGATTGCGTGTTCGACAACCGCGAAACCGAGCGGTCGCTTCAGATTCTGCTAGACAGTTTCCCCTACTACGCCCTAATCGTTGACGAGGACCACCGAATAGTTCTTGCCAACAAAACAACCCTCAAGGGACTGAAAAAGACCGTGGAAGATATTCGAGGAACTTATTGCCCGAAGATCATTCACGGATTAGACGACGTGTTTCCGGGATGTCCGCTGGAAGAGGCGGCACAGGCAGACAAGCCTGTCGAGCGAGACTTGCAGGATAATAAAACGGGGCGATGGATGCGTTCGGTCATCTATCCGATGAAGCAAAGGACAGTCGGGGACAGACGAGTTTTCTTTCATACGGCGCAGGATATTACCGTCTACCAGGAAGCCGAGGAGGGACGCCGGGAGAACTCGCGCTTGTTGGAGCTCGCCTTTGACGATATGATCGCCGCCCTGGCGGCCACAGTCAGAACCCGTGACCCTTATTCAGCCGAGCATCAAGTCCGAGTGACAAAACTAGCGACCGCGATGGCTGTAGAACTTGGTTTCTCTGAATACCAGGTTAAGGGCGTCGAGATGGCGGCTGCCGTACACGACATAGGAAGACTTTACGTCCCGACGGACGTTCTCAATAAAACAGGACCCTACTTGCCGATTGAACGCGAGATAATGCAGACTCATTGTCAATACGGCTACGACATCCTCAAAGGAATTCACTTCAAGCAGCATGTACCGGAGACCGTACTCCAGCATCACGAGAGACTGGACGGATCCGGTTATCCCAACAGCTTATCCGGCGACCAGATATTCAAGGAAGCACGAATCATCTCCGTCGCTGACGTAGCGGAGGCGATGCAGTCTCACCGACCTTACCGGCCGTGTTTTAGCAGGGAATTGGCTCTGGCCGAAATCACAGACAATAAGGGAAGGCTTTATGACCCTGAAGCCGTTGACGCTTGCGTATTTCTGTTTAGCGAAGGCGGCTTCGAATTCTAAGACGCGCGGCGGACAAACTAAAGCATGCATAGGTGATATGCCGATAATATCACGGTGGGCGGCAGCGGAGGCAAAATGAGCGTTCGCTTAATAAGCGATTCTGATAACTCTCAAACGATCGAGATTTTGCTGGAAGAGATACTCGGCAGGATCGCGGAAGCCGTATTCGTAATCGACAAGCAAGGCCGTTTCTTATATGTGAATCGCGCGGCCTATGAAGACCGCGGTTATTCCAAAGAGGAATTCCTGAAACTCAACGTAAGGGATATCAACCTTCCGGAGCGCGCCAAGTTAGTCCAGGCCAGAATCAACGAAGTCAAACGTAACGGCCAGACCACTTTTGAGACGGTCCATGTTCGTAAGGACGGCTCAACGTTTCCCGTAGAGATCACCTCCAGGATGATCAGAGCCGGTGAAGTAGCCGGCATGATTGCCGTCGCCCGCGACATCAGCTGGCGTCTGAAAGAAGAAGAACAGCTTAAGGCTTCAGAGGAGAAATACCGGGACTTGTTCGAGGACAGCCCGCTGGCGATATTTAAAACGACCGCGGACGGGAGAATCGAGATGGCCAACAGTGCACTTGCCAGGATGCTGGGGTATGAGACGTCCGAAGAGCTCATAGCCAAGGTGCCGAATGTGGACGCCACCTACATAGATCCGTCGTCAAGAGATAAACTCTATAAAATAATCGGGGAGCAAGGCACGGTAAGAAACTTTGAAACGGCGCTCAGAAGGAAAGACGGCAGCATATTCTGGGGAGCGCTAAACGCGCGCGCCATCCGGGGAAACAAAGGAGAGATAGCGGGTGTCGAAGGACAAGCGCTCGATATTTCAGACCGCAAAGCGGCGGAAATCGAAATAATGGAATACCAGCGCCTTCTGGAAGGGATTCTGAGCAGCTCGGACGCGCCCATTTTCTCTATTGATAACAATGGGAGATATTCGAGTTTCAATAAGGCTCATGCCGACGCCATAAAGTTGTCTTATGGAGCCGATATTGAGATGGGCAAAAAGATTTTTGACTATCTTTCTGTCAAAGCGGACAAGCAGAACGCGATGGCCAACTTCAAACGCGTTCTCAAAGGCGAACGATTTTCCGAAGTGACCAAATACGGAGACGACAAGAAATCCAGACTGTATTTCGAGATGACCTATAATCCGATTCTTGATGACGAAGGCAAGGTGGTAGGCGCCAGCGTTTACGCCAGAAATATCACCGAAAGACGACGAGCCGAAGCCGCTTTACGCGAAAGCGAGGAGAGATATAGGAGCGTTTTTGAAAACACGACTGTCGGGGTGATCAGGACAGGCGCTGACGGATCACTGTTGTCGTCCAATCCGGCGTTCGCTCAAATGCTCGGATATAAAACAACCGAAGAGTTGATAAACGCGGTGCCTAATGTAAGAGCGCTATATGTTGACCCGGGACAGCGTAAAAGGTTGCTTGTCATCCTGAACGACAAGGTTGTCGCCAACGATTACCCGATTGAACTTAAGCGGAAAGACGGCAGCGTTTGCTCGATTTCAGTGAATGTCAGGGCCATAAAAGACAAAACTGGTAAGGTAATCGCCCTCGAAGGTTTGCTGGTTGATATCACCCAGCGGCGGCAAGCGGAAGAGCAGCTGAAGGAAGCGCACGGTAAACTTGAGGCGACGCTGAGGGCGATTCCGGACCTTATGTTCGAAGTGGACACGAAAGGTCAGATATACGACTATCACGCACCAGCTAACGAACTGCTTTATGCTCCGCCGGAAACTTTCGTAGGGAAAAACGTTTCCAAAGTTTTACCAGAGCCGGCGGCATACATATGTATGGAGGCGATCTCTAAAGCCACCGCACACGGCTGGTCTCGCGGCGCCACGTATATGCTTGACCTGCCAAAGGCGGGAAAGCGATGGTTTGAACTGTCAATCGACACAAAAAAACACGACAGCAAAAAAATCGAACGGCTGTTGGTTATTTCCCGGGACATTACCGACCGGGTCCTGGCGGAAGAATCCATAAAACACGAGCGCGACACGGCGCAAATGTATCTTGATATTGTTGACACTGTCGTCGTTGCCGTCAACGCAGAGGGCAACGTCATAATGATCAATAAATACGGTGCGGACCTCCTTGGATATACCGAGGAAGAAATCATCGGCAAACCGTGGTTAACCACGTTTATCCCTTACCATGAGCGAGCGCTCGTCGAGGGCATGTTTGAGCGTATTGCCAAGGGAGAAAAGGCCGTCGAGTCTTACGACAACACGGTATTACGCAAGAACGGTGAGGAACGTTTGATCAACTGGCGGCATAGGTTCGTGAACGACGACAAAGGCAAACTCAAATTTGTTGTCAGTTCAGGCGTAGATATAACTGACATTCATAAAGCCCGCTATGAGGTCCGGCAGAGCTATTCGCAGCTACAGTCGATCGTAGACGGCATTATAAAAGCGCTCGCCATGACGGTTGAAACACGCGATCCGTACACTGCCGGCCATCAACGGCGCGTCGCGCAGCTGGCGGTCGCGATGGCGGAGGTTCTTGGCTGGAAAGAGATTCAGATCAAGGGCTTGGAAATGGCGGCGACAATCCACGATATCGGTAAGATGTATGTACCAGCCGAGATACTCAATAAACCGGGCAAGCTGGACGCGGTTGAATTTGAGCTGATCAAATTGCACTCCGCGGCAGGTTATAATATCGTCAAAGACATCGAGTTCGTCGAGCCGGTCGCCGATATGGTCCGGCAGCACCACGAACGGCTTGACGGATCCGGCTACCCGGACGGACTTAAACATCAGGATATCGTCCCGGGCGCCAAGGTCATGGCTGTCGCCGACGTTGTCGAAGCCATGTCTTCGGACCGGCCGTACCGGCCCGGCCGCGGTCTGAACGCGGCCCTAGAGGAAGTTCAGGACAGAAAGGGCGGGCTCTACGACGCGGAAGCGGTCGAGGCCTGCATGGAACTGTTCGTTAAGGCCAAGTTCAAGTTCGACTAGCGAAAGGGATTATGCGCCGGATGAAGACATGCTAGGCCATGATTGAGCTTTTGTCCTCCGTAATCCCTCTCTCCATCGGGGCGGCTTTTAGCCCTACGGTACTAGCCTTCACACTGGTCATTCTGGGCGGGAAAACAAAGCCGCGCCTGAAAGCCTTAATCATGATCGCGGGTATGTCTATCGCTTTGACCGGTTTGGCTTTGGCCGCGGGGTCGCTGACGGACGTGACAGCTAACACCGAGGTAAAATCGGTTACCTTATGGCTAGACATAGGCTTAGGGATTTTCTTGATAGGTCTAGGATTGAGAAGCATCCTCATCAAGCAGACCGACGTACCGCCGAAACCTCGTCTTAAGAGCGGCGCTAGAGGAGGAAGGAGCGTGGCCGCCTTTGTCCCTATCGGAATCGTCATCATGCTGACTGATTTCTCGTCGATTGTTCTATTTGTCCCGGCGATACGGGACATAACGGCGGCCTCGATAAGCTGGACGGCGAAGCTTCTGGTAGCCGCCATCCCGTTTATCGCAGTTCTAATACCCGCCTCCGTGCCCCTGCTGGCGGTGACCTTCTCGCCGGATAAGGCCGGTCAGGCGCTTCAGAAGTTGAACGTTTGGCTAGCCCGGCACAACCGGACGATCAGCGTCAGCCTGGCCTTCGCGTTCGGAGTGTTTCTTTTGTGGAAAGGCGCCTCAAAAATATTCTGATCCCCTAACGGGAGTTTAATCGGAACGGCGTCTTCTCGCTGCGCCCCCGCCTCCGTACGTGCTTAGGTCGATTACGAAAGCGAAAATCAGAATGAACCACTCAAAAAGACCGGGATTCTTGCCGATCAGGACATAGGCGAGAGTCGTCCACGGCAAGAACAGGATCCCTAGAACCGGGATAAACCAGTTGGGGAAGAGATCGACAAACCTGAACGGATCGGCTAGCCACCAGAAAATCGTCGCCAATCGCGGCAGACCGGCCAGCGCCATCATAATCAGACAACAACCCATGATTCACCCTCCTCTTAGACCAAAACCGGGATAATTATTCTGTGCTTAAGCCAAATGTTGCAGCATAAGCGCTTGCGCCGCAACCATTTTCTCTATTTCAGACCCGTCGACGCTTTCATTCGCGCCGTGGATTAATGCCGCCGCGTCGGAAGCGCCCCACAGGACGAACTCAGCTTGCGGCGCGGCTTCAGCCAGCCTCTGCAGTAGCGGAATCGTGCCGCCCGAGCCGACGTCCGACGGCTCTTTTCCGTAGACTTCGGAGACGGCTCGCCGGGCTGCCGACTGGCCGGGGCCGCCGACAGCCGATGTAAATGCGTCAGCCGCCATCACTTCTTCGACCGTTACTTGCGCTCCCCAGGGAGCCGCTCGTAAAAGGTGCCTCTTCAAAGCGCCGATTGCCTTATTGGGATCTTCACCTGGAGCGATCCTTAGGGATAGCCTGGCCTTGGCCGCCGGTATCAAGGCGTTGCCGGCTTGGCTTGTCGCCGGCGCGTCCAGACCGATAACCGTAACACTCGGTTTGCTCCACAGGCGCGACGCCAGGCTGCCGTCTCCGATCATGACGACACCTGGCAGGAAGCCGGCTAAATCGCGGAAGCGCTCTTCGGGATAGACATCGTCAGGCCAGTCAAACGATTGCAGCCCCTCGACGACGGTGTTTCCCTTTTCGTCCCATAGGGTTCCCAGCAGTTTGATCAGGGCAACCAGCGCGTCCGGCACCGGTCCGCCGAAGATTCCCGAATGCAGCGGTCTGGCAATGGTTTTAACCTCGACGAGACAGACAACCGTACCCCGAAGCGCGGTGGTCAACACGGGGTCGCCGGCAATGATGTTTCCCATATCGGATATCAGCATGACATCCGCTTGAAACAGCTCCGGATGCTTAACGATAAACGGCTCCAGGTTGGAAACGGTTTCTTCTTCTCCCTCTATGACGACCTTTAAATTTACAGGCGGTTTTCCGTCGAAGATTTTAAGGGTGCCGGCGTGGATGACAATCCCGCTTTTGTCGTCCGCCGCCCCGCGGCCGTAAAATCGTCCGTCAGGCTTCTCGGTCAAGCGCCAGGGATCTGTCTCCCAATCTTGTTCCGCCGGCGCGGGTTGGACGTCGTAATGGGCGTATAACAGGACTGTCGGGGAACCCTTGGGACCGGCCGCTTCGGCTGTGACGGCGGGATAGCCCGCGCCGAGGTCTAGCTCGCGGACATTCGCATAACCGGCTTTTTCCAGGATTTTAGCGGTGGCGGCCCGGGCTGCGTCAACCGGCTCCGGCGGAAAACCGGGAAATGGGACGGAAGGCAGTGCGACCAAGTCGGTCAGGTCCTTCATCAACTCGGGTAAAATCAACCGGGCCTTGGTGATGAATTCGTTAACGTTCACCGGCGTCTCCCTTCATTAGCGTAATAACGTGGACCTCCGGCGTGGCGAACAGGCGGAACGGCACAGTGACCATGCCGACGCCGTTTGAGACCAAGATGGGCACCCCGTGTTCCGTCCGCCAACCGGTCCGGTAGCGCTGGCCGAAATGAGTCGGCCTGGTTAACCCCTTGCCAAAAAAGGTCACTTGGCCGCCGTGAGTGTGGCCGGCCAGCGCGAGATTCCATAAATGACCAGACGGCGGCAACGATCTGGCCAGTTCGTCCGGATTGTGCGTAACCAGAATGGCAAAATCATTTCGCTTGACGCCCTTGGCCGCCTTCTTTATATCGGGTCCGGCCGTCCAGAGATCTTCTAAGCCGGCGATGATTATCCGCTCGCTGTTTTTGGCAACGGACAGGTTCTCGTTTTCCAGCAGGGTGATGCCGGCGTTGGCCAAGCCTCTCCTCGCGTTGGCGACGCCTTCCCAGGCGTCATGGTTGCCGAGCACGGCGATTTTCGCCAAATTTGCGCGGAATCGTTTAGCTTCAGGATAAAAAATTTCATCGCCGCGGCGCCGTCCGCCTACGTTATCGCCGCCCAGTATGAGGATATCCGGCGTCAAGCCGTTTACCATATCCACAATACGGGCCATCCGGTCCGGCGACACAAAGGGCCCGGCATGGATATCGGAAACGAAGACAATCCGCGTGCCGTCAAAAGACAAGGGCAGGTACGGGCTGGATACCGAAACTTCCTCCACTCGAACGCGGCGTGCTTTAAGGACGACGGTTGTCAGCCAGGCGGCCGCGACACCCGCCGCGACTCCCGCGATTATGGTTGTTCTTGTCCTTCTAGCCATCGTTTTCCTAGAGTAAGTTGGAGGCCAAACGGCAAGCTGAATAGGTAAACCGTTTGAGCGCGGACGCGCTCATGAGTTCCTCCAAAGTCACTTCCCGGCATTCTTGCAGGTCTTTAATAAAGATGTTTTCTTGTGCCTTGGCCAGGTCTTCATCGTAGATCCAGACCATATTTTCTTTATGCAGCCGCAGGCTGCGGATATCGAGATTCATAGTCCCGATGGAACAGACTTGAGAATCAACAACAAGCGTCTTGGCGTGGAAAAAGCCGGCTTCATAAAGGAATACGCGACCTCCCGCCTCTAGAAATCTAGGCCAGTAGGAATGGGCGGCGCACCAGGCGGTCTTATTGTCGGGCACGCCCGTCATCATCAATCTGGTATCGACGCCGCTTAAAGCCGCTCCGATCATCGCGTCATAGGTGCTGTGGTCGGGAACGAAATAAGGCGACTGCAGCCAGACCCGGTTGGTTGCCCCGGAAATGGCTATGCCGTGGGTGCGGCGGGCCGACTCCCACCAGTCTTCAACACCCTGGGAGACAACCTGTATCATGGTCGCGTCGCCGGAGTTTTCCTCAGGCGCCGGCAGGTATCTTTCGTCTAGAAGGCTTTCGCGTCGGTCATCGTACCAGCGCGCGGCGAATAATCTCTGCAAATCGGCAACACCCTGGCCCGTGATTCGCAGGTGAGTGTCCCGCCAGGAGTCGTATTTGGGTTTACCGTCGATATATTCCTGGCCCATGTTCATGCCGCCCGTGTAACCGATATCACCGTCGATTATGACTATTTTGCGGTGGTTGCGGTAGTTGATCTTGTTAACGTTTCTTATATCTGGCGAGTAGTCCGCTCCGGCCCGCCCGAGTTTCTTGATTTCATCCTTTTTGTACGAAAGACTGCCGGCGAAATCGTACATGATGCGGACCTCGACGCCGTTATTCAACCGGTCCAGAAGGATCTCCGTGATCTCCCCTGTCAGCTTGTCATGCTCCCAAATGAAATACTGCAGGTGAATAAACTTTTTAGCCGAGGCCAGATCCTTCTTTAGAGCGGCGAATTTCTCGGCGCCGGACGGATAGATCGTGATATCGCGGACGGGCAGCGGTTTGACGCCGTTCTCCTTTTCAATGCTGTGAATGATCCTGTTAACGAAGGAGCCGTCGTAACGTTTCCTTAAGGCTTGCCGCATATCCGAATGGCGTTCGTAGACCGGCGGGAGCGCTTCGTTTACCAACGCCCTAAACTCGGCATAACGTTTATGACGGCGCGCCAATGCCGGCCAGTCCCGGCCGAAGAAGAAATAAAAAACAAGGCCGAAAACAGGCAGAACGATGATAAAGATGAGCCACAAGAGCGTTGTCGTCGGCTCCCGGTCCTCGGAAACAATGAATATCAAAACACCCAACCAGTAGAGGACCAGGCAAATTATAATCAGGGATGGCACTGTAGGCATCAGGCTCTCTCCTTGTAAAGCGGGCACCCTAAAAATATCACAGGCGGGACATGTCTAGCCACCCGGCTTACACACCGGCCTTTGTTGAAAGTTGCCGTTTTCCCCTTTAGAATAGAGAGGCGTCCTTATAAGAGGGGGTTTTTGTTTTTATGGACATCGCAGTAGTGCTGCTGGCCGCAGGCCAAGGTACCCGTATGAAATCCGCCCACCCGAAGGTTCTTCATAACCTTTGCGGTAAGGCTATGGTTAGTTATATCGCTGAAGCCGCGGCCGCCATTAAACCGATGACCTTTGTCGCCGTTGTCAGCCCGTCGGCGGCTGAATCGGTTATAGCGGAACTGCCGTCAAAGGCCAAGGTTGTCGTCCAGGACGAGCCTTTGGGCACCGGACACGCCGTGCAAACGGCCGAAACGGCCATACGGGGGTTCGCCGGCACCGTTCTGGTGTTGTGCGGTGATACACCGTTGATAACAGGGCAGACCTTGAAGTCTTTGGTCAAAGCGCACAAAAACCGGCTGGCGGCGGCGACGGTGCTGACCGCAAAGGTTGACGACCCTCACGGTTACGGCCGCATCATCAGGGGCAACGGTGGCGTTAAGAGGATCGTTGAAGAACGTGATACCGATCCGACGGAATCGGTTATAAGAGAGGTCAATACCGGAACATATTGTTTCGACGGGGCCAAGCTTTTCGCCGCTCTGCATAAGATCGAGCCGAACAACTCGCAAAAAGAGCACTATCTGACGGATGTCATCGAGGTCTTTTTCGAAGATAACGAGAAGGTGGCGGCGTTCCAGGTTGAGGACTCAATGGAAACGCTGGGCATTAATTCCCGCGTCCAGCTGGCCGACGCCGAGATGATCATGCAGGCGCGCTTGAACCGGGAGCATATGATGCGCGGCGTTACGTTGATTCACCCGATGCTGACGTATATCGACGCGACCGTGAGTATCGGCAAGGATACGGTGATTTATCCGAACACGTTCTTAACAGGCAAAACAGCTATCGGTGAGGGCTGTCTGCTAGGACCTTCGTGCCAAATAGTTGATTCCCGTGTCGGAGACAACAGCGAAATAACCTTCTCGGTTGTCAGGGAGTCAAAACTGGCCAGCGGAGTTAAAATCGGGCCCTTCGCGAACGTCCGGCCGGGCAGTAAAATCGGCCGGGACGGCAAGGTCGGCAGTTTTGTGGAGATTAAAGCGGCGGAGGTCGGAGCGGACAGCAAGGTGCCTCATTTGTCGTACATCGGTGATACCACGATCGGAGAAGGCGTTAATGTCGGCGCCGGCACGATAACATGCAATTTTGACGGAGCGCGCAAGCACCGCACGATCATCGGGGACAACGCTTTCATCGGTAGTGATACAATACTGGTAGCGCCTGTCAAGGTCGGAAAGGGCGCTTATACAGGGGCTGGGTCAACGATTACCAAGGACGTACCGGACGGCGGGCTCGGCATCGAGCGTTCCGAACAACGTAATTTAGACCGAAAACCCCCAAAGAAATAGACGTTTTAATTGACGATGAGCGAGGTGATGACGTGACCGGCGATTCCCGATTAATGCTTTTTACCGGAACGGCCAATCCCGAATTAGGGCGGGAGATCTCCAGGCATCTTCAGGTCGAACTGGGGCAAGTTCAGTTATCCAGGTTCGCCGATAGTGAGATTTACGTCAGGTTCCTGGAAAGCGTTCGGGGAGCGCATGTCTTCGTCATCCAGTCTTTATGTCAGCCCGTCAACGATAGTCTGATGGAACTGTTGATCATGATGGACGCTCTTAAAAGGGCATCGGCCGGAACCGTGTCCGCTGTCATACCGTATTATGGTTACTCGCGGCAGGACAAGAAGACGCTGGCCAGAGAGGCCATAACCGCCAAACTCGTGGCTGATCTCCTGGTCGTGGCGGGCGCCGACAGGGTTTTGACAATGGATCTGCACGCCGGCCAGATTCAGGGATATTTCGACGTACCGGTAGATCACCTGACAGCCTTACCGATACTGGCGGAGTACTTCAAGGGCAAGGATCTTAAGGACGTGGTAGTCGTCTCGCCGGACGTCGGCCGGGTTAAAACAACCAAGAAACTGGCCGACGCCATGAACGCGGATATGGCCGTCTTAAGCAAACGCCGGCCGTCGCACAATGTCGCCGAGATCGGTTACGTTATCGGCGACGTCAAAGGCAAAAACGCGATTATGGTAGACGACATGATAGACACGGGGGGCAGCGTCTGCCGCGGCGTCGAAGCGCTGAAGAAGGCCGGAGCGAAAGACATATACGTTGGTTGCACGCATCCGATACTTTCGGGAAACGCTATCGATAACCTGAATTTATGCCAGCTCAAGGAGCTTGTGGTCACAAATACGGTGCCGTGCTCCATTGACAAACATATCGACAAGATGACAGTTCTTAGCGTCGGCTCGGTTTTCGCTAAGACGATCAGGAACGTTTATGAGAACAAGTCCGTCAGCGAGATTTTCGGCGGGCACGAACACGTGTAACAAGCAAAAGAGCGCAGAGCGGGGAGCTTTGAGCAAATACTAGCGAAGTAAGACTCTACGCCCTAAGCTCTTAGCTATACGCTAAGTAAAAGGAGAGGATTGGTAAGTGGAAGTTAAGTTAAAGGCAACTGTCAGGGAGCCGGGCAAGCACAGCGCCATCACCGAACTGCGTGATGCCGGTTTGATCCCCGGCACCTACTACGGCAAGAAGATCGACCCGGTATCCGTCTATGTCAGCGACCATGAACTGCGGGAAGCGCTGCATACGGAGGCGGGTTTAAACGTTCTTATCGAACTGCTTGTGCAAGCGCCGGAAGGCGTTCAAGCACCGGACCTTAAAGGGAAACAGGTCGTCATCATCAAGGACATGCAGCGAAATCCGATTCGCGGAGACATCCTTCACGTCGACTTCGTCAAGGTGAGCATGACGGAAGAAATCACGGCCGCGATACCGATCCTTCTCAACGGCGAGGCGCCGGGCGTCAAGGTGGGCGGTGTGCTTCAGCATTCGATTCGTGAGGTCACCGTCAAGAGTCTGCCCGCCAACCTGCCTGATTCCTTGGCGATAGACGTAAGCGTCATGGAAATCGGCGACAGCCTGAAAGTATCGGACTTACCTGTAACCGAAGGCGTGGAGATCCAAGACGACCTCGAGGAGATTCTGGTTTCTGTTGTCCCGCCGACCAAGGTCGAGGAAGTCGTCCCGGTCGAAGGCGAAGAGGTCGAGGTCGAAGGCGAAGAGGCCGAACCCGAAGTCATCGGCGAGAAGAAAGAAGAAGCGGAACAAACCGAGGAATAGTCTTTGTTTCTTATCGCGGGCCTGGGCAATCCCGGCCAGGAATACGCCGGCAACAGGCACAATCTTGGTTTCATGGTCGTCGACGAGATCGCCCGGCGGTTGGGCGTCGTCTTTCGACCGACAAAAATGGATGCGCTCGTCGCGGACGTAGTCGACGACGACTCGAGATTGCTTCTGGTCAAACCCCAAACATTCATGAATGAGAGCGGCCGGAGTATCAAGCTTATCCGGCTGCTCTTTGACGTTCCACTGGAGAACATGGTCGTTATCCATGACGATATGGATATCGAATTCGGCGATCTCAGGCTGAAGGATGACGGCGGAAGCGCCGGACACAACGGCCTCCAGTCAATCATTGACGAACTGGGAGAGGATGACTTTAAGCGCATCCGCATCGGTATCGGCCGGCCGCCTGGCCGCCAGGATCCCTCCAAATTCGTCCTCAAGGACTTCACCAAGAAAGAGCGCGGCGAGGTTGATTTCATCGTTGACGAAGCGGCCGATATAGCTCTTAAACTGGCTGAAAAGCGTCCATGAGCCTGCGCGACCTGCTGCCGGCAATAAGGGCGGCGGGCGGGTACAAAGCGTTAACCGGCCGCTCCCTATCTATCAGTGAAATCCTGCGGCCTATTTTTCTGGCCGCGCGTTACGACGATAATCCCCGGACGACACTAATCATAGCGCCTGATAGAACGACGGCCGACGCAACAGCCGCCGATTTAGCGTCAATTCTGGGACTGGAAGTCCACGTCTTGCCTGCCCATGGCGATGCGGGCGGGGACGATGGCGACGATCCGGAATCGACAGGTTTACGGGCCGCGGCATTTGACAGCCTGGTAAGCGATCCTGAAGCATTGGTCGTCGCCACCGCCCGGGCGGCCGCCGAACCGTTATCCAAGCCGGTCAAGAACAAACGGCTGGCCAGTCTGATCGCTTTGGGCGATACCCGCGGGCCCGATACGTTGATTGAAACATTGGGCGCATACGGCTATGAACGGGCGTATGAGGTTCAGAACAAGGGCGAATTTGCCGTCCGCGGCGGTATCCTCGACATTTACGGTTCGGGCGCGTCCAATCCGGTCAGACTTGAATTCGACGGGGACGAGGTTGCTTCCATGCGCTCCTTCAGTCTGGTGGATCAGATATCGACCGGACCCGTAGAGAGCGCGATTATATATCCCGTGCGGACGGCCGCCGGCGAAGGCGCGGCGCTATTTGACTACTTGCCTAAAGGCGCCTCGGTCTTTCTGGTCGAGCCGGAAGGCTTGCCTGATGACGTTGAGATCCCGTCGCCGCCCGGGGCAACCATTATTTCTTCCCTCGCGGCCGGCCGGCCGGCCCTGGAGATCGAGCGCCACCCCGCTTTTCTGGGCGACGGACGAGGTGTGGATTTCAATCATATCCAGGGATATCTGAAATCCTTACGGGATCGGGACCTTAGGATAGTTGCGGTTTTAGCGGACCGGGGACGGGCGGACAGGTTTGCGGAGCTGCTGCGCGAGTGGGAAATGGCCGCGGGCGTCGAGGTCAGGGAGGGTGCGGTCAGGACAGGTTTTATTTTGTCTGAGGCCGGGTTGGCGCTGTTGACCGAGGCAGATCTGTTCGGGGCGAAGCGCGAGCTTCGACAGACGAGGCAAACAAAGTCCAGGGCTTTCTTCGATCTGATGGACTTGCAGGAAGGCGATTACGTCGTTCATATCTACCACGGCATCGGCCGGTATGCTGGTTTGACGCAAAGACAAGTCGACGGCTTAAGGCGGGATTATATTCTGCTGGAATACGCCCAGCGCGATAAGCTATATATCCCTACCGACCAGCTTGGTCTGATTCAAAGATATATCGGAGGCGAAGGGACGGCTCCGGCTGTCGACCGGCTGGGCTCGAAGCGCTGGTATAACGTAAAGCGCAAGGTCAAAGAATCGACAGCCCGGATTGCCGCCGAGCTGGTCGAGCTTTACGCCGCCCGCAAGTCGGCGGAAGGACACGCCTTCGCGCCGGATACTCCGTGGCAACGAGAACTCGAGGAGTCCTTTCCGTTTATCGAAACCCCAGACCAGGAAAGGGCCATCGACGGGGTTAAGATGGACATGGAAGATCCTCATCCGATGGACAGGTTGATCTGCGGAGACGTGGGGTACGGTAAGACGGAGGTCGCGGTCAGGGCCGCGTTCAAAGCGGTCATGGACGGACGGCAGGCTGCTATCCTCGCGCCGACGACGCTGCTGGCCGAACAGCATTACGAGACGTTCCGCGAACGCTTCGAGCCATTCCCGATCGGAGTCGCCCAGCTCTCACGTTTAAAGAAACCAAGTGAACAGGCAAAAACCATTGAGGGGCTTAAAGACGGAACGGTCGACGTGGTTATCGGTACGCACCGGCTGCTGCAAGCCGATGTAAAGTTCAAAAACCTGGGGTTGTTCGTCATCGATGAGGAACAGAGGTTCGGCGTCCGCCACAAGGAGTTTCTCAAGAAACTTCGATTAAACGTAGACGTTATTACCCTCTCGGCGACGCCGATACCAAGAACATTGAATATGGCGCTGACAGGGGCCAGGGATATGAGCGTCATAGACACCCCGCCGGAGGACCGTTTCCCGGTCGCCACTTTCGTCAAGCCTTATGACGACGCGGTAATCGCGGCGGCCGTGCAGCGGGAGTTGAGCCGTCAGGGACAGGCATTCTTTGTTCATAACCGCGTCGACAGCATAGAATACGCGGCCGAGCGTGTTCGCCGGCTTGTTCCAGGCGCCCGGGTCGCTGTTTCTCACGGACAGATGGGGGAGAGGCAGCTGGAACTGGTCATGTCGGAATTCCAGGAGCGGCGTTATGACGTGCTGGTGGCGACAACCATTATTGAATCCGGGTTGGATATGCCCAATGTTAATACGCTGATCGTCGACCGGGCGGATAAACTGGGTTTGTCCCAGCTATATCAATTAAGAGGCCGCGTTGGCCGGTCAGACCGTCGGGCCTACGCCTTCTTCCTAATCCCGCCGGAGCTATCCCTGTCGCCGACACAGCTCCGAAGGCTGAAAACTATCGCCGAGTTTACCGACCTTGGCAGCGGTTTCCGAGTCGCGCTGCGCGACCTGGAAATAAGAGGCGCAGGCAATGTACTTGGGGCTGAACAGCACGGCTTTATAAACGAAGTCGGCTTTGAACTTTACGCGTCGCTGCTGCAAGACGCTGTCGCCGGTCTAAAAGGCGAGCCGGTCAGGAAACACGTCGAGGTTAAAATAAACTTGCCGGTAGAAGCCTATATCCCGAAATCATACATCGGCCAAGAGCCGTTGAGAATCGACGCTTACAAGAAAATCGCTCAAGTCGCGGAGGAGGACGACGTCGGCCGGTTAAGGAAGGAGTTTAGAGACCGGTTCGGTCATCTGCCGGAAATCGTAGAGAATCTTCTGTTGATCGCCAAGTTGAAAGCGACGGCCGGACGAGCCGGGGTTAACCGAGTAACCGCGGAGCGGGGTCGGGTTAGGCTGTCCCCCATAGATGTGTCCGCCGGCTTGGACGGGGTTCTTAGAAAATACTCTGACTTGGCCAAATATAAGCAAGGCGAGCGCGCTTTGTATGTCGTCGCGCCGCGTGGGCGCGCCGGAGTTGTTTTGTTAGACCAGTTACTCTGTGATATAATGACACATGTTTTTTGACCTTAAGTTTTGTTCCAAGGAGGACGTAAATGAATTCGAAGATGGTAATAATTATCGCGGTGGCTCTAGTGCTGGTGGTTGCCGTGGCGGGGGTTGTGGCCTGGCAAACCGGCTTATTCTCCAAGAAGGCGGCGACGGTTGACGGCAGCCCGATCTACATGTCGGAGGTTCAGAGCCAGCTCGACAGGATTTCAGCTCAGCACAAGACGGCCGAGCAGAAGAAGGCTTTTGAACAACAGAAGAAACAGATTACAGCGCAGATCCTGGACCTTCTGATCGACGAGAAGGTTTATGTCATTCAGGCCGACGAGATGAACATAAAAGTAACGGACCAGGAAGTGGAGACCGAGGTCAACAGGACTATCAAGCGGTTCCCGTCCCAGGCCGAGTTCGACAAAGCGCTCAAGGACGCCGGTATGACCATGGACGACCTGCGCAAATTCACGAAGACCAGGCTTATCACGGATAAAGTCAACAAGAAAGTCGTCGGCACGGTTACCGTAACCGACGCTGAGGCCAAGGATTATTACGACAAGAATCCGACGCAGTTCAAAGACCCGGAGAAAGTTAAGGTCTCCCATATTCTGGTGAAAACCGAGGAAGAGGCCAAAACGATCCAGGCTCAAATTGTTGCGGGCGGCACCTTCGCGGATATCGCCAAAGAGAAATCGACGGATCCGGCCAGCAAGGCCAACGGCGGCGACCTGGGCTATGTCCAGAAAGGCGTCATGGTTCCCGAATTCGAGACGACCGCCTTCGCGATGAATGCCGGCGACCCGGCGCAGATTGTGAAAACCCAGTTCGGCTGGCATGTAATCATCGTCACCGACAGGACGCCGGAGAAACAGCGGACTTATGAGGAGTCTAAAGCCAGCATCGAGCAGATGTTAAAGAGCCAGAAAGAAAGCACAAAGATCAAGGCTTGGCTGGATGGCGTCAAGAAAAAGATGACCATTAAGAAATATATCTAATCTTCGCCGCTAACGCGCGGTGTTATCATAAGAGGGCGAGCCTTGGCGACAAGGTTCGCCCTCTTTTTATTTACGGCGGGGAGGACAAGAGTTTGACGGAATTTGACGAACTTGTATCGATAATGGCCCGGTTACGGACTTCCGACGGGTGTCCGTGGGACAGGGAACAAACCCACGATTCCTTGAAGCGTCATGTCATCGAGGAGGCGCACGAAGTGGTCGACGCTATCGAACATGGCGACGACGATCACCTTAAAGAAGAGCTCGGCGACCTGCTGCTCCAGATAGTATTTCACGCCCAGATAGCGGCTGACCGGGGCGCCTTTGACATTGCCGACATCGTGGCCGGCATAAACGAGAAACTAATACGGCGCCATCCGCATGTCTTTGCCGAGGGAAGCGCGGAAACAGCGGCTGACGTCGCCCGAAATTGGGAGATGATCAAGAAGGAAGAGGAGCTAAAATACGAGGAAAGTCGGCTGGAAGGCATACCCAAGTCGCTGCCGGCGCTCCTGCGGGCGTTTAAAATCCAAAAGAAAATGGCCGCTGCCGGGTTTGACTGGGACAACACGGAAAGCCTGATCGAGGCTTTTGACTCGGAAATAGACGAATTCAAGCAATCGCTTGACGGAGACGGCGACTTGAAGGAAGAAATCGGTGATATGCTATTCATGTTGGCGAATATCGCCAGGTTAAAAGGGATTGAACCGGAGGAAGCGATGCGGGCGGCTAACCAGAAAGTCGAGTGCAGATTCCGGTATATGGAAAAGGCGGCGGGTGAATCTGGCCGTCCGCTTGACGAGATGAGTCTGGATGAACAGGATGAGTTATGGGAGCAAGCTAAAGAGGAGGAAGAATAATAATGGCCAAGATCGCGTCCATTAAGGCGAGGGAGATTCTGGATTCAAGGTCTAATCCGACGGTCGAGGTGGACGTCGAGCTTGATAACGGTATTTTGGGGCGAGCGGCCGTTCCTTCGGGAGCGTCAACCGGAACCCTGGAAGCTCTAGAGCTGCGCGACGGCGACAAGGGCCGCTATCTGGGCAAAGGCGTCTTAAAAGCGGTCGGTAACGTTAACTCCATTATCGCTCCGGCTTTGACCGGCCAGGACGCCGCCGACCAAGCTGGCTTGGACGAGGCGCTCATCAATTTGGACGGAACGCCCAACAAAGCTAAACTCGGCGCCAACGCGATACTTGGCGTTTCTCTGGCCGCGGCCCGCGCGGAATCCATCAGCCGCGGCCTGCCGTTGTTCGAGTATCTGGGAGGAGAAAGCGCGATCACCCTGCCTGTTCCCCAGATGAACATCCTAAATGGCGGGGCGCACGCGGACAATAACGTAGACATCCAGGAATTCATGATTATCCCGACCGGCGCGCCGAACTTCGCGGAGGCTTTGCGTATGTGCAGCGAGGTTTTTCATTCCTTGAAGGGACTCCTTAATTCTAAAGGTCTGGCGACGGGCGTCGGGGATGAAGGCGGTTTCGCTCCGAATCTGGCCTCCAACGAAGAGGCGATAGAGGTCATCCTGGAGGCCGTGGAACGGGCGGGATACAAAGCGGGTGTCGACATCAATCTCGGTCTGGACGTCGCGGCCAGTGAGATCTACAAAGAAGACGCCTATACGCTGTCCGCAGAGAACAGAACGCTTACCAGCCAGGAAATGGTCGATTATTACCGGGACCTGACCGGGAAATACCCGATCATCTCCATAGAAGACGGTCTTAGCGAAGCGGATTGGGACGGTTGGAAACTGCTGACCGATACCCTTAGCGGGAAGATCCAACTTGTCGGGGACGACATCTTTGTCACCAACAAAGACATTCTCATGAAAGGTATCGACACAGGCGTCGCCAACTCCATCCTGGTCAAAGTCAATCAGATCGGCAGCTTGACGGAAACGCTGACGACGATTGATCTGGCGAAAAGCGCCGCTTACACGACGGTCATATCTCATCGTTCCGGGGAGACCGAGGATACAACCATCGCCGACCTGGCTGTCGCGGTCAACGCCGGCCAGATAAAAACCGGCGCGCCGTCGCGTAGCGAGCGGGTCGCTAAATATAACCAACTGCTGAGGATAGAGGAATACCTGGGGAACCGGGCGGTTTACCCGGGTTTGGCCGCTTTCAAGCGTTAATGCAAGATTGCGAGGAGCTGAAAAGGTTCAATGGCCGGTAAATCCCCTAAGCGGTTGCCGCTGCGGACACTATTGTTGCTTGCCGCCGCCGCCGCCATCTTGTTTTTAACTATCGCGCCGGCGCGAGAGGTCCTTAGACAGCGCACGGAAATAGAAGAACTATCGGAGGAACTCGATAGCGTCAAGACGCAGAACAGTGAACTCCACCTGGAAACCCAAAGGTTGAACACCGACGCCTATATCGAGCAGCAAGCGCGGGAGAGGCTGGGTCTTATAAAACCCGGCGAAGAACCATTTCTGCTAGTGCCGCCGAAACAAGAACCGCCGAAACCGGCGACTAAACCGGCCGCGAAGCCTAAAGCTAAACCGGTCTCAAAAACCTGGTGGCAACAGATAATCGCTTATTTTGAGGCGTTGGTTTCATGACGCGTTTAGCGGCCATTGATATCGGTACTAACACGGTGAGGTTGCTTGTCTCCGACGTCAGTAAGGAAGGAGTCAAAACCGACGTTGTTCGGCGAGCCGTTATCACGCGGCTTGGTCAAGGTTTGGGGGAGTCGGGGATGTTTAAGCCCGAAGCAGTCGTCCGAACCCTGGAGACTTTGGCTGAATACGAGGACGAAACCGCGCGGCTAGGCGCGGAAGCGATAAAGGCGGTCGCGACCAGCGCGGCCCGCGACGCCGGCAATAGCGGAGAGTTTCTGGCTGCGGCCGGCGAGGTGCTGGGGACGCCGGTCGACATCATCACTGGCGAGACGGAAGCGGCTTATGCGTTCCTGGGAGCGGTTGAAGGCTTTCCCTTTGTGGAGCTGCGGCAACCGGTCTTAGTTTTTGATGTGGGCGGCGGTTCGACCGAACTTATTTCAGGCCGCGGGCGCGTTATGGACCAAGCGGCCAGCCTGGATATCGGTAGCGTCAGGCTAACTGAACTGTTTGTCCGGCACGATCCGCCAGCGCCCGACGAAGTTGTTATGATCAGCCAGTGGGCGCGCGATGCCGTGAAAAACGGACTAAGACATATTCGCCCGGCCGCTGACGGCTTAACGGTAATCGGGGTGGCCGGCACAGTTACGACTATCAAAGCGGTCCGCTTGGGTCTTAGGGATTATGATCCGGTCAAAATACACCTCTCCCGGCTGACGCGCGACGACATTGACATCGCGCTAAAAGTATTCATGTCGATGGGCTTGGAGGGCAGGCGCGGCCTGGCCGGCTTGGAGCCAAAACGGGCGGACGTGATTATCGCGGGGGCTTTGATCACGGCGGCTGTGTTGGACGAGCTAGGCGCCTCGGAAATGACCGTCAGCGAAAGCGACATCATCGACGGAACGTTGCTGACGCTGGCAAAAGAAGTTAGTGGTTAGTCGTTGGTAGTTAGTTATTAGCGGACAACAGGCGATTACTATAAAATCTACTAACAACTAATATCTAACGGCCAACATCTAAAAGGCCCGGGTGGCGGAATTGGCAGACGCAGCGGACTTAAAATCCGCCGGAGCAATCCTTGTGGGTTCGAGTCCCACCCCGGGCACCACTCGTAATTGCGCGGGTTCTGCATAAATAATAGACTCGCATGCCGCTCGCGGTCTACCATCGTTAGTGTTTTGGGGTCAGTCCCTTTCTTCTTATGAGATAGGGCCTGACCCCGTGTTTTAAGTCGCCGCGGCGAGCGAACAATGCTCTCCGCTCGAACAGCGATTTGCCTGCATGCTCGCTTCTAAAGCATCACCCGCGAAGTACTCGTGTCTAAAGATGAGGCTCCGGTGCCATCCGCCCTTATATCAAAAGCAAGAACCGCGTCACCCATTACGCATGATTATTAGCAGGCTTATTTCCTTATCGTTCGCGACAAAAAGGTCAGACGTTTAAGTCCCGCTTCTGATAGAAGACGAAGGCCAAAACGCCTAGAACCGCGGTTAAGGAAACCGAGATGGCGAAATACACCGGATTCAGCGCGGTATTCTTGACAATCGTCGCCGCGTCAAAGTACTTGAACGGCGTCGCGTACTTAAGCCATTGAGCCTTCTCGGTTACGTCAAGCCATAACGACAGGAAATAGGCGCTGAACAAATAGGCTGAGACAACGGCGGCCGCCCGTTTCGGTCTCTTGATGATTGCCGCAGCCGCCAACCCTGCGGAGAGAAACAGCAGCTGCGCCAGGTACATCCCGCCCATCAGCAGTAAAACCTCTGTCGTCGCGGATTCGCCCCTGTTGTAAGCGGCGACAAAAGCGACCGATGAGACTGTTGTCACAAGGTTCAAAACTGTCACGTTCAGGAGCGCCGCCGACAACTTCGCCGCTACGGCTTTGGCCCTGGATATCGGTTTGGCGAATAGAAACTCCGTGGTCCGGTCAAGCTCCTCTTCCGTAAGAACGCCTGCGCCGAGCAACGCGGCGTGAATCGACGCCATCACGATCAGGTAGATGAACAGGATAACAAAGAACCCGATTGCCGTGGATAGATTGACGTCGCGGACCCCCAGAACGGCCTTAACCGCTTTGGGCAGGGTGTCAAAAATCTTAGTGACGTTTACGCCTGATTTCTGGTAGGCGTCGAACTTAGCCATGCCGGAATAAACCAGAAAAAACATCCCGACCGACCACCAGATCAGCCCCTTGCGGTGAGCCTTGAATTCCCGTAAGAAGACATTCATATCAGCTAAAGTCCTTTCATCTTTTTAGGCGGCTAAATAGAACTTATGTCCCGCCGACTGTAGATATAGTAACCGGCCGCGACGGCGGCTATGACGAACATAATCTCTATCAGCGGATACTGCCACTCGTAAGAGCCGTGTTTATAGACATAGATCAAGTCGAAGAATTTAAAAGGCGTCAGGTAGCGAACGGCTTTTGCCCCAAGCACCGCATCGAACATACCGACTATGTAGAAAGCGAAGACCGTTACCAGCGACACCGAAAGGACGTTCTTGATCCTCTTGGCGGAAACCGATATCAGAAATCCCAACGCGACAAAGAATATCTGTACGAATAGCAGAGTCAGCGACATCAAGAGAAACACCGATGTCGACAGGGCGACTTTCGAGACCGCCATCATGATAGTCCAGGTGGCGCTGACAAAAACCACGTTGGTCCCGGCGATGACCACGACCGCGGCGGCCAGCTTGGCGGATACGATACTTGACCTCTTGATGGGTTTGGAAAGCAGGAATTCCGCAGTCTTGCCGCGTTCTTCTTTGCTAAGGGATGCCGTTCCCAGATTCATCGCCTGAATTGCGGCGGCGAGGGTGGTGAATCCGAGGACCAGCGCGTAGAAGCTGGCCAGGGCGAACTTGGGGTCGAAGTTGAGTCCGAAAGCCTTGCGCAAGGCAAGCGGGAAAGACTGATAGATCTTGTTTACCGTTTCCGCAGCGTCGGCGAAGGCGGGGAAGATCAACATATACAGCGCCGCCACGCTCGTTAAAGAGATTATCCATATGATCGCCGTTCGGCGGTTCTGTTTTATTTCTTGCCAGAAAAGGGCTTTCATATTCCTCTCCTACTCGTAGTAATGTAAGAATATCTCTTCCAGGTCAGGCTCTTCGACTAATAGACTTTGCAGGTCAAGATCTGCTAGCTTCCGGGTTATGGTGTTGAGGTTGCCCTTAAAGAGGAAGCTCGCGCGGGTCGTGTTCGTCTGCAGGTTGGATATCCCCGGCATGTCGAAATAGCCGGGTTCGATGGGTTTGTTGGCGACTACCCGGAACTGACTGTAGTTGCTTTGGGCCAGGTCGCTCATCTTCTCTATCTGGATGATGCGACCTTCTTTGATGATGGCGACCCGGTCGCACAATCTCTGGACCTCGCTCAGGACGTGGGAGGAGAGGAATATGGTCGCGCCCTTGCGGTTTTCCTCGTGCACAAGTTCGAAGAACTTCTGCTGCATCAACGGATCGAGTCCACCGGTCGGTTCATCCAGGATTATCAGTTTCGGATCATGGATGAGGCCCTGGACGATCCCCACTTTCTTCTTGTTCCCGTATGACAGATCGTCGATCTTCTTGTCGAGATCAAGGTCCATGATCTCGGATAATTCCTTAATCCGCTTGGAGCAGTCTTTCTTGTAGAAGCTGGCGGAGTAATTCAAGAGCTCTCTGACGCGCATGTTGTCGTAATAGAAGACCTCGGAGGGCAGGTAGCCGATCTCCATCTTGATCTCGGGCCCGTATTTCACAACGTCTTTCCCGAATATAGTAGCAGAGCCACTGGTCGCGTAGATCAACGATAAAAGGACCCGGATGGTGGTCGATTTGCCGGCGCCGTTAGGCCCGATGAAACCGTAGATTTCGCCCTCTTCCACGCTGATATCGACGTCAATGATTCCCCGCGATTTGCCGTAATACTTGGTCAGCTTTTTTGTCTCGATTACAGCCATTGCCGCTTCCTCCTCAACGTGCAAAAGTTGTTTTCTTAATTATTACTCTAAGGACAAGTAAGTACAATCTTGAGATATCGGGCGGTCAGCTCTAGACTAGGAGTTAAGGAAAAGGAGGAACCATGGCTATAGATCCTGTCTGCAAAATGGACGTCGACGAGAATAATCCTCCCGGAGGCACCTCGGAATATAATGGCGCGACTTACTACTTCTGCGCGCCCGGCTGCAAGATAGTCTTCGATAGGAATCCTGAAAAATACCTGACGGACGAAGACAAATAATCACTTGAAGATACTCGCTCCCGCGGACCGTCTGGTCGAGGTCCGTCCGCTTATAGACGCGGGGGCCGACGAGCTATACGGAGGTTTCATACCGTCCGCATGGGACGAAACGTACGGCGAGGTCGGCTCCATCAACAAACGCACTTTTCAGGCCGCTCAGTTCGCGACAATCGACGAACTGGCTAAGGCCGTTGAGCTGTCGCACGGCATGGGCGTGCGTTTCTATCTGACACTTAACAACGATTTCTACACCCCGAAGCAGATGCCGGCCGTCTTGAAACTTGCGCAAGAGGCGGCCGCTGTAGGCGTCGACGGTCTGTTGGTGGCCGATCTCGGCCTTATTCTTGAGCTCAACAAGCTGCGTCTACCGCTGGAACTTCATTTAAGCATCCTGTCGGCTGTCCTCAACAGCCAGGCGGCGCTCTTTTTCAAGGACCTTGGGGTGGCCCGCGTCGTTTTGGACCGGACGCTGACCGTCCAGGAAATCGCGAAGGTTGTCGCCAATGTCCCCAGCCTGGAGTTCGAGGCATTCGTAATGTATGGAAAGTGCCCGAACATAGAAGGCCTCTGCTCGTTCTTCCATCACGACGATCCCGACCACGTCTGGCCGTGCGGGCGGGCCTGCGAGCTTAAGCCTGTTCCGGCAGACAATCCGGAAGCGGCCGCGGCTGCCGCAGCCCAGTCCGGCTGGGCAGAGGCCGTCAGAGGGAACGCCTGCGGCTTATGCGGCGTCTACGACCTCATGAAAGCAGGTTTGACGGCCGCCAAGATCGCTGGCCGCGGCCGCAAAACCGAACATAAACTGGCCGCGATCGCCGCTTTGAAGACCATACGCGACTTGACGGCCATGGGCGCCTCCAGAGTCGACGTAGCAAAAGCCGCCCGCGCCTCGCATGAGAGGCTGTTCGATTTGCCCTGCTCGCCATATGAATGCTATTTCCCGGCGGAGGGGTGAGCCCGATGGAGAACGCCGTTCTGATTAGCCCGGCAGACGATTTAGAAACCGCTCAAGGTTACGACAGGCTGTATTTCGGCGTCGAATTCTGTGAGATCAAGATCCCTACCGCGGATGAGGTCAAACGGGCCGTCGCTTACGCGGCGGCCAACGACATGCGATTCACCCTGGTAACGCCGTATGTGACCGACAGCGGTTTGGCGGCGGTTGAACGGGCGATTGCCGTCCTGCCGGCTGCCGGAGCGATAGAGGTAGTAGCTAACGACTTCGGCGTGTTGCGCCGGATGCTGGAATTTCATCCGAATCTTACACCCGTTTTAGGCAGGCTGCTCGTGAAGCAGAAGCGGGGATTCGGGATTTCTACCCGCCGACAAGACGCGCCGCCGGCCTTGGCGGAGCAATGGGGGTTTAGCGGCGCCGACAACGAAACGGTGCGCGGTTATTTGACGGATATAGGAGTCAACCGGGTGGAAATGGATAATCCGGCTCAAGGCATAGCGTCCGATTTCTCTGGATCCAAGCTGGCCGCGTCCGTCTACACGCCATACACGTATGTCACGACAACCCGTTACTGCCCCTGGGCTTATGACGGCAGTACCTGGCCGAACATGCGCGGCAGGTGCGGCCGACCCTGCCTACAGGGTATTATAGAAGAGACGGGAGACTTGTTCGATCGGACGATATTCATTAGCGGAAACGCCCAATTCTATCGCCACGACGTTCTTCCGCCTGAGAATGAACTGCTTGATAAAGGCATAGACAGGCTGATCTATGAACCGGGATTGCCGGTATAAAAACGGAGGTTAGATGCATCACGACCATCATCACGGCGAGGGCGGGGTCTATTTCTTAAGCCGGCCGCCGCGTGTTAAATGGGACGACGTCGGAGGGTTCGACGACATCAAGGAAATCCTTAGGGAAATGGTTTCCCTGCCGCTTAAATCACCTGAGTTGATAACCGGCATGAACATCGATCCGCCTGCGGGCGTGCTGATGTGGGGACCGCTGGGGACGGGGATAAAGATGCTGGCCGAGGCCAGCGCGTCGGACGCGGGCGCCCATTACATATACGTGTCCGGACAGGAGATGCTGGGCAAGCCGGAAGAACTCAAGAAAGCGTTCGCCGAAGCGAAAGCCAAAGCGCCGGCCGTGTTGTTCGTCTCGGATGTTGAGTGGCTGGCTGCCAGGGCGGGCGCCGATTACGAATGGGAAAAGGGGAACCTGCGCGGAATTCCGCCGACATTCGCCGACAAGGACTTGACGACGGTCTTCATCGAGGAGATCGACAAGCTGCAGGAAGGCGGGGATGTTAGCCCGATGGCCAAAGGTGTCGCGCTGGTCGGTTCCTGCTACCGCATTGATGTAGTCGACCAGGCTTTGGTTAAAGAGAAGAGCCGGTTCAACCGCAAGGTTTTCGTCCACCCGCCGACCACGGCGGACCGGGAAGGTATCCTCCGCATCTATATCAAGCGTCTGGAAAAGAACCTGGGCGGTGAGATTGATTTCCCGCTTCTGGCCAAGGAGACTGAGGGCTATGTCGGCTGGGATCTGGAGAACCTGTGTAAACGGGCGGCCTTAAACGCCGTCAAAACCGGTTCGGATAAGATTAAAATGGAACACTTCCGGACGGCCGTCGGAGAGATTCAACCGTGGCTGACGCCGGGTATGCAGACGAAATACTATGAACTGCGCGAGCTTGACTGCAGCCACTATTACACCTTTTGAAGCGCAAAAGACTAAAGCGCAGAAGCCGCTTCTGGGCTCGCGCCTTCTCTCTTCTGGGCTAGCAAGGAGGCATTATGTGTGAGAGACCGGGGGAATTGAACTGCCCGTTTGTCGCCAAAACCAATAGCGGTCATTACCGCTGCGACCTGCCGGGCGCCGGCGATTCGCTGACCAAAGAACAGATCAACCAGTTCTGCCTGCGGCCGCACTGTCGCAAGTGCCCTGATTACCAAGCCTTCGAGGACAAGAACTTCCCCCTCTTTAACCCCAAAAACCGTTCTTAGATAGCCAACACTATCGTGCTCCAGGGCACGATAGTGTTGGCTATCTAAGCGGATTTATTTATATCAAATTATATTTCTCTAAATGAGTTAAGCACTCGAAACAACTCAGGTTTCTGCTTAGCTTCTGCCAGGATATTCAAGATTTGATAAGCGTTGTCTTTCGTCATTACGGCGAGGAGATCCGATATCAGCGTGGACGGCCATAGGTACTGAGCGCTTACATTCTTTGGACTTTGATAAGAATCCTCGTGATTAGGAATGAGCGACCTTAGTTTTGTTCTTCGCTTAAGAGCTCTATAAGCATCTCCCCTTATCTCTAGCCAGTTGCTGATTCTAGAAATTGTACTTTCGCTTACACCAAGTGTTTTTCTAATTTCCTGGTAGGAATAGCCTTCGAGCAATAAGACAGCGATCTGTAGTCGGTTGGCAATCATTGTCATTTCTTGAGGAGAGAGAAGGTCTCGAAGAATCTTCGCAGTCTCAACAGGATCTCTTAAAGATGAGAGGGCGTCGCAGAGATAGATCAAAGACTGAAGCTGTCGTTCTCTCAACAATGCACTCAAATCCCTCTTTGGAGTAAAAATATTTGACATAATATGATATTAAAGGAACACTAATGAAATATCAACACCAACACTATCGTACTCCAGGGCACAGTAGTGTTTGTGTTATAGACAATTCTTGGCGGGCCTTCGGTTAGATTTCTTTGACGAAGAGCTGCCAGGCCAGCGCGGCCAAGAGGAAAGTCAGGGCGGCCGTCAGACCGAGATCGAACCACAAGGGGAAATCGTAGAGGCCGACTGTTACGTTACGCAGGGCGTCGACCGCGTAGGTAAGCGGATTGGCCATCATTATGTACTTCAGCCAGTCAGGCAGCCAGGGTAGCGGGAAGATGGCCGTGCTCAAGAAGAACATCGGCATGATGAAGATGTTGACGATGACACCGAAGCCCTGGAAGCTTTTGATGCGGGAGGCGATGACGATACCGATGGACGTTAGCATGACCGCCATCAAAGCCATGACCGCGAGCGACTTGATAATGATTACTGGCGTCAGGCTGACGCCGACGACAGGCGCCAAGGCCAGGACGACCGTTCCCTGAAGCATAGCCCACGTCGCGCCGCTTAAGATTTTGGCCAGGGTGATGGAACCTCGGGAAATCGGCGCGACCAGAAGTTCCCTTAAGAATCCGAATTCCCTTTCCCAGACTATACTGATGGCTGACTGGACGCCCGCAAAGAGCAAAGTCATGCCGATTATGCCGGCGAAGATGTATTGGCTGAAGGTTACGCCGCCGACGGAACGGAAGGCGGCTTTTAGGCCCAAGCCTAGGACGACGAGCCACAGGATGGACCTGACCAGGCTTCCGATTAGCTGGCCGCGGTCTCGCCAGTTGACGACCAGGTCGCGCTTCCAGATGGAGTAAACGGCGTCGAAGTCCATCAACGCCCTCCTTTAGCGCGGGCGGCGATGTCGCTCATATGTTTCTTCGGGGTGGCGAAGCCTTCCCTGATCTCCTTGCCGGTAAGCTCGAGAAAGACATCGTCCATACGATTCTTGCCGGTAAATTTCTTTAAAGCGGCCGGGGTGTCCAGGGCGACGATCCGGCCCTGGTCGATAATAGCGACTCGGTCACAATTCTCCGCTTCGTCCATGTAATGCGTGGTCATGAAGACCGTGGTTCCCGACTTGGCCGCTAAGGCGCGTAAATACTCCCAAATCCGGTTCCGCGTTTGCGGATCCAGCCCGAGCGTCGGCTCGTCAAGGAACAATACCTTGGGGGTGTGCAATAAGCCTCGGGCGACCTCTAAGCGTCGTTTCATACCGCCGGAGTAATTGTCGACGATGTCGCCGGCTTGTTCCGTCAGCTCGACCAGCGCCAGAGCCTCGGCGATCCGGCGGGCCCGGTCTTGCTTCGGGATGTGGTACACGGAGGCGTGGAAGTCAAGGTTTTCCATCCCGGTCAGGCGGTTATCAAGCGTCGGATCTTGGAAGACGACGCCGATCGACTCCCGGACCCGTCCGGATTCGGCGGCGACGTCGTAACCGGCTATGGAGGCGGCGCCGGCCGACGGTCTGACCAGCGTGACAAGCATGTTTATGGTTGTCGTCTTACCGGCTCCGTTCGGCCCGATAAACCCGAAAAGCTCGCCGGCCGCGACTTCGAAGCTAACGGCGTCGACGGCGGTAAATCCGTCAAAACGCTTTGTCAGCTCGCTGACTTTGATGACTGGAGCGTCCAAGAAACCTCCTTGTTTGGTCGCGTCAATTGTATCATAAGGGAAATAACGCGCCGGCCTTCCCGGACGACCTGATGGGCTTGCGAAAAGCTTTTTAACCTGCTATTGTCTAAGGCATAAAGTAACATCTAATACAATCTCTCCGACCTTCGCCAGTCCCTTCGGGAAAGCGAAGGCGGCGGCTGTCGCGAGACAGCCCTAGGGTGTCGAGAGCAATCTCAACGCCTCCCGTGTTTGGAAAGGAGAGTAACGAGTGTCTATGACGCGCGTTATTCCGTTAGCGGGAGACGCGCGTTTTTTGTTTTTTGAAGTTGTGGCAGTGATGTTAGTGATGGAGGAGATGCGGCAGTGACAGAGAATAACGTATCACAAGAGGTATTGAATAAGGTCAAAGAGGCGGCCGGAGACAACGGCCTTAGCTGTCCGGAGGCGCGCAAACTAGCCGACGACCTGGGCGTAGCGCCGAAGGTGATCGGAGACGCCTGTAATCAAATCGACGTCAAGATCAAGAACTGCGCCCTCGGCTGTTTCTAAAGTGAGTAGCGCGTGCAACTGATCTGGCAGGGATTTCTCGAAGCTTTCGGACTCTTGTTCAGCTTCAATAAGGACATTGTTGAGATCGTCAGCATGACCCTTAAAGTTACGGGAACGGCGGCGCTTATAGCTATGGTCATCGGTTTGCCGGTGGGCGCCTTTATGGGGCTGACCAGGTTCAAAGGGCGGCAATTTTTCGTCACTCTGACCAATACCGGGATGGCCTTGCCACCGGTGGTCGTCGGCCTGTTTGTTTATCTGTTGATATCCAGATACGGTCCGTTGGGTACCTTGGATATTCTATACACGCCGTCGGCCATGATATTGGCCGAGGTCATCATCGCGACGCCGATGGTGATCGGGGTGACTTTAGCGGCCGTTCAAGCTCTCGACCAGCGTCTCATTTCGCAAATCTACTCGTTGGGCGCCAGTAATGTCCAACTGTTTTTCAAAATAGTCAGGGAAGCGCGCCTCGGCCTGCTCGCTTCGGTCGCGGCCGGATTCGGCGCGATTATCAGCGAGGTCGGAGCGGTCATGATGGTCGGCGGCAACATCAAGGATTCAACCAGGGTGTTGACCACGGCGATTGTCATGGAAACGCGTCAGGGACATACCAGCATGGCGATCGCGCTGAGCATCATACTACTCACGCTGGCGTTCGTCGTGAACGGTTTTATTACCTACGCCCAGCAAAGGAAACGATAGAATGGCAAGTTCGCTTATGTCATGCGAATCAATTGAAGTCACGAGAAACGGTCAGGAGATTCTCAACGTGCCGGCATTCTCGGTCGAGGAAAACGAGCGGCTGGCCGTGCTCGGACCGACCGGGGCCGGCAAAAGCACACTCTTGGGAATCCTGGACCTGACCGTGCGGCCCGACAGCGGGAGGCTGTTCTGGCGGGACGAGGACATCACCCGGGCCAAACCTGGTTCAGCCGTGCGCCGGAAGATCTCAATGGCTTTCCAGATCCCTCTTCTTTTCAAAGGCTCCGTATATGAAAACGTCGCCTACGGATTGAAGCTAAGGGGCGCGTCAAAAGGGGAGAGAGACGAAAAGGTCAACGAGATTCTGGACCTTTTCAAGGTCAGTAATCTGGCCGCCGCCGACGCAATGTCACTATCAGGCGGCGAAGCGCATCGCGTCTCGCTGGCCAGGTCGCTGGTTTTCGGACCCGATCTCTTGCTGCTGGATGAGCCGATGGCCTCTTTGGACCCCGGCACTAAGGAAGGACTCCTGCGCGAGCTTATGGAGATACTAAAGAAATTAAACGTAACCTGCGTTTACGTGACGCATAGCCGGGAAGAAGCCTTTATCGTAGCCGATCGGTTGGCGGTCATGGAGGGCGGCCGCGTCGTCCAGACGGGGACGGCGGAGGATGTTTTTTACCGGCCGGCAACGACCGATATCGCCGCTTTCGTCGGCGCGGGTAATATCCTGCCGGGACGCATTCTGTCTTCAAGCGATGGCCTGGCGCTTATAGAAACGACGGATATGGACATCGAGGCGGTTTCCGACCTGCCGCCCGAGAGCGATGTGACCGTTTGTATCCGGCCGGAGGAGATATTCATCGAGGACATCGCCAAAGGAAAGCGGACCGGCCGCGCCAGCGCCAGGAACAGGCTGCCGGGCAAGGTTGCCGCGATTGAAAATCTGGGAGCGGTCGCCCGGGTTACGGTTGACTGCGGTACCATCCTTAAAGCCCTAATTACCCGGCGTTCACTGGACGACTTGCACATAGGCGTCGGCATGGAGGTTATCGCCGGCTTCAAAGCGACGTCGGTTCACGTCATTGAGAGAGGCAAGCATGTTAAATCCTAAAGAAGCTTTAGATATTGTTTTGGCAACGGTCGAAACGTTAGAAACCGAGGCGACTCCACTTGAGCAAGCGCTTGGTCTGGTCTTGGCCGAGGACATAATCAGCCGCGACGACATCCCGCCCTTTGACAACTCGGCGATGGATGGCTACGCGGTCAGGTGGGAGGACGTCGCTGAAGCGGCCGCCGATCATCCGGTCACCCTGGATGTAATCGACGACATCAAGGCCGGCGACACGCCCCTCAAAGAAATTATGCCGGGGGCCGCCGCCCGCATCATGACCGGCGCGCAGATGCCGGTCGGCGCGGACACAGTCGTTCGCGTCGAGGATACGACAACTGACGACGGCGGCGCGCGCGAAGCCTTTGAGACGGACGAATCCGACGGCAGTTCCTTCAAGCCGGTTACCATAACCGTCAAGGTTAAAAGCAAGGGCAATGTACGGCGAGCCGGCGAGGACGTGGCTACGGGCGAGAAAGTCATCGACGCCGGCCGGGAGCTAAAACCTGCGGAGATCGGTTTGTTGGCGTCCCTCGGGTTTCCGGAAGTTCAAACGGTCCGCCGGGCCAGAATCGCCATTGTCACGACGGGCGATGAACTTTTGGAAGTCGGGCAACCATTGGAACCGGGCAAGATCCGCAACAGCAACGCGTATTCACTGGCGGCTCAGATTACGGAAGCCGGCGCCATACCTATCCGGTTGGGGATTGCCTCCGACACCAAAGAAGCGGCCCGGAAACTGTTCACCGAAGCCCTCGACCAGGCCGACATTGTCCTAACCACTGGGGGAGTTTCCGTCGGCAAATACGACGTCGTCAAGGATGTTTTGGACGAGATGGGCGCCGAACAAAAGTTCTGGAAGATAGCGCAAAAACCCGGACACCCCTTAGGATTCTGGGTGTTGAACGGCCGTTACGTATTCGGTCTGCCGGGCAATCCCGTGGCCACAATGGTTTGTTTCGAGGAATACGTTCGGCCGGCCATCCGGAAAATGATGGGCCGGACATATCTATTCCGGCCCGAGGTGCAGGCGATTCTAACAAGCGACATCCGTAAGCGGCCGGGCAGGCTTCATTATATCCGCGTCCGCGTTCAGAAGAAGAACGGGGACTACTACGCCGAAAGCACCGGACCGCAGGGTTCGGGGATACTGAAATCGATGGTGCTGGCCGACGGGTTGGCGCTGATTCCGCCCGAAATCGAATCGGTTAAAGCGGGTGAGAGGGTTCGGACGCGCTTAATCTCACAACCGGAGGATCACTAAATGCTCGTTGACAACTATGGAAGGACAATCGACTATCTGAGGATATCGGTTATCGACCGGTGCAATTTGAGGTGCGTATATTGCACGCCCGAGCACGGCATTGACCTCCTGCCGCATGAAGAGATCCTGTCGTACGAGGAGATGTTGGACTTTGTCACGGCCGCGGCGGGCTTAGGGATAAAGCATGTCAGATTGACGGGCGGAGAGCCTCTGATCCGCAAGGATTTTATCGGTTTTGTCGAGCGTCTGGTAAAAATCCCGGGCGTCGAGGATGTTTCCCTAACAACCAACGCCGTTCTTCTAGGAAAGTTCGCCGAAGATCTATATAGGGTGGGCATAAAGCGCGTGAATATCGGGATCGACACTTTCGATCCGGTCAATTTCAGACAGATAACCAGGATAGGCGACGTCAGCGAGGCATTGGCCGGAATCATGAAGGCGATTGAGGTCGGCATGCACCCGATTAAATTCAACGTGGTCGCGATGCGGGGTTTAAGCGACGACTTCGCGCCGTTCGTCAAACTGACCTACGAGTATCCGGTGTACGTCCGGTTCATCGAATACATGCCGGTGAGTAACGGCGTTGCCGATTCGACATTTTTAACGGCCGAACAAATAACGGAGAAACTGAAAAGTTACGGGGAGATGGAAGAGGTAGAATCGCCGGCGGGAGCCGGTCCCGGCCGGAAGTATTTCCGCTATAAAGGCGCCCAAGGCGCGATCAGCCAGATTTCGGCGATGAGCAAACACTTCTGCCCCGAGTGTAACCGTTTGAGGCTGACGGCTGACGGCAAGCTGCGCCTGTGTCTGTTTTGCGACGAGGAAATCGACATCAAGCCGGGTTTAAGGCCGCAGTTTGATAGAATTAAGACGGAAAAGCTTATCAAGCTGGCCGTGTCGGGGAAACCGGAACGCTACAATTTGTCCGAGCGGTCAGAGGACGGCCGGACGATGGGACAAATAGGCGGATAAAACGAGTGACGGAAGTGAAGTGGATTCATCACCTATATCACTACCGACATCACCAGTATCACTAATAACGGGAGACACACATGACTAAAAAGCTTTCACATATCGACGACAAAGGGCAGGCGCATATGGTCGATGTCGGCGAAAAGGCCGTGACTGCCAGAGAAGCGGTCGCCGAAGCCTGGATTTCCCTTGAACCGGCTACGTTAAAGCTGGTCCAGGAAGGAAATGTCAAGAAAGGCGACGTTTTCGGCGCGGCCAGATTAGCCGGCATAATGGCGGCCAAGAAGACGCCCGACCTGATTCCGCTGACACATCCTCTGCCCTTGGATTCCGTCAACGTGGATTTCGAGGTGGATGAAGGTAAATCAACAATCATAGTTACGGCGACGGCTAGAACGACGGCGCGGACAGGCGTCGAGATGGAAGCTATGACCGCGGCCTCGGTGGCCGCGTTGACCATCTACGATATGTGCAAAGCGGCGGAGAAAGGAATAACCATTAAAGAGATCAAGTTGATAAGGAAAACTGGCGGAAAAAGCGGAGAGTGGAACCGTGGCTGAAGTAGTAGCAGTTAACGTTAGCACCGAGAAGGGCATCCGGAAGAAGACGGTGCCGTCCTGCCGTCTGGTTATCGAACACGGCATTGAGGGCGACGCGCATGCCGGTAAATGGCACCGGCAGGTAAGCATGCTGGCGCAAGAGAGCATTGATAAGATGCAGGCCGGATTGAAGGACATCACCCTGAAACCGGGCGATTTTGCCGAGAACATCACAACAACAGGTATCGAAGTAATGAAACTCCCGATCGGCACCCGGTTGAAAATCGGCGACCAAGCCGAGCTGGAGGTTACCCAGATCGGTAAGGAGTGTCACCTGGCTTGTGAGATACGACGTCAGGTCGGCGACTGCGTTATGCCGCGCGAGGGTATCTTTACCATCGTCATCACCGAAGGCGATATAAAAGCCGGAGACACTATCATAGTTGTTGGTGATTAGCGGTTAGTAGTTAGTGCGAGTACGAGTACGCTCCAACTACCAACTACCAACTACCAACTACCAACTAATTACTAACTACTAGCAAGGGAGCATTAAATGCGTGTTGCCATATTAACGGTCAGCGATAAGGGTTCGGTCGGCCAGCGGGAGGACACCAGCGGCGCTTACATCAAAGCGACTCTGGAAACCCAAGGCGCGGAAATCGTCGATTACGAAATCGTGGCTGACGATTTCGAGGCTATCCGGGCCAAGCTGATTATATATTCCGACATCAAGCGTGTCGATTTGATTCTCACGACCGGCGGCACCGGACTGTCCCCTCGGGACGTGACGCCGGAGGCGACGCTGGACATTATAAACCGCTCCGCCCCCGGATTCGCCGAAGCGCTGAGGGCGGCCAGCCTCAAGATTACTCCGCAAGCCATGCTATCCCGCGCCGTCAGCGGGCAACGCGATAAGACGATAATCATCAACCTGCCCGGCAGCTTAAAAGCCGTCCAGGAGCATCTCGAGGTTCTCTTGCCGGTATTGCCGCACGCCTTGGAGATGGCTCAGGGACAGGGTCACGGTGACTAAGAAAGCCATATTGGCCGCCGGTATCGCCGCCTCTGTTGCCGCCGCCTTGGTAACCGCGTATTTAGCCCCGGCTGAGGCTCAGCTGGGCGAAGCGGCCAAGTTGATTTACCTGCACGCCGGCCTGGTTTTCGTCAGCCTGATTCTGGTAACCTGTGTCGGCATTTTAGGACTTTTATACCTTGTAACGGACAAAAAGACTCTCTTCGACTGGGCTAAACCTACCAAAGCGGTCACTTTGATATTCTGGTTTATCTACCTGTCTTCCAGCCTGGTCGCGATGCAATTGACATGGGGCGGGATCATGTGGGGGGAACCGCGACTTTTGCTGGCGGCGTCCATTTTCCTGGTTCTGACGGCCATATTCCTGGTTTCTTTGACGTTTCACGCGCCCAGGATTATCGCTTCGCTGAACGTTTTGATGGGCGCCTCAGTCTGGCTTCTTCTGGCACGCGTGCCGGCCGTCATGCACCCGACAAGCAATCCGATCCGTAACTCCTCGTCCTCTTTTATCAAGCTCGACACGCTGCTGATATTTCTCTTCTTTTTAGCCGCCGCGGTGCTTTCCATCGTGCTGGCGAGGTCCTTGATAAAGGATTAGCGCGTCTTGCGCCGCCGCGAAAGCGAGTGTTACAATTTCGGCTGCACCATTTTTCCTAAATAAAGGAGAAGCGTCAGTGGAAACGGAAAGTCCCGCGCGTCCTGTAAGACGTTCCGGCCGGCGTCCCGGCCGCGCCAGATGGATAACGATCATGGGCCTTATTCTGTTGATACTTCTAGCAATAGCGACGCCGTGGATATGGGCAAGCCGTAATTCGTTCTGCGGTTCTTGTCATGTCATGAAACCTTACTACAACACCTGGACCAAATCGACGCACGCCAACATAGACTGCGTGTCTTGCCATAACGGCCCGGGCATCGTCGGCCAGTTCCGCGGCAAGGTAGCTCTCTTCAGGTATATAGTCGTGGGTACCGTTTTCCGACCGGCCGTAATCAAGGCGGGGGACGGGATCCCCAACGCTTATTGCATCGACTGTCATTCCGAGCACCGGTCGCCGACCGCGGGTTCGGACATCAAACTCCCGGCCGCTCATCATAAAATGAAGGACAATCCATACAAATGCGTAGACTGTCATAAGGAACTGGTTCACATAAACAAACAGGTTAAGAAAAACGTGGTCAGGATGAAAGTCTGCGTCGATTGTCATAAGAAGGATAAAATCTCGACCAAATGCAGCGTTTGCCACTACGATCCGAAGAAGAAATAGGAGACGAGCGACCGCCAGCAACACCCTCTACCATTGTTTTTTGGCACATTGTCTGATAAAGTTTAATTGATGCCGCAGCCTCGAATATTCACTAATAGGCCGGCATCAATTTTTGTCTTAAGAGAACACTTTATCGAATACACAAGAGGTGCCAATGGAAAAACGCAGCAGAAACAGGCTGATTGTGGTCACGGCGATTGTTTTGATGCTTCTGGCGATTCTATTATATAGGTCGTCGGCAGGTAATCTCTCTTATTTCAAGACGGTTACGGAGTTGAAAAACGACACCACGTTAATCGGTAAATCCGTCAGGGTCGGCGGGGAAGTCGTACCGGGCACGATCAAGAAAACGGGCACCACGGTTACCTTCAGCATCGACGATAAGAAGAACAAGATGTCGGTTAAGTATACCGGTGCCGTGCCTTCATCGTTCGCTGAAAAAGTCCAGGTGATCGCTGAAGGAACCTATGTCAAAGCAGGATTGGTCGAAGCCGATTCTCTGGTCACCAAGTGCCCGTCGAAATACGCCAACGAGAAAATCGAAGATAAATAACGCGTAAGCAAAATAGCTAGTAAGGAGCTTATATGGTTTATGTAGGGTATGTTTCGCTCGTGCTGGCGGCTGTCGCCGCTATCGCGTCGGTCTTGATGCTTTACGTCCGGGGCAACCAGACAGGCAACGCGGAGGCGAGGATGAAACTGCCTTACCAAACCGTTTACGCGATCTTCGGTTCGGTTACGGTGGCCGCCTTGATCCTCCTGTACGGTTTTATCGCGAAGGATTATTCCTTCCAGTACGTGGCGGACAACTCCAGCGCGGATATGACTCTGTTTTATCGCATCGCCGCCCTTTGGGCCGGCCAGGAGGGTTCTTTCCTGCTCTGGTTATGGATCATCTCCGGCGCCGCCGCGCTTATCGCCTATTTCCGTTCCAAGGTTTACGACACTCTGACCTCAAACGCCCTTATTGTAATGGGCATCGTCCAAGCCTCTATGCTGGCCTATATGCTGGTTTTGGGCAATCCGTTCAAGATTTCGGCCATCAAGGTCGGCTTGGGCATGAATCCTTTGCTGATGCACTGGGCTATGGTTCTGCATCCACCGACGTTATTCGTCGGCTACGCCTTGATGACGGTTCCGTTCGCTTACGCAGTGGCGGCCATGGTCACAAGGGACGCCTCGACGGCTTGGGTGGAACGAAGCCAGCGCTGGACGCTGGTCGGCTGGCTGTTTCTGACAATCGGCATCTTCCTGGGCGCGGCCTGGGCTTACGTTGTCTTGGGATGGGGCGGCTACTGGGGTTGGGATCCGGTCGAGAACGCAAGCCTGCTGCCTTGGCTGGGCGGCGCGGCGCTATTGCACTCGTTCCACATTTACCGACAGAGACAAAGCTTTAAACGATGGGCGCTCTCGATGAGCGTTGGCGCGTTTTTCATGGTCATAATGGCCGCTTTCATGACGCGCAGCGGCGTTGTAACGTCCGTTCACAGCTTCGAAGGAAGCCAGGCGATCCTGACGTATTTCGCGGCGGTGATCGCGGCGACCCTCGGCGGCAGCGGTTATCTGCTAGCTTCCCGCTGGAATGTCTTTGAGAGTAAACATATCTTTGAGTCCGCTTTCTCGCGCGACGCTCTGTACCATATCAACAATATCGTCCTTCTATTCTGTTCGGCGGTTATTCTAGCCGGCGCCTTCCTGCCGTCAATTACCAAGCAGACGCTGGGGCCGGCCGTCTATAACAGCATCGCGCAGCCGCTGGGCGTGGTCTTTCTATTAATCGTGTCCATCTGCCCGTTAGTCGATTTCGGCGAGACAAACTGGAACAAATTCTTAAGGCGGATCGCGATACCGGGCGCGGTCGCCCTGATCTCGGCCGTCCCCTGGTTCCTCTACTGGAAGAGCTTGGAGAAAATGGTTACGGCGGTCAATCCAGCGGCTAAACTGCCGGCCAACGGATGGGTCGGGTATATCGGTCTTATTGTCGCCACGTTCGCGATCGTCGCCGCGATTCAAATCTACGTCCAAAAAATCATGACGAGGATGAGCTCCGGGAACGAGGGTTTGATGACCGCGTTAGGCCGTTTCTTCACCAAGACACCCGGCCAGGCAGGCGGCTTCATCACCCATCTCGGTTTGGGAATAGCGGTGATAGGACTGGTCGGCAGTTCCATGTACACCGTCTCTTTACCGAAGACTCTTCCGGATAAGGTCGGCACCTCATTCAAAGTCGGCGACATGAAATTCACCTATAAAGGTCTGACCGAAACGCAAGGCACCTATAAACAGATCGCCCACACGAATTTCGATATCGCCGACAGTAGTGGCCGATCGCTCGGCACGCTGGCGCCTGAGTATGTCTTCTATGAAGTCAGGGAACAACCGGGCATGAACGCCGATATCCGATATGAGGTTTTCCGCGACGTCTTTATCGTCTTTCAAGGTATGAACGATAAGAGCGAGCTGATTTTCGAAGTCAAGATCAATCCTTTAATATCGTTCGTCTGGGCCGGCAGCATTGTCCTGATTCTCGGCATCATGCTAGCCGCCCTGCCCAGACGGCCGTTAACCCAAGGAAAATGAACGGGCCGGCGGCCGCCATTGACGTTCGCGATATCTCCAAGGAATTCGACCGGCGCACGGTCCTTTCAGGCATAACGTTTTCCATTGATCCGGGTGATTTCCTGCTCATTCTCGGTCCCAATGGGGCCGGCAAGACGACTCTTCTAAGAATCCTCGCGACCTTGCTGTCGCCGACGACCGGGGACGCGGTAATCGACGGTTTCTCGCTCAAGGATAATCCGACCGAGATCCGGCAGCGCATAGGTTTCATCTCTCATAGCCATCTTTTATACCGCGACCTGACGACATACGAGAACCTCAAGTTCTACGGGAACATGTACGGGGTCAAGGATCTTGACGCTAGGATCGACGATCTTTTGGACCGGGTCGAGCTTAATCATCGCCGCTTCGACGTGGTCCGGGGTTTCTCTCGCGGCATGTTTCAGCGTTTAAGCATTGCCCGGGCGCTCCTGCACGATCCGGACATCCTCCTCTTAGACGAACCGCAAACCGGTCTCGATCCTCACGCCATCGATATCCTGGAAGGATTGATCGGCGAGCTGGCCGGCAAGAGGACTTTTATCATGGTTACCCACAATTTGGAGCGGAGCCTGGAGCTGGGCACCAAAGCGATCATCCTTAGAAACGGGCAGATCGTCTTTAGCTCTGAGGACGCGCTAACCCCGGGGGAACTTAGAGCCACCTACCGCCAGGTATGCGATATGGAAGCCTGCGATGACTGACGGCAAGATCAAGCGAGACGCCAGACAATACTGGGCCATCCTTAAGAAAGACCTGATGCTGGAACTCCGCAGCAAGGACGTGGTGACGTCGACCTTCCTGTTCTCAGTCATGGCGCTTGTCATTTTCTACTTCGCGTTCTCGCCCAACGTCAAAGACCTTACTATGGTCGCGGCGGGGATGCTGTGGGTGGCCGTTTTGTTCACCTCGTTGCTCGGGCTTAACCGTTCGTTCGTGCACGAGAAAGAGGAGGAGTGTTTGGACGGTCTGTTGTTAAGCCCGGTCGATCGGCCGGTTATCTTTGTCGCCAAGTTCTCCGGCAATTTCATCTTCCTGATTGTTTTGGAAGCAGTGATCGTGCCTATCTTTTCCCTGTTCTTTCTGAAGGGCATGGCGGCGACCGGCTGGCTCGAACTCATCTTGATTCTATTGTTGGGGAACATAGGCATGTGCGGCGTGGGCACCCTGCTGGCCACGATCTCGGCCAATACGAGGGCGAAAGACCTGTTGCTGCCGATTCTATACCTGCCGGTCATGACGCCGTTTATGATGCAGGTCGTATCCTATACAAACGCCGTTTTCGTCGGTAAAGGGACAGGCGACATGACCTCCTGGCTGTATCTGGTAATCGGCTTTGATATAATATTCCTCCTAGCCGGATATGCCTTATACGACTTCGTGATCGGGGAGTAATGAACAGAAAAACGCTAATCATAGTTTTGGCCGTTATCGCGGCGGTGTGTCTGGCGGTTTCCCTTTACGGTATTTTCATTGTTCTGCCTGTCCTGCCGGCGACGCAAACAGGATTCAGCCAGAAGATATTTTACTGGCATCTGCCGACGGCCATCGTCTCGTTCATCGCCTTTATGGTGACCTTCGTCGCCAGCATTCTTTACCTGATAAAAAGGGACTATAAATACGACACCGTCGCCTATTGCGCAGCCGAGCTGGGTCTTGTCTTCGGCGTTATGTTAATGATATTCGGCATTACCTGGGACTATCTGGCCTGGGGAGTCTGGTGGACCTGGGACGTGCGTCTGACAACCTACCTGATCCTGCTGCTCCTGTTCGGGGCGTATTTCTTTCTCCGCTCGATGGTCGATGAGCGCGGGAAAAGAGCAACCTACGCCGCGGTTTTCGGGATCATCGCCGCCCTGGACGTACCGGTGTCCTTCTTTTCAACCAGACTGATCAGAAACGTTATGCACCCTGTCGTCATCGGCGGGAAGGGGACGGGGCTTGAACCTGAGATGTATCTCTGGCTGGCCGTCTCCATGATCGGTTTTATCTTAATGTATACGGCCTTATTGCTTATAAAAATCGACCTGGAAACAGTGAAAGAAACGTTACACGACATCAAAGACAGAATCGAAACCGGAGGGAATAATTATGCCTGATATTCAGATGGCCCCTTACGTCCTGGGGGCGTATATCGGAGCCTGGCTGGTTTTAACCGGATATGTGGCCTATCTGGCCGTAAAGGTATCACAGGTAAAGAAGGAACTTGTCCACCTTAGTGATACCCTTAAGAAATCCTAGCGCGAGCTTTAAGGATTAGTTTTGGATACTACTATTGTCACCCTCTGCTTTTGGCTGGCCGTGGTGGCCACGGCTGCCAGCGCCCTCTTCTATATACGGGATTTCTTCAGTACTGGCGAGAGTGATCGATGGGACTCGCTAGCGGGTAATCTGGCCGTGGCCGCTTTTGGCTTCCTAGCCGTATCGCTGGCGGTTAAATGGCTTTATTTCGGCGTCACCGAATTCGGCATCCAGTTTTCAACCAGATCCGTATACGCCCTATGTTTATTGGGGGCCTACGTTCTGGCGGAGGCGCTTTACTCCGGACGAATGCCGAAGATACGCGTGGCCGGGACGCTGGTCATGCCGGCTGTACTTGTCCTCTTGTTTTACGCGTGGGCGGGCTACGGGATCGAGTATACGGTAACACCGGCTTTGAACAGCGCTTGGGTTATCGTTCACGTGATCCTGGCCTTGCTGGCTTACGGGGCGCTGACCGTGGCGCTGATAGCGGCCGTTTTACAGATAGTTGAGGAGAACCGCCTCAAGAACAAAAAACGGCTGGATAAAGTTTTTAGAAAATTTCCACCCTTGGAAACCCTGGAAAGCCTGACCTACAAAGCAGTATCAATCTCTTTCATTTTCCTTTCCCTGGTCATCGTGACCGGCGCTTTGCGTGCTAATATGTTGCCGGCCTGGCAACAATGGTGGGCCGATCCGAAAATCTTGTCGGCTATCGTCACCTGGGCTGTTTTCGGGACCTATATCGCGGGGCGCGTCTTCTTCGGATGGAGAGGCAGGCGGGCCAGCTTGATCGTCATAGCCGGTTTCGTCATCGCCATATTCACGTATTTCGTCAACTATATATTCCCCAGCATCCACAACTACGGACGTGGGTTTTAGTGCACATTATCGTTCTTGGGTTGAGCCATAAAACGGCGCCTGTCGAGGTGCGCGAGAAGATTTCTTTTCCGGCTGAAACACAAGCCGCCCATTTGGACAGGCTGAGGCTATACCCGAGTTTGGCCGAGGCGGTCATCTTGTCCACCTGCAACCGAACTGAGATATACTGCGTGGCTGAAGACGCGGATAAGGGGCGGGAAGAGATGACGTCTTTCCTGGTCGAGGTCGGCGGGATTAAACGCAAAGACCTCGACAGACACCTCTACTGTTATACATTGGACCGCGCCGTCCATCATCTGTACCGAGTCGTCTGCAGTTTGGATTCCATGGTTTTGGGGGAAGCGCAGATTCAAGGCCAAATAAAAGAGGCTTATACGTTGGCGTTGGAAGCCGAAGCGACGGGTACCGCGTTCAACAAACTTTTTGAGAACGCGATCCGCGTCGGTAAAAGGGCCCGGACGGAAACGGGCATCGGCGAAAGCGCTGTCAGCATAAGCTCCGTCGCCGTCGAGCTGGCGATGAACGTTTTCGAGGACTTGAAGGGCCGGACCGTTTTGATTCTTGGCGCGGGAGACATGAGCGAGTTGACCGCGCAAGCCTTGCGTGATAACGGCGTAACCCAGATCGTCGTCGCCAACCGGACCTACGAGCGGGCCGTCGATTTTGCCGCCAGATTCGGCGGACGGGCGGCCAGATTTGAGGATTTCCCGGCCGAGATGGGCCGGGCGGATATCGTAATCTCCTCGACCGGCGCCAGCGAATTTGTCTTGACCAGGGAAATCATGAGCGGTGTTATGAAATCCCGCCGGCACGCGCCGATCTTTCTGGTAGACATCGCGGTGCCGAGAGATATCGCCCCCGAGGTCGATTCGATTAACGGGGTGTTTCTTTACAACATCGACGACTTGCAGGCGGTTGTGGCCTCGAATCTGGCGGAACGGGAGAAAGAAGCCGCCAAGGTCGAGGAAATCATCGAGGAGGAAGTTGCCTCCTTCGGCGCCTGGATTTCTTCTTTAGAAACCGTCCCGACCATCGCCGCCCTTAAGGAACGTGCCGAACGGATCCGCGAGGAAGAGGTCGCCAAGACGATCAACAAAATGGAAGGGCTGTCTGAGAAGGATAAGAACGAACTCAACGCGATGGCCAAAGTCATCTTAAGCAAAATGCTCCACGAGCCCATTGTCAGACTTAAAAGCCATGAGCGCGACAAAGAACGTTATCAGTACCTGGAGAGCATTAGATATCTCTTCGGCCTGTCTGACGAGCGAGGCAAGGGGAGGACGAAGCGTGACTAAGGTCCGGATCGGCACGCGGGGCAGCCAGTTGGCTTTATGGCAGGCCGATAAGGTAGCCTTGCTGATAAAAAAACAGCATCCGGGCACGATCACCGATCTAGTTAAGATTAAGACTACGGGCGACAAGATTTTGGATTCTCCGCTGTCCAAAATCGGTGACAAGGGCTTGTTCGTCAAAGAGATAGAAAACGCCCTCATAAAAAGGGAAATCGACATTGCCGTACACTCGGCCAAGGATATGCCGACCGAGATTCCGGCAGGTTTAATATTGACCGCATATCTTAAACGCGACGATCCTTCGGACGCTTTAATCAGCGCCGACGGAAGGACACTGGACGAGCTTAGGGAAGGCGCGGTTATCGGCACGAGTTCGCTAAGACGGCGAGCCCAGCTTCTGGCTTACAGGCCGGATTTGAGATTTGTCGATCTGCGCGGCAATGTGGACACCCGTTTGCGCAAGCTCAAGGAGGAGAAGCTGGACGCGATCCTCCTGTCCGGCGCCGGGTTGACCCGTTTGGGGATGGGCGATAAGATTACCGAACGCATCCCGGCCTCGATCGTCGTGCCGGCCGTCGGCCAAGGTCTTATCGTTATCGAGGCCAGGGAAGAGGACCGTAAAACCCTCGACTTCGTAGAGTTTATGAACGATCGGGATACGGCAGTCTGTGTTAAGGCTGAGCGGGCTTTTTCCGACTCGATCGGCGGCGGCTGTCAAGTGCCGATGGGCGCGCTGGCCGTCCTGGAAGATGGGACGATGAAGCTCAAAGCGGTCGTGGCCAGCTTAGATGGCGAGACCTTGTTAAGAGCTGAGATAGACGGGCCGGCCGAGGACGGAGAAGCGTTGGGTCGTGAGCTGGCTGAGAGAATGAAAGACATGGGCGCGGCGGAGATTCTGGACGAGATCAGGCGGGAGAACTGTTGAAATCGCTTTCCGGGAAGAAAATAGTTATTACCAGGGCCAGGGCGCAAGCAAGCGAGCTGGTCGACGAGCTGGAACGTTTGGGGGCGTCGGTGGTCGAGTTCCCGACAATCAAGACCGTCGCGTTGGACAGCTACCAGAAACTGGACTATTCCTTGGAGAGAATCGACGCGGCCCTGGCTAAGGGCTTGGTTCATTACGAGTGGATCATTTTCACCTCAGCCAACGCCGTCAGATTTTTTATCGGCCGACTGCTGGCGACCGGCCGTTCCACCACCTCGTTCACCGGATCGAAAATAGCGGCGGTGGGGCCGGGCACGGCCAAGAAACTTAAGGATGCCGGGGTTCGTGTTGATCTAACCCCGCAAGACAATAAGGCTGAAGGGCTGATTCAAGCCTTTAGCGTGCTGGCGGTCAAGGGTCGACGGGTACTATTGCCGCGGGCGCTTAACGCCAGGGATCTTTTGCCTGACGCCTTGATGCGCATGGGCGCGATCGTCGATGTGGCGCCTTGCTATCAAACTGTCGCCGACGAAACTGGCGTCGCGAACGTCAAAGCGGCGCTGCAAACCGGCGTAGACGTCATTACCTTCACCAGTTCCTCGACGGTTCAGAACTTCCTGGGCTTATTGAGGGACATCGATCTTCCGGCCGCGCTTAAGAACGTCAAGCTGGTCTACATCGGGCCGATCGCGGCCGGGACGGCGCGGCGGTTGGGCTTGCCGGTTTCGGCAATCGCTGAACCGCACACAGTCCAGGGCCTTGTGAAAGCGATTGAGCAGGTGGCGGGCAAGTCGCGCTAGGTGTTAGAATGAAAAATTCGTGGGGGTGTAGCTCAGTGGGAGAGCGCTGCGTTCGCATCGCAGAGGCCGGGGGTTCGAATCCCCCCACCTCCACCATTTAAAGTGACTCGCATGCTGCTCGCGGCCTACCATTGTTAGTGCTTTGGGGTCAGGACTCTCGCATAAGAAGAAAGTCCTGACCCCGGTTCGTATACAGCGAAGAAACAATGCTCTCCGCTCGAACAACGATTTGTCTGCATGCTCGATTTAAATATTCTTCGACTGAACGAAGTGAATGGAGAAGCATCCCTCTCCCTCTTGAGGGGAGAGGGCAGGGTGAGGGTGCCGCTTGGATTTGATTTTGGGTGGCTGAAAGGTGGCTCCGGTGAAGGCTTGGTGTTTAGGACGCCCGACGGGGCGGGCGGTTCAAATCCCCCCACCTCCACCAAGCTCGAACAAATAGTGCGGTGGGCTGCTCCGCCGCCGCATGGCAAGTTCCGGTCGTATCCTTCCGAAGAACGCTTGATTTTCCCAGCGAGAAAATCTTCGCTCCGAGTAAATCCGGCGACCACTATCGTGCCCTGGTGCACGATAGTGGACCATGCTCGCTATCGAATCCACTAGGCCTTCCTCGAGATCCGCCCCGTACTTCCTTTGTTTCGCGGAATGCGGCTCCGCGCCCAGCCGCGACATCTATTCTTAATAGCTATTTCCTCTTCCTTTGTAGGGGAGAGGATTATGGTGAGGGGGCCGGTTGGATTTGAATTTGAGGAGCTGAAAGGCGGCTCCGGCGCCTTCTGCCTGGTGTCTACTTCGCATGCCGGTTTCTCGAGAAACCGGAATTCGCTGCAGCCCAAGCGCCCCGGCGCTATTAATCAATTGCTATTCCTCTCCCCCGTGGGACTGCCTGCCGGTAGGCAGGGAGAGGTTAGGTGAGGGGCCAGTTCAGAGGCCAACAGTCCAGCGAACTAGTTCGCTGGACTAAAGACAAAGCCCCCGGGGCTGGCGTCCCACCCCACCCTAACGATTGGCGCAAGCGGCACTTTCATACTCTAGAGTATGAAAGTGAAAAACCGCGGGGACACATTCCCGGGAATGTGTCCTAGAAGAGATGCATATAATATGTTCGAGTCCTACCCGGGGAGCCACATTGTTATTGCAGTTCAAGCGCTATGACCCATAGCCTTGTATACAAACATCCCTTGATTGCGTGTCGTTCCGTCATTGCCTGCCTGCCGTGTAGGCAGGCGAGGAGCCAATCGTAATCTTCGAGTGAGCGCAGCGAGAATCAAGAGGCGCCAGCAACGAAGCAATCTCCCAACTCCTATTTCATTAACCCCAGACTATTACAAGGCCGTTTGTAGAACCGACGGTGGGTTCAACCGTTATAGAGCTCCTGCGTTTCAACTCATATACAGTGCTATCATAACTTTCGTGATACTTGCGTTCGTTTCCCTGCTAATAGGCTTAGCGACAGGCGTTCTATCCGGGATGTTCGGGGTAGGCGGCGCGATAGTCTCAACACCGGCCTTACGCCTGCTTCTTCACGTTGCTCCGCTGCTTGCGGTGGGCACGACGCTGCCAGTCGTTATTCCTGCCGCCATGTCGGGCGGGCTGGTGTACTGGCGGCGCGGTCTCATCGAAAAGCGACTTGTCCTGCCAATCGTCGCCGGAGGCGTAGGCGGTTCGCTTTTCGGCGCATTCTTGACACGCTTCACATCAGGCCACGTTCTCCTCATTGTGACGTCAATAGTCATTCTCGGGATAGGCGGCCAGTTCATTTATAAGGCGCTGACCGGCCGCGACTCATTTGAGGGATTGTTCGGCGTTAGTAACGCCGGCGCGTCCAACAAAAGTGGCTTACCTCTGACCGTCGCCATCGGAGCGGCCGCCGGCCTTGTCAGCGGATTGTTGGGCATTGGCGGTGCCATCGTTCTCAATCCCGCTTTGGTGTTCGGCCTACGCGTTCCAATCAAGAAGGCTTTCGGGACATCTCTTATGATAATTGCGATCTTGGCCGTTCCCGGCTCGCTCGTCCACGCAGCTTTGGGGCACATCGACTGGAGCCTGGCTGGTCTGCTAGCACTGGGCGTCGTCCCCGGCGGCTATCTAGGGGCGCGGGTGACCGCGCGGGCGAAGTCGCGAACAGTCGGACTTGCTTTCGGTCTGTTCTTGCTGGCCGTAGCGTTGATTTTGGGGGTCAGCGAGTTGGCATCTCTACTGTAGGGACGCGGCGCCCAGGTTATGGTGGCGTCAACAGCTATCTAGCAGGCCTTATGCAACACCCTGAATGTTTGAAAAACGTACAGCCCGGGGAGCCAGAGTTAGCATAACCGCCGGTCAGAAACCATGTCATAAAAGCGTCATCCTGGGCGAGCGGTCTTTGCGAGCGCAGGAACTGAGACGAATCCCACTATTCAGCTAGAATCGTGCGTGGTGGATCGCCTAACTGGACTAAAAAGAAGCAACCTCCCGGTAACCCAAAGCTCCAATCCCCATTTCATTTACCCCTGATTGACACGAACTTTATGGTTGCATAGACTGACTGAAGAATTACGCAGATCAAGGACCAAGACTCGACGCCTTGATTCAAAGCCGCCCCCTTTCAATAAAATATTACTTGCGTGAAAAAACGACGTATGATAAATTAGCTACGGGATAAACAATGCTTATAGCAGATATAAGATATGATAATGACCAGGAGGCAGTATGGAAATTGATTTACGGGGTTTATCGTGCCCCATTCCGGCAATGAGGGTAAAGGACACTTTGGCAAAGGAAAAGCCGGATCAATTGACCGTAACGACTGATTGTTCGACCCCCATGGAAAACATTGAATTCGTAGCTGAAACTGCTGGATACGAGTGTAACGCGGCGCGCGAAGGCGATACTAATGTAATAAGGATAACGAAAAGGAGTGTGTCGTGAGAAGAAAAGAATTTATCGTCGTAATAGGGTCGGGTATCTTAATCGGTCTCGTTGCCCTATACCTGATGGCCCGTGGCAATCCCGGCAATATGGGAATTTGCATCGCCTGTTTTGAACGTGATATTGCCGGGGCCTTAGGGCTTCATCGAGCTTCGATTGTGCAGTACTTGAGGCCTGAGATCATCGGTATACTCCTGGGAGCTCTTGTAGCCGCGCTGGCGGCACGCGAGTTCAAAGTCAAGGGCGGCTCGGCTCCCGTTACCCGTTTTGTCATCGGCATGTTGGTCATGATAGGAGCCCTTGTATTCTTGGGTTGTCCTTTGCGGCTATCACTTAGGCTGGGTGCTGGTGATATGAACGCACTGGTCGGCCTGTTCGGGTTTGTCGGCGGTATTGGAGCAGGCGTTCTTTTCCTCAAATCTGGATTTAATTTAGGTATCGCCAAAGACTCCAAGCGTATTGACGGATGGATCTTGCCCGTAATAGCGGTGGTTTTATTAGGTTTGGCCATATTCAAACCGGTTCTTAACCCGGCGCAACCTGTTATGTTCAAAGGAAAACCCGTCACGGTGAACGGCGAAGCGGTTACCACAGCACCCGGTCCTATTTTCGCGTCTAAGACCCCGGAAGGGGCAAAACCTGTTCCGGGAGATATGAAGGCCCCACTAGTGATTTCTCTTATTGGCGGTCTTGTGGTGGGCGTGGTGGCCTATCGCAGCCGTTTTTGTTTTGCTGGCGGTATCCGAGATGCGATGTTGACGCGCGACGTGAAGCTGTTAAGCGGTGTCGTAGCGCTGGTTGCTGTCGTGGCGCTGGGAACATACTTTATGGGCTCATTTAAATTCGGTTTTGCGGACCAGCCGATCGCCCATTCAGACCATTTATTTAATTTCATGGGCATGGCCGTTGTTGGCCTTGGTTCGACAATGCTCGGCGGTTGTCCATTGCGCCAGCTTGTGTTGTCCGGTAACGGAAACTCTGATTCCTCGATGAGCGTCTTCGGCATGATCGCCGGAGCCGCGTTTGCTCACAACTTTGTCTTCGCTGCTGGGAAACTTCCGAGTGGCACGATGGGCGTTCCGGGCAATGGCAAGATAGCGGTCTTGATCGCCTTGTCATTATTGATTCTCATCGCGATGTTTAACTCCGAGGCGATTACCGGCAGATTTGCCAAGAAAAAATAAACATGAGGTCTGTTTCGGAGCAAGGTCCTAATCATCAAGCTTTGTTACGCGGGCGTCGGGAATAGTGGGATTTGTGCCCTCACAGTTTGCCTATGTTTTGACGAAAACGAACATTGGGAGAACCAGATAGAAACGCTGTTCGCGAACAGTCATTCTGGACTCGCGTTATATGCGAGCCCAGGAACTGAGGCGGTCATCCATTCAGCTAAAGTCGTGCGTGGTGAATAGCTGGGGTGAAGGTCACTGGCAGAATGGTTTCTAGCCGGCCTTGAAGGATTCCGGAAATATACGCGTTTACTTGTTTGTTCAGAAATGCTTATGGAAATATAAGTACGCTTATTAAAGATAAACCTTTTTCTAACACGAGGGCACTGGCCCTGGGGACCCCGTGGGCTGCAAACCCATTGGCTGCTTGGATAAAACCAGCGGGGTGAGTTCGATTCTCACGTGCCCTCTCCATAATCGCTTCGTTAGATATTCTATTACCACTCTCAGCAGGCCTTATGCAATACCCTGAATGTTTGAAAAACGTACAACCCGGGGAGCCAACCTCATAACCGCAGTTCAGACACGTGTAGCATCCCTACGCAACTGAGCAATATCCTGCCCTAAGTTCAATCCCTCAATCTGCCAAAAACGATTAAATGATAAAATCTACCCCATGACTACTGACATTATCGTTTTCATCACATGCGCGGTTCTATTGATGATTGCGGGCACACGATTAGCGAGCGACGGCGACGTTGTAGCAGATAAGACCGGAATCGGCGGCCTGTGGATTGGCGCCGTCATAATTGCTCTGGCTACCAGTCTGCCGGAGCTTGTCTCCGACGTCACCGCGGGATACAAAGGTTATATCGATCTGGCGGTAGGCGACATTCTCGGCAGCGGCATGTCAAATATGCTGATACTAGCGGGTATCGATATTCTATTCATAACAGTCTACACAAAGCGGCGCGGACTTCTGAGGAACGTATCCGGCGGCCACGTTGGCACAGCCAGTCTTGCCATTGCGTTGACCGCGATAACCGCGATATTCATGTTGCTGCCCAAAACCTTCGGAGTCTCGAGCATAGGTTTCGGCACAATCGTGATCGCAATCGTATACCTGGCGGGCATCTGGCAGCTATTCCGCCAGGAAAGCAGCGCACCGGATATTATCCCGTCTACAAAGAAAAGGTCATTGCCGTATGCTGTATTGGGCTTAGGCATTAGCGCGGTCATTATCTTTACGACCGCGCCCTTTATGGTAAACGCCGCGCAGCGTATCGCGGAAGCCAGCGGCCTAGGAGCCACATTCTTCGGCACTCTGTTCATGGCGATAGTGACGTCATTCCCGGAGCTGGTCGTCTCTATAACGGCGGTTAGGCTTGGCGCTTTTGACCTAGCTGTCGGTAATTTGTTCGGGAGCAACGCGTTTAATATCTTTGTCCTTGTTTTTGTCGACATTGCATACAGAAAGGGTGCTTTGCTCGCAGAAGTAGCAAATGTGCACTTGATCACAGCGTTGTTTCTGATGCTAATGATGGGCGTTGGACTAGCTTCTGTAGCAGCAAGAGGCAAGAAACGCAATGCATTGCTTGTGCCCGATTCAATCGCTCTGATTGTTTTGTATGCACTTGGGATGTACGCAGTCTACGCATTGTCGTAGTACCGCAGCACAAGAATAGTCCTTCTTACCACGCCTTATGCAAAACCCTGAATGTTTGAAAATCGTGCAACCCGGGGAGCCAGCCCTATAACCGAAAGACAAAAATCTTATCATAAAGGCGTCATCCTGGGGCGCCCCGCAAATCAGCCGCAGCCTGCCTGCCGGTAGGCAGGGAACTGACACGTTGCTTTCACTCCAGCTAAAATCGTGTTGGGTGGATCGGAAACATAATTCTAAACCAAAGGCTCCGGCGAACGCTCCTGTAAAATAAAGCCTGTGTGATAAAATATTGTATCGACTATTCGATACCTTGGAGGCATTTATGTATTTTCCTGATACTAGAATGAGACGGCTGCGCAAGAACGAGAATCTGCGGCGTCTGGTCCGGGAAACCGTTCTGACCGTCGACGATCTGATTTATCCGCTCCTTGTTGTGCCAGGCAAGAGTGTTAAGAAAGAAATCTCCTCGATGCCGGGCGTTTTCCAGATGTCCCCCGACCTAATTGTCAAGGAATGCCAGGAAGCGGAGGCATTGGGCATCCCCGGGGTTATCCTGTTCGGAATCCCCGAAACAAAGGACGAGGCGGCCTCGGGCGCCTACGATGAAGACGGCGTCGTCCAAACAGCCATCCGAGCTATCAAGGCCGCCAAGAGCGAGATTCTTGTTATTACCGACGTCTGTTTGTGCGAGTACATGAGCCACGGGCACTGTGGCGTGGTTGCCGACGGCGAGATATTAAACGACGTTACCCTGGAACTCCTAGCCCAGACGTCCGTGTCTCACGCGGAGGCGGGCGCGGACATGGTCGCGCCGTCTGACATGATGGACGGGCGCGTCGCCGCTATCCGCGGCAGCTTGGATGAGACCGGTTTTTACGATCTGCCGATTATGAGTTACGCGGCTAAATACGCCAGTGTTTTCTACGGACCGTTCCGTGAAGCGGCGGAATCAACGCCTCAATTCGGCGATCGGCACAGCTATCAGATGGACCCGCCTAATGTCTTGGAAGCCATCCGCGAAGCGGCTCTGGATATTGAGGAAGGCGCCGACATTATTATGGTCAAGCCCGCTCTGGCCTATTTGGATGTGATCAGGATGGTCGCCGACGAGTTCGGATATCCGACAGCCGCATACAATGTGAGCGGCGAATACGCAATGGTCAAAGCGGCCGCGGCCAACGGGTGGCTGGATGAGAAGCGCGCCGTTCTGGAGTCCCTGATCTCGATGAAGAGGGCGGGCGCCGATATCATTTTGACTTATCACGCCAAAGACGCGGCGAGGTGGCTTAAGTGACGCAACACCCGCACGGCACGCCCGGGAGAACCGCCCCCGGCAAAGACGCGGCGCTCCGAATGGTCGCCTGGGAAATCACCGGTTCCTGCAACCTTAAATGCGTGCATTGCCGGGCTTCCGCGACCGACAAACCTTTTCCGGGCGAGTTATCCACTGAGGAAGCCTATAAACTTATCGACGATCTGGCCGCCTTCGCCAAACCGGTCATAATCATCACCGGCGGCGAGCCGCTCTTGAGAAAAGACGTGTTCGAGATAGCCAAGTACGGAACAGCCAAGGGTCTGACGATGACGATGGGCTCGAACGGCACACTGATCACGCCGGATATAGCCCGGAAGATCAAGGACAGCGGCATCAAACGGGTGGCCGTCAGCTTAGAAAGCGCTGACCCGGTCAAGCACGACGAATTCCGTAACGTCGGCGGCGCCTACGCGGCTTCGTTGGAGGGAATCAGGAACTTACGTGACGCCGGTGTCGAGTTTCAGGTGGACCCGACGATCACCGCCCGCAACGTCGACGAGATCGACGAGATTGTCGACAAAGCTATCGAACTTGGCGCGGCTGCCGTGCATATCTTTCTGCTCGTGCCGACCGGCCGGGGCGAGGAGCTGAAAAACGAGGAGATTCCGGCGGAGCGTTATGAACAGGTCCTGGAGTGGTTCTGGAAGAAACAGCAGGCGGTGCCGGTCTATCTGAAAGCGACCTGCGCGCCGCACTACCACAGGATTGTTCGCCAGAAATCCGCTTCAGCCGGAGAGAAACCGCCGACGACCGAGCTGCGGCCCGGCCAGACTCATAGTCTGGAATCGATGACCAGAGGCTGCCTGGGAGGCATAAGTTTCATGTTTATCGGCCATACCGGCGACGTTCAGACATGCGGGTATCTTGAGGTTAAAGCCGGCAACATAAAAGAAACACCGGTTGAGAAGATATGGAAGGAGTCGCCGTATTTCCACGCTCTGCGTGACTACGATAATCTGAAAGGAAAGTGCGGCGTCTGCGAGTATAAATACGTTTGCGGCGGGTGTCGGGCGAGAGCGTATGCCCTGACCGGAAACTACCTGGAAGAGGAACCTTATTGTATTTACGTACCGAAGAGTATGAGAAGCGAACCGTAAACCGAGAACCGAAAATCGTCATCCTGGGCGAGTGGTTTTTTACGAGCGCAGGAACTGAGACGAGGCTTACTATTCAGGAAGAATCGTGTTTGGTAGATCCGAAACATAAGTCATAAAGTAAGGAAAAATATGGAACACTCTAAATCAAAGAAGTTATTTGAGAGGGCCAAGAAGGTTATTCCCGGAGGGGTAAATAGCCCGGTCAGAGCCTTTAGGTCGGTCGGAATGGATCCCGTTTTCATCAAGCGCGCCGAAGGCGCGTACTTATACGACGCCGACGGCAACAAATATATCGACCACATCAGTTCATGGGGGCCGATGATTCTCGGCCACGGCCATCCCGAAGTCGTTGACGCGGTTGCCAAAGCGCTTAAGGACGGCGCCAGCTTCGGGGCTCCGACTGAAGCCGAGGTTACCCTGGCCGAGATGGTAGTCGAGGCCGTTCCGTCCGTCGAAGAGGTCAGGATGGTCAGCTCGGGCACGGAAGCGGTTATGAGCGCTATCCGCCTGGCCCGGGCTTATACAGGAAGACCAAAAATACTTAAATTCGAGGGCTGCTATCACGGTCATTCCGACAGCCTGCTGGTCAAAGCGGGATCGGGCGTGGCCACTCTCGGCCTGCCCGACAGCCCGGGGGTGACCGAGGGAACCGCCGGCGATACTTTGACGGTCCCGTACAATGATTTGCCCGCGGTTGAGCAAGCGCTGGACGAGGCGGCCGGACAGGTCGCCTGCATTATTATCGAACCGGTTGCCGGTAACATGGGCGTCGTCCTACCTAAACCGGGATTTCTGGAAGGTCTGCGCGCGCTGGCCGATAAGAACGGCGCGCTCCTGGTATTTGACGAGGTTATTTCAGGTTTTCGCGCCGCGTATGGCGGCGCTCAATCAGTCTATAAGGTGTGGCCGGATCTAACGACGCTCGGTAAAACGATCGGAGGAGGTTTGCCCGTCGGCGCCTTCGGAGGACGCAAAGAGATTATGGAAATGATCGCCCCTGCCGGACCGGTTTACCAGGCAGGTACCCTATCCGGTAACCCTCTGGCCATGGCCGCGGGCATCGCCACCTTGTCCGTTCTAAAACGCGGCGGCGTCTACGAAGACCTTCAAGTCAAGTCGGAGCGGCTGGCGGCCGGAACAAGAAAAGCGGCCGCGGACGCAGGCGTCGCGGTAACAGTCAATCAAACCGCCAGCGTTATGACTTGTTTCTTTACGCCTGATGAGGTCACAGACTATGCGTCGGCCAAGAAGGCCGACACGGCTGAATACGGCGCTTTCTTCAGACAGTTAATCGAGCAAGGCGTTTACTATCCGCCGAGCCAGTTCGAGGCGGTCTTCGTTTCGCTGGCCCATACCGGCGACGATATCGAACAATCGATTGCAGCCGCCGGCCGGGCGTTCAACGGGATAGGCGCCTGAAAAAATTTCTCGTCAGAATAGCGGCGCGGCCGTTTGGCTGATAGAATAATGGCGGGAATATCCCGCCGACCAATGGCAACTAGGAGACAGTTTGCGGACAACTAAGCATACGAGAAACAAGGCTCTGATCATTGCTCCGCTGCTGCTTTTCGCCGTTTTCGCAAGCATCTCGCTGTTCGACCTGGTCACGACCGTTGGCGTCAAGGCCGCCACCCGCGCGCAACGTTCGATAAAAGTCCCGGCTGATAAAGAAAACTGCCTGGAATGCCACACAGCTAAAAAGAAACTTCAGTTTACCGAGATCAGCAGGGAAAAACCCTCCACTTACCTGTCTCCTGAGCTTATTCTTAAAACGGCGCACGCTAAATTAGCCTGCACGGATTGTCATAAGGGCTATACGCGGGCGATTATGCGGCGCAGCATCTCACGTTTCGGAAAGGTGGAGGTAAAAGAGCTACATAGCGAGCAGGAATACAGGAACTATACGCAGGTCGCCACGGAAGCCTGCGGCGACCCCAAATGCCATAAGAAAGAACAGGAAGAGTTCCTGGTCGGTTCGCATAGCACTAAGATCACAAAGACCGAGAAGGATCTGCCTACCTGTACTACCTGTCACAATTTTCACTATATCCCGCACTTATTTACCGACGAAAAAGGCAAAGCGATCAAGCTTTCCGCCGAGCTTAAAATCGAGGTGGCCGTCCAGTTATGCGGCAGCTGTCACGTCAGCAGCCTGGAAACATATACCGGAAATTATCATTACAAAGCTTTGCGACTGGGCAATGCCAATGCGCCGATGTGTTATGACTGCCACGACGGCCATAAAAGCGTCCCCTTAAAAGCCGGAACAAAAGAAGCGGTCAAAAACTGCAAGAAATGCCATCCGAATGCCAATAAAGAATTCACTCAGTACGTCGTGCATCTTGACCCGGTCGCTTTAACCGCGCCGCCCGAGGTGCTATACACGAACCTTTTCTATACCTCGCTGGTCGCCATAGTCCTGGTCGTGGTCGGCCTTCACACCACGATCCAGTGGACTAGAAAGCGGCGCGAGCACAGGATTAAAGAACAAAAGGAAATGGAGAAGTTCGACCGGGAAAACCCACAATAGTTTTTTTTGGAGAAAGCGATGGCCAAAGAACCTAAAGAAGAACAAAGCACAGAAGAGCCAAGCGCAGAAGCGCAGAAGGCGGAAGCGGTTGAGGCGAAGGCAGCCGTGGCCAAGCCGGCCGTAGCGGCTAAACCAGAGCGGCCCGCCGCCAAAGCTATGGCGGGTAAACCGGAGAAACCCAAGAAGGGGAAGGCCAAAAGGTTTAACCTGTTTCACAGGGTTTCCCACGCCGCCGTAACGCTGGCCACGATTTGCGCCTCGACGTCCGGCTTCCCGCTGAAGTTTAAGGACGCCCCGGGCATGCAGTGGCTCACGGACATCCAGGGCGGCGTCACCAATATGGCCATCGTCCATCGCGTATCGGCCGTTGTAATCCTTGTCTACCTGACAGGACAGTTCTTTTATATCCTCTATTATTTCTACGCCAGAGCGCGCGGCGTAGATACCTCCGGCATCGCTTGGATTCTGCCCAGAAAGCGCGAAACGCTGGACGTAAAGGCCAACCTGATGTACATGCTGGGAAGGGCGCCGGAACCGAGTTTTAAGAAACAGGTTTATTGGGGCGTCTTCGACTGGATTGTCAGCCTGGCGATGTTTTTCGCTATATTAATATCTGGCGCCGTCATCTGGTTTCCGGAATTATTCGCCAGATATCTACCGGGCACCTGGTTTAATGTAGCATATGTTACGCACTCAAACGGGGCCGTCCTTCTGGTAGTAATTACGCTGGTCACACACTTTTACAACATCTATTGGTCGACCGGACATTTGTCCGATTGCATGATAATCTTCACCGGAACGATGACCAACAGGCGGGCGAAACTAGAGTAAAAAATCACTTTCATTAACTTGCTTGACACTAATTCAGGCGTATGATTATACTTTCTTGTGTTTAATTTCCTTAATCCCTGACCATAGGATTAGCGCATAAGCGAGGGGCGTATGTCAAACGGATTTTTCAAGAAAATGGGTCTTGCGTTTTTACTCGTAATTGTCTTCGTCTTACTTGTTCCTAAACCTACTTTAGCCGCCGATACCGAAGGTTGTTTGACCTGTCACGGCCAGCCTGGCTTCAACACCATCATTAACGGCAAGACGGTGTCTCTATATGTCGACGGGGACAAAATGTCCTTGGGGATGCATAAGGATCGCAAGTGTTCCGACTGCCATCCGGGTTTTTTGGGCGGGACCGCCGGAGGAGCGGAAGGTCCTCACAGCGCCGCTCAGATTTCCACGTATTCCAAAGACGCCCTTAACTCCTGCCAGAAGTGCCACGACAAAGCTTTTTGGGAATACAAGAACGGCCCACACGGCAAAGGCGCCGATAAAGGCGAGGCGAACGCCCCGACGTGTTCCAGATGCCACGAAAAACACTACTCCGGAGCGACCAAGGACGAGACGTCCAATACATATAAAGTGAATTCGCCGGAGAAGCTGTGCGAGCCTTGCCACGAGGAAGCTTTTAAGACATACGACGAAAACTATCACGGTAAGATGGTTGTGCAGTTCGGTTATAAACGCTCGGCGAGCTGCTCGGATTGCCACGGCGCCCACAAGGCCAATCCGTTAACCAACAAGCAAGACGCCATTAAGGCGTGCGAGAAATGCCACCCCGGCGCCAATGAAAACTTTATAGGCTACGCGGTTCACGGCGACGAAAACGACGCCAAGAATTATCCGATGATGTTCTATATTAAGTGGATCATGGCAATCCTGCTAGTCGTAGTCCTCGCTTTCTTCTATCTCCACTCGCTCTTGTGGGCTATCAAGGATATCCAAGTCCTCAGGGCCGAGCATAAAGCGGAAGCGGCCGGAAAACCGGCGGAGTCCGGCGGAGAGGCTTATACGATGGGGGTGCTAGCCGAGGAGCCGAAGCACGAGGCTGTTCTATACCGTCGTTTCAACTGGTTCCATATCGCCATGCATTATTTAATGATGTTCTCCTTCCTGGCTTTGGTCTTCACCGGGATGCCGCTTAGGTATCGCGGCGCGGCCTGGGCCAAGGCGATGGTCACGACTATGGGCGGACCCGGGGCGACCGGCATCATCCATAGAATAGCCGCGGCCATCACGCTGTTCTATTTCCTCGCCGAGGTTGTTTACGGCGTAGGTTATTGCTACATCGTCAAGCGGGCGCCGATTTTTGGCCCGGACTCGATGTTCCCCCGCTGGAAAGACATCAAGGACCTCGGCAACAATATGAAATACTTCGTCGGCCGGGGCGAAAAACCCATGTTCGACCGCTACACCTACTGGGAGAAGTTCGATTACCTGGCGGTCTTCTGGGGGATGTTTGCCATCGGCGCGACCGGCCTGTTCCTTTGGTTCCCGGTGTTCTTCGCGAGCTTTATCCCGGGGCAGATATTTAACGTCTCGACGATCATGCACAGTGACGAGGCCGTGCTGGCCGCCTTCTTCATCTTCATAGTGCACTGGTTTAACACGCACTGGCGGCCGGGCAAATTCCCGATGGATCCGGTTATCTTCACGGGTATTATCACGGAAGAGGAAATCAAGGAAGAGCGTCCGCTCGAGTGGAAGAGAATGGAAAGCGATCCTGAGCTCAGGAAGCGTATGCGCATCGAAAGAAAGAAATAATAGCGATTGGCTAAGGAGGGAACGGACAGATAATGGACACACTTACTTTGTTCTTTATACTACTGGGGACCGTCTGGGGCGGCATCTGGACGTTTCTCGCAATCGGCCACTATATGGGCAAATACAAGGTCCACTAACAGCCGAAAGACCGTTCAAGGAAGTTGTTTGACACCTGAAAACGGGCTTGTTAAGATTAGCGCAAACTGCGCCTAGGGTGTTTATATTCAGTCAGCAAAGGGGATGGAATGGCAGGATTCAGAGACAAACTTAAAAGGTGGTTTTTCTTCCTAAATCCGGCTTATATGAAACGTCCCGTATTTTGGCTCTCGTTTCTGGGTTTGATTTTCATCCTTGGTCTTATTCTTGGGATCCCTTACTATATCACTTCGCAGAACCAGTATTGTTCTACCTGCCACGTGATGGAGCCTTATTACAAGACCTGGCAGACTTCAACCCATGCGAACACAGCTTGTCTGGCGTGTCACACCGAACCGGGTTGGCAGAGCGCCGCGCTGCACTTCGTGCGGACCACCCGAGAGGTCTACACCAATCTGGTTGGAGTCAGCGGTGAACGCTCGCCGTATTATTCCGCGCCAACGAACGAGATATGTTTTGAGTGTCATACCCAATATCGTGACGTGTCGGCCAGCGGCGACCTTCTGATTCCACACAGCGCGCATGTCAAAATGCGCGGGTTGACCTGTATCGATTGCCACAAGTACCTGGTTCATTTCAAGAATCCGGAAGGCAAGAATACGCCCTCCATGACGATCTGTTATAAGTGTCACGACGGCAAGAAGGCCACCAAAGAATGCAAGGCTTGCCATACTAAAAAGTCTTTTCCGGAGAGCCACAGAGATCCGGCGTTTATCGCCAACCACGGCCAACTGGCGCAGACTATCGGTAAAGAGTGCGCCAAGTGTCATGCTTGGACGCCCGGTTACTGCACGGAATGTCATCTGAAACGGCCGGCCAGCCACGACGGCATTGCGTTCAGGTCGACGCACGGGGAACGGGCTAATCTCCGCGCGCAGGGATGTTATGTGTGCCACGGTAAAGCGTTCTGTAAGAACTGCCACGACTAAGGCGTTAGAGGGGGATTGATGTCGAAGATCGGCAACTTCTTCAAAAAAATATTCAATAAAGAGAACTTACGTAAACCGGTCTTCTGGGGAGCGATGACGGGTGTTCTGTTTATCGTCATCTTAATCGTGGCTACGGTCTGGAATATCGTTGACAGTCCGGAATTCTGCGCCAGGATTTGCCATTTCGAGCAAGGTCCGACTGACACCTGGAAGAAATCGACTCACTCGCGGGTAGCCTGTAACGAATGCCATGTCGAACCGGGGTTCTGGGATGCGGTTAAATTCCGGACCAACCTAATTTCATGGATATATCTGCAAGTATCTAAAAACCCGACGCAACCAACCTCAGTACAGATGCCCAGTAACGCGAGTTGCGATGTTTGCCATAAAGTCAAACGTAAGGTATCGCCGTCCGGCGATCTCTTGATTCCGCACGACGCCCACATCAAGCTACGAGGCTTGAGGTGCGTGGACTGTCACCGTAACCTAGTCCACAACGCTAAAGTGACGGCCCGGAACAAGCCGCCGATGACCGTCTGCTATAAATGTCACGACGGCAAGAAGGCCAGTAACGCCTGTACCGCTTGCCATACCGAGAAATCGGTGCCGGAAGACCACAAGGCGGCCGATTGGCTTGTTGTCCACAGCCAGATCCAGAAACAGGACCCGGCTTATTGCGAGAAATGTCACGGTTGGGTAAAGGGATATTGCACGGAATGCCATCAGCGCCGGCCGAAGAGCCACGCCGGACAGTGGCGGACCTATCACCGCGACCGGATTGCCGCAGTCGGCATGAGGAACTGCCTGCAGTGTCATAACGATCAGTTTTGCATAAGATGCCACGGCATTATGCCGGCCGGCCAGTAAGCATACATAGTCCCGGCAGCGGGTGACCGCAACCAAAAAGCAAAGAAAACGAACCCCCTGAGGGGGGTTCGTTTTTATGCGGACGGATATCTAAAATATGGTAGAATAACTGGTAATGAACAGGACTTACTGGCAAGCCCGCAAAGCGGCAAGATTCGTCTTTCCCTTGGTTGCGATACTCCTAGTCGGGTTATCCGCGGCCGGCTGCACGAGTATTCAAAACCTAATATCACCTAAGACAACCACGACTACCACGACCACCCAAGAAAAGGGAACGGCGGCTAAAGACCTCAAAGTCTACCCGAATGACGCGCCGGGTTATGACCTTAAAGACCTGCCCCGATACCCCGGCAGTCTTCGACAGTCGTTCTCTATCGTCGAAGGTGAAACCGGTAAGTCCAGCGGCGTCATTTTGTATCAAACGGCCGACGAAGCCCGCCAGGTCGAGGCCTTTATCGAGGAACAGATCGAGAAGTATGATTGGAAACTGGACGAACTGATAATCACCAACGACGGCCAGATATACCGCTTGAGCAAAGGAACCAAAAAGACTTCGGTCAACGTCGCCACCCGTGAGGGGATAAACTTTACAGACATCACCTATCTCTACAGGGAATATTAATGAACTGTGAATGCCGCTAAACGTATTCTGCTAGCCGCCCTGTCGGGCGGCCTTTTAATCCTCTGTTTCCCGTTCCCCGACCAGGGATGGCTGGCGTATATCGCTCTGATTCCGTTTCTTTTGGTCGTTTACGAGGCAGGGCCGGGCGCGTCGTTTATGGCTGGTTGGCTGACCGGCACCGTCTTTTTCGCGGGTCTCTGTTATTGGGTCGGCATCTACGGCGCGGTTCCGCTTGGCCTTATGGCGATAGGCATAGGCGCTCTTGGCGGGGTCGCCGGTGCGGCCATCTCATATGTGTCTTCTTCGCTAAAAAGGATTACGCCGCACCGGTTCATCTGGCTTTTGCGGCCACCGGCTGTCGCGGCCGTTTGGACCGCTCTGGAAATCATTCGCTCTGAAACCGGCGTCTATAGTTTTCCTTATGGCACGGTCGGATTAAGCCAGCACGGTTTTGGCCCGGCTATCGTTCTGGCCTCGATATTCGGCGTCTACGGGATTTCTTTTCTGGTTGTCATGATTAATGCCTTCCTGGTCGAAACCTGGCTGGCACGATTGGAAGGGAAGGGCAAGCGCGCCATCGCCGCAATCGCAACAGGCGCAGCCCTCTTGATTTTTATTTTGGCCGCCGGCGCGTGGCTGCAAACCGGTGTCTCGGCTAACGCAGGCGCCACCTATAAAATCGCCATTGTCCAGGCCTCGATTCCGCAGAATGAAAAATGGCTGGTGTCTGAACGCGCGGCGACGATGGCTCGATATGAACGTTTGGTCAGACAAGCCGCTAAAGAGCGGCCGGACCTGATAGTCTTGCCGGAGGCCGCGCTGCCCGCTTATGTTTCGCCCGACGACCCGCTTTACCAGGAACTGGCCGGCTGGGCCGGCCTGACCCGGGTGCCGATTCTGGCGGGCGTACCCCTGTTGAAAGGGCAGGAGCCCTTCAATTCGGTGGTGTTGTTCGACGCCCGCGGCAAGCAGGCCGGGAAGTACGAGAAGATGGTTCCGGCCTTATTCGGCGAACTGGTACCCTTCCGTCCGATCAGTGAGCGGATTTATCCGCTTTTCGGCAGGATCGCGGACATTAGGCGGGGCGCAAAGCAAACCGTTTTTACTCTTAAGCCGGCCGGTAAGCCTCCGCTTAAGTTCGGGGTGTTGATCTGTTCAGAGTCTTTGTATTCACGTTTAGGACGGCAGATCGGGGCGGGTGGCGCCGAATCACTGTTCGTTCTGACCAATGACGCCTGGTTTTACGCCACTAACGAAGCCGCGCTTCACTACGACATGAGCGCATTCCGAGCCGCCGAAACGGGATTCTGGTTAACCCAAGCCGCCAATACCGGGATTTCGGGATTCATGGACCCGGCGGGGAAAAGCGTTAAGCGGACGGAGATCAACGAAATCGCGGTCATTGAGTCGACTGTCCAGGCCAAGCCGGGCCGCACCTTCTACTCGTCTTGGGGTTGGTTTTTCCCAATCGCACTTGTAATAACATGCGCCCTAATGATACCGTGTTTTTGCTTGGTGAACAATTGCACAAGTGGGAAATAAGCGGGTATAATTAGCCTGGGTAAACTTCCAGGATTTTAAAACAACGGCAAGGTTGGTATATGGCGGAAACACCAAGAGAAGGACCTCAGAAGCGTCCGGTTAAACGGCCGGTTCCCCGCAAGAGGCCGGTTCGCCGGCGCCCAGGGGAGCGGCGGGCTCACCCTCTTTTCCGAAGATTAATCAACACCATGGCCTTTCTAGGCGCGGCCGCGCTTATCTTCGTTTTCCTGGGACTACCTAACCTGGTAACATTTCAGCCGAGATTCTGCGGCTCCTGTCATCCGGAAGTCTACAAGCAATGGAACACCTCGACCCACGCCAAGATGGGTTGCATGCAATGCCATGTAAAAAGCGGTTTCAACAACTTGCTTTTAAGCCGCGTCGGTCTTTTGCAGCGGATCTATCTTAGAATCAACTCCGCCGAGGTAAAAAGGATGAAGGAGAAGAACGAGAAGCCGATCGGCTTTATCGCTCCGCCGCCGAACGAGGTCTGCCTGCCCTGTCACGAAGCCCGTAAGCGCATCTCACCGAGCGGCGATATCATCATTCCGCACCAGTCGCACATCAAGATCAGGAAACTCGCGTGCACCGACTGTCATGAGAGTTTTGTCTGCGCCAGAGCCGGCAGGGGCAAAGCGCTTGTCTCGATGGAAGGCTGCTACCGTTGTCACAACGGACGTCGGGCGACCAACGAGTGTACCGCTTGCCATACCGAGAAAGGCGCCCCGCCGTCACATCGCGGTAAGTGGGTGCTAAATCACGGCGCCGATGCCCTGGTCAATAAGGACGCGTGTATGGAGTGCCACTCCAAACCGAAAGACTTCTGTAAGAACTGTCACGGCAATAAGCCGGCCAGCCACACCGCCGACTTTGCCGTTACCCATGCTTCCGAAGCGGCTCTGAACAAGACCGGGTGTCTGGAATGTCATGACGAGAAGGTAACGTGCGCCAAATGCCACGGCGAAAGCGGTCAGGCCCACGACGCCAACTGGCGAAGCGTCCATCCGCAAGTCGCTCGCAACGGGATCAGGGACTGTTTCACTTGCCATAGCAAGTATCACTGCAATATGTGCCATCGTAATCCGACTTAAGGGAAAAAGGAGAGAAAACTGAGAGTCGCCAATATACCGGAACCGACACTTGTCAGACTTACGATTTACGCCCGTTGCCTGGCCGACATGGTCAAGGAAGGCGAGACTATTGTTTCATCCGACGAACTGGCGCACCGGGCCGGGGTAAACGCGGCCCAAGTCCGCAAAGACCTGTCATATTTAGGTAGTTTCGGCCGTCGCGGAGTCGGCTACAATGTCCGCCATTTGGCGGAGCGGATTACGATTGCGATGGGTTTGACCAGGGAAAGAACATTTATTATCGTAGGCGCGGGCAAACTCGGCAGCGCGCTTTTAGGTTACGCCGGCTTCCTGGACAAGGGATTTAGACCGGCGGCCGCGTTTGACGCGGATGAGGCCAAAGTCGGCCGGGAAATCGGCGGGGTAAAGATATTACCCGTCAAAGATATAGGCGAATTCGTTGCCTCCAGCGGTACCGACATTGCGATTCTGACGGTGCCGGCCGGCCAGGCGCAAGCGGTCGCCGATACGTTGGTACGGGCGGGCATCAAAGCCATCCTTAACTTCGCTCCGATGATTGTTAAGGTTCCGCCCCATATAAGGATCAGGCAAGTGGAACTGTCTTCAGAGATGGAAGTTCTGGCGCATTACCTGAATTCCCAGGGCGATTAAGCGGTAACCGGCCATGAATATTAAGGAACGCCGCAATATTCTGTTCGTCATAACCGGCGTCATGTTTGTCGTGACGATGGTCGCGCTGCTTTTGATCTATCTTGAGCAGGGGCGCTCCGCTTTTGAATCACTCGGACAGGGTAGGGAGATAAAATTATGGCAAACCCGGGACTTCTACGTCTATGACTATGCGTTAAAGAAGGAGGTCAGGGTCGCTGCGAGATGCGTTAGGATTGGCAAAAGCTCCGTCGTTTGTGTGGAACCCAGCGTGACCCTGTCCAGCACTCTGCTCGACCGGATACGCGATGATTTTGACGAAAGCATCTACAACAACGCGATCGGAACCGCGCCGGCCGACAAGTACAAAAACCTGAATCTCACTAACAAGATCGTCATTCTTCTGTTGGAGGCCAAACGCGGGCGGATACCTGAAGCCGGGGTGAAGCAAGTTGCCGGTTACTACTCGAAGCTTAACGAGCAAGCGCGTTTCTACAATGCGGAGAGTAACCAAGCCAGGATCATCCATGTCTTCATCGAACCGAGAAACATAAACGACGACTCTATTATGGAAACGGTCGCCCACGAAGCCCGCCACCTTAAGAACTGGTCGAAGACGAGAAACAATGTGGGGCTTATCATCGGTAGCCTTTTTGCCATCGCGACGGTTGCGACTTTGTATCTGGGACTCTCCCACCTCTACTTTCGGAGTTTCCGCTTATGAGCCAGGATTTGTTCGACCGCATAGTTATTATCATGATCTTTGTCTTTTACGTCGTCCTTTTTGAGACCTGGCTTGTCATCGCGCCTGACCCCAGCTGGGGTGGCATTGAACTTGTGTTCATGACTATCCCTGTGTTGACCATGGTCATCCTGTACAACGTCTGGGTCGCTTTGGCCGTCGGCGCTTTCTTGGCGATGTTGTATATGCCGGTGGTCTGGCCGGCGGTAGTTACCGGGAACATGTCAAGCATCGAGCTCACGATGCGATTCGTCCTCATGGTCGCATTAGCTTTCGGCGCGGCCATCTACAAGAATTTCGAGGAAAAACGGCGAGAGCGAATAAGGCGGCTGGCGACAAGATTGGCCAAGAAGGTCAATCAGCAGACGCATATCATAAAGGCACAACAAGCCCTCGGAGATAACCTAGACCTGTCAGCCCAACTGGAGGCCTTTCTTTACTGGTCCATCCGGTTGGTTTTGGCCAGGGCTGGTCATATAGTGGTCTATGATAGTGAAAAAAAGCGAGTCGTGTACGCCAAGTCGGGCGAAGTCGACGACGCCACGGATACACCGGCTCCACTCAGGAAGCTGATCAAGGGCAAACGGACCGATGTCAAACAGGAGGACATTGATTCCTTTACCAACGAAATGCAGGTTCTGGAGGACAGCATCTGCGTTCCGCTCAAGGTCGGGAAGAACAATCTGGGAGCGCTCTGCTTAACGCCGAAAGAAAGCCAGGCCTTTTCGGAAGATGACCTGAACTTAATCTCCATGCTCGGTGTGAAGGCCGCCATCTCGATCGAGAACGCCAAACTACACGAGCTTAACACTCAGCTATTTATCGATAGCATTCGGGCGCTCGCGAAAATCATCAATGCCCGCGACCCGCTAACAAAGGATCACTCAACCAGAGTAGCGCATATGGCAGACCGTCTGGCGCGTCACAAGGGTTTGCACGGCCGCTCCCTGTCAAACATTGTGCTGGCCGCGGACCTGCATGACATCGGACGCATCATTATCCCGGACGCGATACTGTACAAACCGGGCCGCCTGACGAAGAAAGAGTTCGAAGTGGTCAAGCAACACCCGGAAGTAGGTTTCGATCTTCTGCGGGACGTGCGAGCGCTCAAGGACGTCTTGCCGGGGGTCCGATATCACCACGAGCGGTACGACGGCCAGGGTTACCCGGAGGGTTTAGAAGGCGAGAACATCCCCTTGATGGCAAGGATCATCGCCGTCGCCGACACGTACGAAGCCCTGACCTCAGACCGTTCGCACCGGCAGTCGATCCCTGCGAGAAAGGCTGAAGCAATGCTTAAAGACGTGTCCGGAACGCAGTTGGACCCGGAGCTTGTCGACATTCTTCTTAAAATCATCGGACCGACTATGGGTAAGTCGAAGCGAAGGGTCTCTGAAAAGGCGAAATGATGCCATTATCGAATGGCGGTAAAATATCATTCATTTGCTTACGGCATATTTGCCTGATAAAATTAAAAGATAAAAGTTTGCCACGTGGAATGCTATATTCCCTCCTCTTAGGACTTGTTCGCCCGGCGAATACTGTCGATAAGGTAGTAGGGAGTTTTTTGCGTGCGAAGATATAGGCGAAGGATGGTCTGTGGTTAAAGATACAGACAGAGGTAAACCTGAAAACAAGTCCAAGAAAGCCGCCTCTGCTAAAGGTACCCCGACAAAGAAAACCGCTCCGCCTAAAAAGACAGCAGGAGAGGTAGATAACGTCGTCGGGGCGAGCGGCAAGTCCACCAAGGCGAGCAAACCGGCGGTAAAGAAGTCCGTCGCGACTAAGCCTCCGGCGGGAAAACCGGATATAAAAAAACCGCCGGCGTCGACCGAGACAGTGACCGACAAGCCGATAGCGACCGACAAGCCAATGGCGGATAGTGCTGGTAAACGTGTCTGGGCGGGGGAACCGGCCAGAAAACCGGCAACGGCGGCGGCCGGCGTGGTCGACGGCGAGGATAAGTCCAGCGAGAGCGAAGAACGGCGGCGGCGGATTATCCTGACATTATGGTTAACGATGTTCACCGTCCTGATCATCGTGTTTATTTGGGTTTTCTTTAGTCTTTTCGCGCCCGGACGCGCCCAACTGACAGCGGCTAAGAAATGTCTCCAGTGCCACGAGAAGGAAATGGCGCGCCAGTTGGGCTCGCAGTACCTCCACGAACCGTTCGGCAAGGAGCTCTGCACCAACTGCCATGTCGAGCCAAAAACGCCTGACAAAGCATGTGATCCGAAGAAACGCATCTACGCCGTGTTAAGCGGAACGCTGGATAAGGTCTGCACCAAGTGCCACACGAACGCGAAGGCGGCGATGACCAAGAAATTCGTACACCGGCCGTTCAAAGGCAAGAGATGTACGGACTGTCACGACCCCCACGCCTCTCAATTCGAGAAGCTGACCATTATGCCGGAGCAGGAACTCTGCGTTTCCTGCCACTACGGCACCTCGTTTATGCAGGCATTCCAGCACGAACCGGCGCAGAAAAGAAACTGTGTCGATTGTCACGAGCCCCATGCCAGCGATGAAGCGAAAGACCTTGTCTTGCCCGTCAATCAGCTTTGCTACAGCTGCCATTTCCGTGTCGCCCAACAGAATCTGAGACTATACAAGCACAAGCCCTTCCTGGACGGAAACTGCATAGCCTGCCATAAACCGCACAGTTCGCCCACGGCCAAGATTCTGGCTTACGAATACAATACGTTATGCGAAAGTTGTCACCCGACCATCGGGGCGGACTTCCAGCGGTTAAGCCATCATCCGCTGGGGATCGAGCCGATGAAGAACTGCGGCGTCTGCCATCTTTATCATTCGGCCGATTGGCCGAAGTTGCTGCCGCTGGAGAATACCATTAACTGTTATCAGAGCCAGTGCCATCCGGGCCTGCAGGCCTACTTTGACACCTCCGAGCACAACAGCACCGTTATGGGTATGCTCGCCAAGCAGAACCTGGCCGTAACCTGCAGCGCTTGCCATTCACCTCACGGCGCCAACTATACGACTTTGTTAACCGTCGACAGATATGCCGTCTGTTTGGCGTGCCACGCAGACAAGACCGGTAACCCGGCGCACGGTACTTTCGCACATCCGTTCAATCCGCCCTATGTCGACACGTGGCATGGTGACTACCTCTGGTGCGGTAGCTGTCACAACTTCCACGGTTCACCCTATCCGGCCATGAGGCTGGCATTGGGCGACGATCTTTGTTTGAAGTGCCACAATCCGAGCGACTTGGAAAGCACGTTCCGTTAGAAATGAGGTTAGGCCAATGAGTTTTCTTGATTCAATCAGTGACAAGACAATAAGCACAGCCATAAAGGTGGTCGCGACGTTGATAGTAATAGTGCTGGTTGCAGGCATCGGCTATCTTGCTTATCAACAGATCGGACCCAAGATCCAGATTCCGCCTTTGGTTCAGGAGGAGATCGATAAGGCCCTGCAGACGATTGCGAAGGATCCGAAGGACGCGGACACCCGGGTTAAGCTGGCCGGCCTCTACGTCGGCCAAAAGATGTGGAATGACGCGCAGACCGAACTGGACAACGCCATCAGCATCAACAAGAACCACATCGGCGCCCTGTCTCTACTGGGCCAAGTGGCCGAGGCGCGGGGGCAGACCGCCAACGCGATCGATTACTACAAGAAAGCCATCGCGTTGTCGGATAAGACCGAATTCAAATCCCTGAATCCCTTTATGTATGAATCCATTTACCGACTAGGGTCGATCTATATCGAGCAGAAGAAATACAAGGAGGCGATCGACGTCCTGAAGAAAGGCACGGCCGTCAACCCGATCGATAGCGATCTCCACGTCAAGCTGGGCGAGGCGTATGTCTTGAACAAGCAACCCGACGAGGCCATCGCCGAACTGGAGCAAGGCTTGACGTATGTGCCCAATTTCGCGGAGGGATATTATTGGCTCGGTCGGGCTTATGAAGTGAAAGGCGACAAGGAGAAAGCCAAAGCGAACTACGAGCAGGCAATGAAATTCAAGAAAGGTTATACGCAAGCTGAGGAGGCTTTGAGCAAACTGAAATGAGCATTGAAGAAAAAATCATGCAGGCCGAAGGGGCCGACAAAAGAAAAAAGAAACTCAGAACGTTGGGCATCTTAACAGCGATATTGATACTCATCATCGCGGCGATTTTGTTTTTCATCTTCAACAAGAAACCGATCGCCCGGCTACTTAGCGGAGATACTCAGAAACCGGTTTACATCTCGTCGATGTTCGGCGACCTGGACTGGCCGATCGGCGTGGCCGTCAGTCCCGACGGCCAGAGGATTTACGTCGTCGACTCCAACCACCGCCAGATCAAGTACTTTAATCCTGCCGGGAAACAACTTGGCGCATTCGGCAAGGCGTTGAACCAAGCAAGCGGCGGTGAGGGTTTCTTAAATCCGCTCTATATCGCGGTCAGCCCGAAAGGCGACGTCTACGTGACCGACCGGAGCGCGGCGGCTATCCAGATCTATTCGTCCACGGGCAAGTACATCTCGAGGTTTACCCCGAAGACGGACCAACCCGACTTCAGCTGGAGCCCGCTTACGGTGGCTTTTGATAAGAAGGGCTTGATGTACGTTGCCGACGCCACGAAGGATAAGCACAGGATTCTAGTGTTTGATGCCAACGGCCAGCTGAAGCTGCAATTCGGCAAGGAAGGCACGGGCAACGGCGAATTCGAGTTCATCAACGGTTTGGCAATCAGGAGCAACGGCGATATTTACGCCGCTGACAGCAACAACAGCCGGATTCAGGTATTCACCAAAGACGGTAAGTTCAAGGCGGTTATCGGCAAGGGCGGCAAGAACACCCTGGGCCACCCGGTCGCCCTGGGCTTCGACGCTAAGGGACAATTGAATATCTCCGACACGTTCGGGCATAGCGTCATGGTTTATGACACGGCGGGTAAATTCCTGTTCAAGTACGGTTCTTACGGCAACGGGGACGGACAATTCATGTTCCCGATGGGTCTGGCCGTCTATCAGAATACCGTTTACGTTGTCGACCGCGAGGGGAAACGGATAGAAGTCTGGGAATACTAATCTAAATATGAAAGCACAAATAACAAAATAAAATATCTGATTTTAACAAATAAAATAACCGGCAAAAGGCGCCGGATAACTTGAAAAAAGGGGCCCTCTCAAGGGGCCCTTTTTTTATATGGTGTAGGCGTTTCGTCCGATGGGTTGACGTGCCAAATTTTACATGAAGAAAAATGCCCTCTGAAATGTTGAAAGATTGTCTTAAAAGCGTTGCCCGAAGGCTAAATAAATGTTAAGCTTTAATGCAAAGCGATTTACCATTATCGCAGGTCATGACGCTCTAAAGCCCGGCGCAGACTAAAAGAGATCCGGCGAACGCAGAAAGGACTCATCGGTTCGCGTAGGGAAACAGGAGCGGAATGGCCGAAGGTGATTTTCTTAGCTACGCATATATGGTTGAGGAAGGGTGCCGCAGAGGGACCACTCTTTCGGCTTTGTCTATTACCTACGTCTTATTCTTAGTCAGATGTCTGCATCGCCGGCAATCATTTCTTAAAGAAAATCTGTTACGTCCTAGCCCCGTACTGCCGATTATATATATTGAAGAGGTCTCTCCCACCTACTGCGACCGAGCCCGCAGACTTAGAGAAGGGTCGAGTCGAGTGGGGGCTTAAGGGAGAGATGTCATACAATAGGTTTTACAGCGGCCAAAGCGGAATCGCGGCTTCTCGTAGAAGGAAGACACGGGAGGCATTGTTTGGCTTGTGTGTTCCTTTCTCGTGCCGGTCGAGTTTACCGAGGAAAACAAGTGAGGATGCCGAGGGATAATAGAAGAATGGCAGACATAAGCCGCCGATGTCAATTTCATAAGATAGGTTTTGGCGCGGGCATAACGCGTCGTTTAGCGCGTCTGATTATCGTGATTGTCGGACTCGGTCTGCTATGGTTGCTGAGCGGCACGAATACTTTCACGCTGCTGGCGAAGAACGACATCAAGACGGGCGCCGTCTCTTACATGCATATTGATGCGCCCGTGACCGTTAAATCAGGTCAGGAAATAGATATCATGGTCGGTCTGCGCGATCAGACCGGGCAACCCCTAACCGACCGAACCTACGGCAGCGGTTTCGGTAATTTCATGATTCCACCCGACGGTATCAAGGGCGCCGGCGGTAAAACGCCGGTTTTCAACGTCGACAGCGCCAGGACCAGGGAAGTACTGGACGCGAGCGGACAGAAGACGGGACTTTACAGGGTGCCCGTCATCATTTCCTCGTGGCCGGAAGGCGAAGAAACCGGGTCTTACGTGGTGACGGCGCGTTACTTTGGCGGCGATTACGGTACGCCCGATAATTCCTCACATCTCTCATATAATTTAACGTCTTCAGCAACTTTCAGCGCCGAAGTCGGCGGCAAGCCAGGTTTCCTGCGATATGCCGACGCGGAAATCGATAAAATAGTTCTAACCGTGCCCACAGCAAATCCTAACGAAGCGCCCCCTCCACCTAAGACTAATACCGTTGTTTTCCGCGTCAAGATGACCGCTCAAGAACCGACACAAGCGGACGGGCGGCAGATGCACGGATGGGCGAGGCCTGAGAACATAGGCAAATGGGCCACTCCGCGGGCAGTCGACAATGCCGGCCAGATCATGAAGGCCTCGTATGGTGAGATTAGGGAAGAAGAGATTGACGTCAAAGGACGGAAGATCCCGACGGGGGTCTACGACGTCCCGGTCGATCTGGTGACTTCCGGCGAGTCGGCGGGACGAAGCGCTGTCCTGACCATCGGTATCAAGGAAGAGAACTTTGCGCTGGAAATGAGCTCGACGGTGAATTTCACATCAACGGGACCGGAAGTCCGCGCGCCGGCAAACCCGTTCTTTGCCAACCAGTACCTTATCAACCCACCTCATACGCCGACGATATACGAACTCGATTTCCCGTCGCTGGTCGACCCGGAGAACTGGACTAACGGCACCATCAGGAACCTGCTAAGCGGCGTAGCCGATAACTCTCTCACCAATATAAATGTTACCGCGGCCGAGTATTGGGTCGATTCAGGTACGCATTATCCGATGACGGCGTCAGACGGCGCGTTCAGCTCGCCGTGGGAATGGGTGGAAGCGATGGTTACGCCGGCGATCATGCTACCGCTCTCGGACGCGAGACATCTGACGTATGTTCGCGCCCAGGAGACGGGCGGCAGTTGGGGCGCTACGGCCAGCACTTATCTGCACTTAGACCGAACGGCGGCTACGGTCACGACAACTCGGCCGCCCGACGCTACTTATGGTTTGTATGTTAAGGGCTCCTCATATCAGGTTCTGGGCAGCACGAACAATCCGGCAAGCTCGGGGGACACCATGGCTTCACCGATAGAATCGGTGCAGGTCTACGAAGAATCACAATTATCTTGGTTGGACGCCATCAACGATATCTCACGCGGCGGCAGCAATTTCTCATTTTGGTCTTATTACTCGTCCAACCAGTGGAACACGGCAGCGGTTCCCAACGGCAGCTATAATCTGCGCGCTCGCGTCGCTGATACGGCGGGTAACGTCAGCGGCGAGTTTGTGGTCGCGGTTATCGTAGATAATATTGAGCCGACGGCCGCACTCACCGTACCGGCTCCCGGCCAGGGATTTACCGCGAGCCCTATAGCTATTACCGGCACCGCCAACGATACCAACTTCAGCAGCTGGCTCTTGGAATACGGTACCGGCGCTTCTCCCTCAACCTGGGCCACGATCGCCTCGGGCACAACGGCTGTAAACAATACCGTCTTTACCAACTGGGACGTATCGACCTTGTCCGATGGCGCCTATTCGGTCCGCTTGACGGTTACCGACCGCGCCGGCAACGTGAGCTTACTAACCAGGGTGATATATATCGACCATATCGCGCCCGGTTCGACCATATCATCTCCATCGGCAAACGCCTGGATTAATGGCGCCATAAACATTGCCGGCGTCGCCACCGACGCCTTAAGTGTTGACGGCGATGACGTCAGCATCCAACGAGCGTCCAATGGATATTACTGGAACGGCACCGTGTGGCAATCGGGGGTAGCTTGGCTGGTCGCGACCGTGACTTCCGGCCGCGGTACCCCCAACGCGAACTGGTCGTACGCCTGGACCGCTTCCGGACTGAACCACAATGAAGCGGTAACCATAAGCTCGCGCGCCCGGGACAGCGCCGGCAATCTCCAAAATCCGCCGGTCTCCGTGACGGTCAAAGCCGACACATTGGCTCCGGCAATCAACTGGCCGGCATCGCCTGTGCCGCAGCAGTGGTATATGACCAACCAAACCGTTACGGTTTCTTTGAACGACGGCAACCCCGCTAACGGAATAGGGTCGAGGGGGTTCCGCTGGGCGTGGGATACGCCGCCGACGGACGACCCCGGCACCATGAATGTGACCGGCGACGGCCCGGGCAGCACGGTTTTCCCGAGCGAAGGCAAACACACTCTTTACATCAGGGTCTACGACAACCTCGGCAATATGCGGCTTGAGTCGCGCGAGTACTGGTACGACGCGACGTCCCCGGGGGGCTGGACGGGCCAGGCGCCGACCGGTTGGGTTAACACAAAGACGCCGGACATCACCGTGAAAGTTTCCGATGCGACATCCGGCTTGAACATCGCGGCCGGCAGTCCGCAATACAGCTATTCGATAAACGGCGGTACGAGCTGGAGCGCCTGGATAAACGCCACGGTGTCCGGGGCGTCCGGATCGAATGCCCTGGAGACGATCACCGCCGCCGCCGTTCCGTTCAACCAGGACTCGGCGACCCAGAACATGATTAAGTTCCGGATTAAGGACCTGGCCGGGAACGGCCAGGGCGCCGGTCAGGAAAGCCCCGGTTATGTGGTTAAAACGGACACGACCGCCCCGACATCGTCGGTGACCGCCCTTGGCGCGTACTTCAACGGCGCCATAGCGTGGACGGGGGCCGACGCGGGATCCGGCATCCAGAGCTATGACATCCAGTCTTCCATCAACGGCACCGTGTGGAGTGATTGGCAACTCGATACTACCGTGACCAGCGGATTATTTGTTGGAGCAAACGGGACCACCTATTATTTCAGATCTCGGGCAAGAGACGCGGTGGGCAATCTTCAGTCGTACCCGGCTACCGCCAATACGTCTTCGATTTACGACACATCGACGCCGACGGCCAGCGTGGTGCTTAGCGGAACGGCCGGTTTAAACGGCTGGTATGTCTCGGACGTGCAAGTCACAGTGAACGCCGCGGACGCAGTCATCCCAGGTACGCCTACCCGGTACTACAAGATAGACGGCGGCGCCTGGACGACCTACACGGTTCCGTTCAACGTTACCGGCAACGCAACCCACACCGTGCAGTATTACGCCGTGGACGCCGCCGGCAATCAATCCACGATATACTCGCAACCGGTAAACATCGACAACTCCGTGCCGCCGGTGCCGACGATGGTTGCTCTACCGGCGTTCACAGGCGGTACGGAATGTACCGTATCGTGGGGGTCGGTATCCGATGTCAGCACCCCGCTTACGTATTACGTCGAATACAGCGACTCCGCCACATTCTCGCCGATTCTCGGCAACTCCGGCTGGATTTCGGGAACCTTCTTTAAGTTCACGGGCTTAACCGACTCCGTAACCTACTACTATCATGTCAGGGCGAGGGACGCGGCCGGCAACATCAGTGCCTTCTCCACAGCCGTTTCCTCGACCCAGACGACCGGGCGGCCGATGATTACCTGGGGTGGCGCCACCCCGCAGACCTGGTATACGACGCTCCAGAACGTAACCGCGTTCGTGACGAGCACCCCGTCCGCTCCAAAAGGCTTCCGCTACGCGTGGGACGCCGCTCCGACGGACGATCCTACGACTATGATGATCGTCGGGGGCGCCACCGGCACCTTCCCGTTTGTGGCGGAAGGAAAACACACGTTCTTCGTGCGAGCCTATAACGACGCCGGATATATGGTCTTGGAGTCTCGCGAGTACTGGTACGACCCGACGTCTCCGGGAAGTTGGGGCGGATTCACCCAGACGCTTAACACCCTGACCCCGACATGCACCGTGCAGGTTTCGGATCTAACGTCGGGTCTCGACGTCACGACCGGCAGCGCCCAGTACGCGTACTCCACGAACGGCGGTACGACGTGGAGCGCTTGGGTAAACGCACCGATTACGGGCACTCAGGGAATCACGACCGCGCAGACGATCACCGCCGCCAACGTGCCGTTCACATCGCCTAGCGAGACTTTGAATAAGATCAAATTCCGCGTCAAGGACGTCGCCGGAAACGGCCAGGGCGCCGGTCAAGAGAGCACCGCCTACATCGTCGACAACTACCGGCCGACGGTGACGTCCGTAGATCCCCTCAACAACGCGACGTTTGCGCCTATCAGTCAGTGCGTCAAGGCCTACTTCAACATGAAGATGAACCCGGCGACCTTGACGACATCCACATTCACGCTCAACGACGGCGTCAGCAACATAACGGGGACGGTCAGGTATTACGAGGCCGGCGCCAGCTACTACGCGACGTTCGCCCCGGCGACGCCTCTGGTGAGGAACAAACTCTACACCGCGACGGTTACGACGGCCGTCCAGGACACCACAGGCCATACCATGGCCGCGACCTATGTCTGGACCTTTACGACAGCCGCCATCGTCGGCAACATCTCGACACCCGGGGACAACGCGCGCCTGACCGGAACGTCGGTCAATATCGTCGGCGCGGCCACCGGCGAAACCAGCACGCCGGCGCAGCCGTTCGATTTCAAGGAATACAGTCTCTGGTACGGAGCAGGCACGAGCCCCTCGACCTGGAATCCCGTCGGGGTAAACCCGCGCACGGTTAAGGTCGATTACGGTACGTTGGGGACCTGGGACACCACGACCGTTGCGGACGGTGTCTATACGCTGAAGCTTACGGTAACCGACAATAGTGTGACGCCTCGTAGTTTCGACTATTTCAAGGGTGTGTTGGTCGACAACACGGCGCCGCCCGCGCCTATCGTCAACGCCCTGCCCGCCTATGTAAGCGGCGTCGTTTCCGTCACCGGAACGGCTACCGACGCAACCAGCGGCGTCCAGAAGGTCGAGCTGCAGTTCGACGGCGCCGGTTCTTGGCTGCCCGCGGTCGGCACAAACCGTACGGAGGAGACTGGCGCCGCCATCACTTACTCAGGCGTCTGGACGGCGGTCGGCGACGCCGGTGCCAGCGGCGGCGCCGATAAGTACTGCGCGACGGCCGGAGCCACCGCGACCTTCAGTTTCAACGCGACCTCGGTTTCCTGGTTCGCTGCTAAAGGTCCCGATCGGGGTTACGCCAACGTCTATATAGATAACGTTCTTCAGCAGCAGGTCGACTTGTTCAACTTCGCGATCACCCTCTGGCAGACCCCGGTGTATATGAAGACGGGTTTAGCCGCGGGCGCCCACACACTGAAAGTGGAAGTGGTGGGCGACCGTCACCCGGTATCGACCGGCAACCGGGTCGATGTCGATGCCTTTGAGGTCAATGGACAGATCTCCTGGAGTTATAGTTGGGATACCGTGACGGTACCTAACGGGCCACATACGATCGTGGCTCGAGTCACCGACCGGGCCGGTCTCGTCAGTTCTAACAGCAGCCCGCCCATTTCAACCAGCACTGACAATTCGACCCCGTCAGCCATATTAACCAGCCCGGCGGCGAACCTGATGCAGAACGCGGGTGTCGTCACCATCACCGGAACCGCGACCGACTCGAGTTTCCAGAAATACGAACTGTTTTACGGCGCCGGTCCTGCGCCGGCGACCTGGACCGCGATAGGTGTTAACCCGCGGACCGTCCCGGTGATCAACGGGACGCTTGGCACGTGGGATGTCACCGCGGTCCCTGACGGCGCGTATATGATCAGGTTGGTCACGACCGACATGGTTAACGTCCAGTCGGTGGCGACGGTCTATCCGATACAGATCGATCGGACCATACCGTACTCCGAAATCACCGCGCCGGCCAACATGGATTTCGTCAACCCGACGTTCACGGTCTCCGGTATCGCCTTCGATTATCTGGTGAACAACGGGATGAGCGATATCTCCAATAGGGCTTCGCCCGACATGAATCAGGTGCACGTTGTTGTAACAAAGAACGTCGATTCTTATATGAAGAACCCGGTCGACATGGGTGCGGTTGATACGCTGGTATGGAGCGCTCCCAACAACTACTGGCTTTGGACGAAACAGATTACCAGGTCCGTCGGTGATGACTGGGGCTGGTTCGCCGTGAACTCCAAAGCTTATGATCGGGCGGGCAATGTGGAAACGTCTGCCACCGGCGTATATCTTTCAATCGACGACGTGCCGCCGCCGCAGCCGACTCTGCGCGGCTTATCCGACCATACGTCGGGGGCCGTGTCGCTGTCGTGGATTGCTCCGAAAGACACAGGCAGCGGTATCGATTACTTCAATATCTACAAACAGACCGGTGGTGGCGGTCCTTACACCAAGGTGACCAGCGGTTTGAAATATTACGACGGCACTATGATGGAGGCGGTTGACACAACCGGCAAGTTCTACAGCGCCAACGCGCTCGACGTCAGTTTCTCCGCCGGGTCGACGGTAACTTATTCATATTACGTTAAGGGGGTTGACTTTAGAGGTCTGGAATCAACACCCAGCAACACCATCACGGTGAAATACGATAGCCAGGCGCCGACCGCGCCGACCAATCTGATTGTCTCGACGGCCGGCAGCAACAACGACCTAACGCTGAAATGGTCGTCGTCGGCGGACAACCTAGGCGTCGCCGAATACAGGCTTTATCGCAGCACGGACGTTACCAGGGACGGGCTGGGCAACCCGATTGCCATGGTTAACCAAACGCAGGTTGCGACTATTCCGACATCAGGCTCCTTCGCAACGACTCGCTTCTTTGATCGAGGATTGACCAATCATACGACCTACTTTTACCAATTGGTCGCATATGACGAGCAGATGAACATATCGCCGGCCAGTGCCATCAGCTTCGCGACGACGGGCGAGCCCGGAGCGTTCTCACTGCCGCACGTCACATTCGACAGCGAGACGGCGGAATGCGCTTTGTGCCACCGGGTCCACACGGCCGTCGGCGAGACCTTACTGACCGTCAAGAGCGCTTCCGACGTCTGTATGGCCTGCCATGACGGGACCGGTTCGTCCGCCGCGACAAAGCAGGAATTCGACTACGCGTCCAGCGGAGGCCACCGCGTCAAAGACGACCAGTGGCCCAACGGGAAATTAACCTGTGTCGACTGCCATGATCCGCATCGTAATCCCGACCATGCCTTTATGGAAGATTTTGAGCCTGATCCACCGGCGACCGTACCAGTAAACTGGACAGTCGGGGCGGGCGTCTGGGGCATTGAAGGCGATTCGCAGCACCACGAGATGGGCCAGACCGCGACAAGCGGATCGACTTATCTCAACAGAAATACCGGTCTGAACGTTGCCAGCCTCGGCGGGTTATTCGCCGCCAAGATATACATAAGGTCTGGCACCGCAGCCTACTTCACGGTCGGGAGCGATGGCGCCGGGGCAAAACGAGGTCCGACCGTGGTCGTCGATCCGTCCAACGATTTAGTCCAGTTGTGCGACGGCGATACCGTCTTGTCCAGCCGATCCTTAGCCCTTAGCTATAACACGTGGTATCGAGTCAAACTGAAAATCGGCGCCGATAAAATAGCCGGGGTAACGCTGACCCAGTGGATCAGCGACACCAATGAACCGTCGTTGATATCGTTCAGTGCCGGTTTGCCTTCGGGGACCATCAAAGGCATCGGATCGTTTATCCAGCTGGGCACCGTCGACGCGTCGGCGCTTTTCGACAAGGTCCGGCTGAACAACGTCGGTATGTTGACGACCCGATATCGCTCTTACTACGTTGCCGGAAATGAACTTCAAAACTATAAGATGCCCGATGATCTGACCGCGTCGGAAGAGTTCTGTTTGGCCTGTCACGGATCGGCGATTGACAGCCCGGGCGGTAGCCACCGCCAGTTCTATACGTCCGCGCATAACCCGCTGGTCGGTTCAACATCGACGAATCCTTCACAAGGCGTGACCCCCAGATGGCAGACCTTGAGAGCCAAATGGCAGCAAATACGCAGCGGACCGATGGGCGCCAACCTCAAGGGCACCAATAATGCCTGTCTCTATTGTCACGGTTACCACGGCCAGCAGTCATATATGCGCATCGCCACCGGCGAAGAGGAGCTCTGCTATAAATGCCATGGCAAGGAGGCAAATTATAGCCGGACCGGCAAGAACGTTTACAACCAGTATCAGCAGCCGTATCATCATGGCATCACGCTGCGCGAAGCCGCCGTCAAGTGTACTTCTTGCCACGGCCAGCGCGGCATCAGCGACCGGTTCGTCTGGGAAGGCTTCCCGACATCCAATATAGTCAACCCGAGAAATATCAAACAGCCGTGGGTCGCCAACCGGATCGGCAACTGTACGGCCAAAGGTTGCCACGATACGGTCGGATGGACGCAACCGCCGGGCCCCGTGCATCAGCACAACATCGACGATTACTGCAATGTGTGCCACTCGGTCAATCGACTACCTGTCGAGACCCATTCGACCACGGTTCTGGTGCCGTACACCATCACGTATCCGCCGATTTATACAACGCCATCGGCCAACGGTTTCGTCCGCGGAGGCTACAGCGCCAGGGACGTGGCCGGTAACTATTTGGTCGGGCACAAGAGATGGACTTCAGCCACAAGTTGCGCGCCGGGCAGTTGCCACGAAGGACTGGTCGCACAATATCCGGGTGTCGACATCTCGCAGGTACCCGAGTTCAATTTCAAGATCACCTGTACGACATGTCATCATCAGCATGCGAGCGATTACGCCAGGGTTGTTCGGATGGACGAGGATTTCAAAGGCGACATGGTGATCGCGGCCGCCGGCTCAAAGCTAAAAAGCGGGACCGTTCTCAAGGCCGGGTCGACGGCTATGTCGGCGACCGATAAAAACGCCATAGGCGGAACATGGAACGGGACAACGAAATTTATCCTCGCTTCCGACGTTACTCTGACCGGTGACGTTAATCTGGCCGGCCAAGTCCGTGTTAATTTCGGTTCAAACCTTACGACAGGCACCATCCTGGCCACCGGGTCGACAGCAACGTCGGCGGCGGATCGAACGGCGATCGGCGGGAGCTGGGCGGCGACGGCGCCGTACGCGTTACTAGCTCCCAGGACGCTGGCGGCACCCTACACGTTGGTCAGTAACGGCGTGGTCAAGGGTATGTGTATGCACTGTCATGACGGTTCCGTAACTGAATAGATGGAGAGATTGGGAAATAGAGAGTTGGTCAGATTGCTATAATAAACAACGGGAGGAGTTGGGTTATGCCTCGGTTACAGGGAATTTTTGGCACTTTCGGATGTACGCCGACCGGCACGCGCTTAGTCGCCTTAGCGATTTCCGCGGTTGTCGTCTGCGGGATATTGTGGTTGGCCTCTCCGGTAGTCATGGCCGCCGACATCGGTTTCGAGAACATCTACACCGACTACATTAAGACCTATTCTCATTTCGCGCCGGCCGGCCTGCATACAGACACGGAGAACTATAAAGCGATGCCTTTGGTAAGACGCCATGCCAGCTGTAACGATTGTCATGACCCTCACTCGGCTATGGCCACCCCGTCCCCGCTGGGGTCCTATTTCGGCGCCGGCACACAAGCGAACGTTAGCGGCGTGCGCGCGTTTTACACCGGAGTGCCGGCGGGCGGCACGCCAACATATGTCTTTCTATCCGCCGTTGTCAAGGAATATGAACTATGTTTCAAATGCCATAGCGGTTACAGCTGGGGGACGCAGACCTTACCGAAATTCAACTGGACGAGAGGCCGATATTGGATGGCGGGAGACTCGGCAAGTGATGTTATCGTCCAGGAAACCGACACCGCCAAGGAGTTGAATCCGAATAACGCCTCGTATCACCCGGTCGTAGCCAAAGGCAAGCGCCCCGGTTCAGAAAGATACGGGTGGGCCGGCAACCGGACATTTAATCAAACCTTTGTGCCTGGCCGCAACGCCAATAGCGTGATCAAGTGTTCGGATTGTCACGGAAGCGACTCGACGACTGTCAAAGGACCGCACGGCTCGAATTATAAATACATCCTGAAGCGACCGGCGCCGTCAACGGAGCCCACCTATATGTTGAACGCCGGCCGCATAGGCAATTTAACGTACAACATAGCGATTTATCAGCGAACGTCCAATATCGTCTGTTACGAATGTCACGACGTTATATACTACGGACCGGGTAGAGGACATCCCGATGGGGGGCATGCCGGCGCCAGCCCCTGTCTTGGTCACGCGCCCATGGCACTTGACCAAATCGGCTGTACGACCTGTAAGGTGGTGCCTATTCACGGCGACACGTCAGCCCGTTGGTTGATGAAGCAGGAGAACTACTGCTATATCTGTCACCACACCATGAGCGGTTATGAGACATCGTGTCCTCGTTTCTACTCCATAACCGATAGAGGAAAAGAAACCGAGGAAACCCGCGTTCATTTCCAGAGTTCGCGCGTCAAACCGGGAAGCAACTATTTCATCCCGCTGCCGACCCCCGATATGCCGAACCTTAAAGGGTTGGGGAACGTGCCCGCGTACCGCTACTATAACCGGGAGGACGACTATATTCTCTTCAAGCACGGCGCGCCGGCGGTTGCCAACGGGATGTATAAGGTCAAGTTCGACCAGCCATCGTCGGGCGACCGGCCGGACGGCGAGCCTGTCGGAGAGATCGGCTACGAGGATTCGATCGCGTTGTGGACCATTGATCATACACCCACCTCATGGGTTTATCTCTCGGTGGACGGGGGCGTTCACGTGACGAACGACAAGAATATCGTTCTCCCGGTAAACGCCGTCGACAACAAAGGCAACAACGTCCTTGACGTGATCTCTCAGCATGCCGGCGGCGAATACGACAAATCGAATTGGTTCGCCGGCGAGGTCGGGTACGGCAATACGATCGATGAGATCTACGCCAACGGCAACTGGTTCACCCTTGATTTCGGCGATCTCTCCAAGGCCAAGACGATTAAACTGATTTGGAGCGTCAACGAGTTAAAAGGCGCCAAGCTCCCGATCTTCATCCAGACCAAGGATGAGAACGGGAAGTGGGTGACCAGGGGTTCGGCCCGTCATGCCGAGGATCGACATGGCTATATGGACATCAAGGGATTCTTCCCGGCCGGGACGAAATCATACCAGATAAGAGTAATTCCGACGCTGAACTTCGTCGACCACATGGCCGTATCGGTGAAAGACGAACCGTATAAACTCACCAAGCTCTCGCTGCAAAAGGCCGAGTATACGAAGTATAAAAGGTCGCCGGTGGACGTGACGCCGATTCTGAAGAAACGCGACGGCGCTTACCTGCCGTTCGACTACCGGGACCAGGCGCAGTTATACTTCAAGATTCCGGCGGCCGGCAAGAGTCTGACAAAACGGGATTTCGTTTTCGCGCCGGTGGGATACTACGAAGCCGGAGGGCCGGTCAATCCCGATACCGAACTGGAACCGATGACCGCGGAGAAAGCGCAGGACTTCGCCCGGGTGACACCAGCCGGAGGGTACGCCAACCACTATAATGTTCAGCCGCTTGATCCCGATGACTGGAACGAGCGTCATCCGACCAAGTGATCCGTCAAAAGCGTGTCTGGCTGTGGCTGGCGGTAACGGTCTTTGTCGGGCTTATAGGTATTTGGTGGATCTATAAAAGCAGCCGATCGGAGTTTGATCATCGGCCCAGGTCGGCAGCATCGAAAACGGATAATGTGGGGCGAGCCAGATATATGAAAGCGGCCCCGGTCGTGGATGGACTGATTGATCCTATCTGGCAAACGGTGCCTGAAACGACAGTCAGGTTAACGGAGGGCGAGGGCGACGTGAGCCTTAAGTTTTTATACACGAAGACGTCGATTTTCTGTTTGGTCAGGTATCCGGACAGTTCCCACAACTATATCGACAGACCTTGGGTGTTCAAGGACTCAAGTTGGCGGCAAGAGGGCCAATCGGATTCCGTGGTGTTGTTCTGGAATACCGGCGATTCGATTATCGGGTTTAATGAACGCGGTTTCGGTATGTTAACGGATGGGCTGAAACAAGACGAACACCCGTGGAATATCGCGATCGAAGGAACCAGTCTTGATAAAAGAGACGCCAAGTGGCGCGGGCAGCGAGGCGACTTCTGGTCAACGGGCTTACAGTTGCCCTACGGCAAGGCGGAGGATTGGGTGTTCAAAGAGGATATGAAACGACAAGCGGTGCGGGATTGGAAACCAAGGATCCTTGTCCAGCACGACGAGAACAAATTCGGGGTGCCATGGGTGCTGAATAAGAATGCCGATCGGACACGCCCGTCGTACGCATACAAACCGGGTTTCGACTTGACGAACAATCCTTATCCGGTTCTGGCCGACATGGTTCCCATTGAGACCGCCGCCGCGCCTTCTCCAGGCGATACCGTGCCTTTTATCGTGTATAAAAGCCGGGAGGCCCGCTGGGGAGGCAGCAAGGACGACATTGACGGGGCCGAAACATGGCAAGACGGCGTCTGGACCGTCGAGATGGGTCGCGCGCTGGATACCGGTCATGCGGATGACGCCCGGTTTACGCCCGGTGCGAGCACCCGGTACGTTTTCGGAATTCTGTTACGACGCGAGGGACGCCGGTATGAACCGACGGCGCCGGTAGAGTTGATTTTTGAGCCGCAAAATTAGGAGGCGCGTTATGAGCGATAGAAGACAATGGCTGGCTAAAGTCCTGACGATTACCGCAATGATCGGCACGCTGGCCGTATTGAGCGTGGGATGCGGCAACAAGACCGCCTCGTCGGCCGCGCGAGCGAGAACATCCGAACCGCGTGCCCTGACGGCCGTCTATATTAAAACGGCGCCCGTTATGGACGGCCGGCAGGACGAGGTTTGGTCTAAGGGGGTTCCGGTCACTCTTAATCTAAAGGGAGACGCGGCGGTCGAGCCAAAGCAGGTGACGGTACGGGCCCTCTACACTGATACGGAGATATTTCTGTTAGCCTCATACAGGGATTCGACGCCTCTTAAACTCAACCGGGGCTGGCGGTACGAAGGCGGCCGATGGGTGCGCGGCAGTTACGATGACACGCTGGCGTTTCTTTGGAATATGAACGACAGTATCAAAGATTTCAACGAGCGGGGCTTCAATGTCGTCAACGCTAAGCCGGGCGTCAACGATGACGTATACGATTTCAAGATCATCCGGACAAACGAAGCGGACGAAGCGGCCTTCGCCGCGCAGCAAGGTGACCTGTGGTCATGGTGCATGGTGCCGGAGTACTACTTCCGGGCGGGAGACTTCGTATTCCGGGCGGAGCCAAAGATAGCGGGGCGGACGCGGGAGATTACTGTCCAGCATGACTACCGCCCGAACAAGGCGCCGTGGTTTAAGAACGAAAAAACGGTCAATGGCATAGTCTTGCCCAAGTATATGTTAAAGCCCGGCCTGACGGACACGCCGTGGCCGTACGAGGATGAAGTCGTCGAAATAACCGACTCCACGGTCTTCCGGGACGGGGATACCGCGCCGGCCATGATTATGAAGCGTGACGTGAAGTGGGGCGGCAGCAAGGATGACGTTAGCGCCAAGGCAACATGGACAGTCGAAAACGGTTGGCTGGTGGAATTCAGTCGGGTGCTGAATACCGGTTGGCCGGACGATGTCAAGTTCAATGCGGCTGACCGGGAGGTTCGATATACGTTCGGCACTATCGTCCGTGACGGCGGCAACGGTTACGCGTACGGGGAGCCCGTTTCATTGTTGTTTGCCGGGAACAAGTAATGGTCTTTACCGTCTCCAGGCGCGCTTGGGTGATTGCGACGATTATCCTGGGCGCAATAGTCGCCGTCGGCGTCGCCGCTTACACTATCCAGTGGTTTCTTTCCAGACCGCCGACCGTTGTCGCGCGTTATGTAAGTAAAGGGCCGTCCATCGGCGGGAGCAAGTCCGACCCGCTCTGGAACAAAGCCACTCCCCAGGCGGTGAAGATCGAGAGCGCGCCGGACGTGGTTTTCCAGGCCTTATACACGAAAGAAAAGGTCTTTATCCGGGCCGTTTACGAAGACGCGACAAAAGACGATGTCTCCCAAATATGGACCTACGGAAATGGCGCCTGGACTAACGGCCGCGCCGGCGACTTGTTGGTGCTGATGTTCAACATTAACGATTCGGTCAAGGGGTTCGACGAGCGCGGTTCCAAGGTGATTACGCTGGAGCCGAAGACAAAACGCGATGTCAGCCCAGGCGGATCGTTGCAGCTCGGCTGGTCCTTCTATATCAACGCCGACAAGAAAGATAAAACGTCGCTTGCACAGCGGGCCGATGTCTGGTTCATGGGCGTGGGCGTTTCCAATAAGCTGGGACAAGCGGTAGATGAGGTGTTCCAGATCAACCCGATGCGCAGCCGATCGCCTTACGTGTTGTCGACGTTGATCGAGGTATATCCCGACGCGTTGACGGGGTCCTGGCCTGTCACCATCAACGCCCGTGATATCCATAAACTGGCGCCCGGCCAGCCGCGGGATATGTATCGGATTGGGGGGACGATTGAAACGTTGCCGTATCCTAAGGTCACGGACATGATACCGATTACGGACTATGCCGGGTTTAAAAACGGCGATAACCTTCCTTTCATTATCTTTAAAGGCGAGAGCTGGCGAGGCAGCGTTGGTGACATAGAGGCTCACGCCAGATGGGAAAAAGGCCGGTGGACGGTCGAAATGGCGCGTAAGCTTGATACGCGGCATGGCGACGATATCGTTTTTAAACCCGATCCGTCCGGGACAGTCTGGTATTACTTCAGTCCATTGGTAAGGACCGACGGTCAGCGGGTCAGACAAGGCCCGAGCGCCATCCTGGAATTCGAACCGGCCCCGCGTTAGGCGTACAAGACAATGCCTGTTTTCTCCGAATCCGCCACCGGTTTCCTTAATATCCGCTTCCGTTTAACATGCGCGTTGTTTTTGGCTGTGTTGATTGTGGTGGTGACGGCGGGCTGCGCTCGTAAATCAGGCCGCGCCCCGGCCGCTCCCGGAAGGAAAACCGTTTTGCTCAGCGTTTCCGTAAGCCGCGCGCCGGTCCTCGACGGGTCGGGTAGCGACGGCGTTTGGGCTTCCGCCAAGGAGGTGCGGCTGACCACGCGGCCGTTGTACGACAGCCAGAAGACGGCGGCGCCCCCGGTCGTCCGGCTGACGAGCGTGCACACCAAAGATGTGATTTATTTCCGTGCCGTTTGGGATGACCCGGATTCTGACGACGGTAAACTGTACTGGCAATTTGACGGTAAGTCGTGGCATCGGAAAATCAACAGCGATAAGATCGGTTTTCTATGGGATATCAAAGGATCGCTGCCCGGCTTCGCCAAACAGGGTTGCGGCGCGGTCTGCCATAATGAGGACCCGGCCCAACCGGATACATGGACCATGCGTGTCGCCCGCAAAGGGCCGTCCGACGTGCCGCTGGGCGACGCGTGGTTGTGGGCGCCGGGGGTAATGAATCTGGTGTCGGTCGTAGATGACGGGCTGATGGCCCCGTTGAATTTTAACACCCTGACCGGCGACCGTCCATCCGGGTTCATGCCATATTCCGTGCTCCGGTTCGACAACGGGGATGCCGGCACTAAGCAGTATTGGACCAGGAATCTGGAAAACCCCGCGGGCGACAACAAAGACAAGAAAGACGAGGCCCCGTCGTTCAAGCTAAACAACGGTCTGACCTTTGAGGATACACCCTTCCCACGGCAAGACCAGGTTGAGCCGATCACCGACTATTCAATCTTTAAAGCCGGCGATAAGGTGCCGCTGATTGAGTTCTTTGATTTGACGGCGAACTATAATCGCGGCAGGTTTCCGAACGGAAAACCGGAGGGCAGCCGTCTGGATATCTCCGGCCAGGGTGCCTGGACCAAAGGCGTTTATACCTTGGAGTTCGGTCGTAAGACGAACACCGGACACCTTGACGACGTCCAGTTCCAATCGGCGTTCAACAAAAACCTTTTGCCGGTTGGCGCCGTCGCGGTTTTCAACGACGCCAAGAAAGAACATTTCGTAACGGATCCTCTGACTTTGGTGTTGGAATGACCGGTCCGCGACATTTCACCACCATCACCACCACCATCTTGATTTTAGCGATTCTCCTGTTCGTGGGGTGCGGGCGTACGACGAATAAGAACGTAAAGCGACAACCGCGGCCTCAAACTCACGCCGTTCTCAAAGCCGCTCACATTCAGACTCCACCGGTCATAGACGGCATAGCCGACGACCGGGTTTGGCGGAAAGCCCCCGAGCTGACCGTCCCGACAGCGGGCGGTCCCGCGGTAACGATGCGGGCGGTTTACGACGACACTTACTTCTACTTCTCGGCGACCTGGACGGACCAGACCAACGACAGTGTCGACGAAGTCTGGAATTACGACGGACAGACCTGGACAAAGGGGACGATAGACGACGCTCTTGCGTTCTTCTGGAATATTGACGATTCGATTCCCGGTTTCACCAAGGAAGGTTGCCGGGCGGTATGCCATCAAAGGACCGACGGAACGGCCGCGATGGAGATCGTCGGGCCGGCCGGAGCCGGCCGTAAGTGGAGCGGCGTTAATCAAAAGGGAGATATCTGGGATATATCGCTAGGGATCAGTAACGTCCGCGGGTCAGTCAACGATTATGTCTTCAGCATCGACCCCGCCTTCTTGAAGTTCCCGAACAGCGTCCCGCCGCGCATCTTTCGCCGCCATGATTACTTCACGGAGCGCGCGCCGATGGATTTGAACTACGCCACGGATCCCGCCGATGGTAAGAAAAAGCCAAAGTATATGTTGAAACCGGGGCTGACGGTGGATACGACGCCCTATCCCTTTATCGATCAGGTGGAGAAGATAGAAGACTACGGCGTTTTCAAGGCCGGTGATCGCCAGCCCTATATCATCTTTTTTCCGTTTACCGCGAAATGGGGCGGGAGCCGGGACGATATCTCCGGCAAAGGTGTCTGGCGGGATGGTCGCTGGACTGTGGAATTCAAACGCAGCCTCGACACCGGTCAAACTGACGATATCCAGTTCAAGGTAAAGAAAGGTGAGATCAGATACTACGTGTTCGATGTCGCCGTCTTCGACCGCACCATAACGGATCACAAGTATTTCGGACCGATAAGTCTGGAAATCAAGCCTTAATCGTCCCGCCCGACAGGACTTCCGGAAGACCGGGTATCCTAAGACTAAAAATAGCCTCTGAAATGTTGAAACATTATCTAAAAACCGTTGCCCTATGGCCAAAAAAATGGTAAGATTTTGACGCAAAGCGATTTACTATTATCGCAGGTCATGACGCTCTAAAGCCCGGCGCAGACTAAAAGAGATCCGGCGAACGTAGAAAGGACTCATCGGTTCGCGTAGGGAAACAGGAGCGGAATGGTCGAAAAAGGGCTTCTGAGCTGTAAATATGTTGCTGAAGTGAGGCACCCCGTGGGAGCCTGGCTTCAGCTCATTTTATTTCTCCTTCTAACGGCCGTTTTGGCCACTTTCTTGTTCGTTCTTATCCCATTTCAGGCATTGGCGGCGGGACCGCACGGACCTTTTGGCGCGACGACGGAAAAGTGCGAAAAGTGCCACGCCATGCATACTAGCGCGACGCAGACACTTCTAGGGAGAACAACCGTTATGGAGCTGTGCGAGTCGTGCCACTCCGGCGGCATCGGCGCCGACACGGCGGTCATGCAGGGAGCAGTGATGAAACCGGCGGAGCCGGGCGGCGAGTATGTTATCGCGGGCACCCTGCTCGGCGGCGGGTTTGAAGGCATCGGCGGCGCGACCAACACGACCAGCAAACATAATCTTGGTGAAGTGGCGGCGCCATACGGTAGTAACGACATGGGCGCTACCATCGAACTTACCTGCACCTCATGCCATACGCCGCATGAGGGACCAAACTACCGGCTGCTCAGGCGGCGAGTCGGCGACGCTGCCGCCGACCTCTCGGTGACCTGGAACGGACCGGATCAGGTTGAGGGCGGGACGGAGGACAACAAATACGCCGAGGTGGATATGGAGCCGGCCGAGCCGGGCGTTCAGCACCGCACCTATAACTACAGGTCAGGAATGTCGGCCTGGTGTTCGACCTGTCATTCGAAATACATGACCAGAAGCGATGACACGCCTTACAACGCGGGCGACAACGCCGGCGACAAGGTTAGGTACCGGCACGCCGTGGATGTGCCGGTCATGGGCCGCAATAACATTTACAATCCGGCGACGACCTATGATCTGCCGACCGACTTACCCTTGCAGGACGTCGGTGGCGACGGCCGGACGAACGAAGATACGATCACCTGCCTGACTTGTCACAAGGCGCACGGCAGCAACGCGACTATGGGCACAAGCATAGACTCGCAAGCTTCTACGCGGGGTTCGTTGCCAACGGATTCGATGCTTTTGAGATTGAACGACAGGCAGATCTGTCAGAGCGCCTGCCATAAGGTGGTAAACTGACATGCGGGCCGCGTGGAGAATTACCGGTTATTTTCTAGCCATAAGTTTAGCGGCCGCGGCGGTTCTGGGGCCTGCTGCGATGGCCGTCGCCGCGCCCATGCCCACCGGCCATGAGGGATTCGCCAGTGATCCCCAGATCTGCTACGTGTGCCACCGTACGCATACCGCGACGTCCGAGAACCTTCTCTACAGCACGGCCGGTATGTGTCTGACTTGCCACCGGAACGGGACCGGCGCCGACACCGACGTTACCAGCGGGATTTACAACAGGCCGGTGGGATCGCTTCGTCACGGCGGACCGTGGGGCGAAGTAGGCACTCCGCTCCTGGGTGGAAGTTTTACGAGCATTGACACGGATGGCGACGGTATAGCCGAGCCGACCGTTAACGGCACCGACCCGACTAATCCGGGAACGTCGCAGCACGACATCGGGGTTACCCAGACACCGTTCGGCTCGGCCAGCGGCGCCTCGATGAAACTGGACTGCACCTCGTGCCACACCATGCACACCGGATTCAATTCGCCGGTCCAGTATCGTTCGTTGCGTTTGCGGGTAGGCGACGCGACGTCCGCTTTACCGGTAGCCTGGAACGGGCCGTGGTTCTGGAACGGGTCCGATCCGGCCAGTGCGGTCTTTACGACGCCGAAATCGGGCTCTTACATGGCCTATACGGACGTCCAGTTCGGGACGGGACAGACCTGGGACAATTTGAGTGAACCGCCGGCAACGGTCGGCGCGCCGATAGAATACACAAGAAACTATAACGCGGGTTTAAGCGCCTGGTGCAGCGGCTGTCACACCGTTTATGAGCAGCCAATCAGCGTTTACGACGCGGGCGACGGGGCTGGTGACCGCGCGCGTTACCGGCATAAGACCGACGTGCCGTTGACCGGAGGGGCCGGATCAAGGCTGAACGTGACCCTTGGGGCGCCCAGCACTAATCTTCCCCTGACCGACCAATTGCCTCTAGGTCGTTCGGCAGATGATACAATCAATTGTCTGACCTGCCATAGAGCTCACGGGACCACAGCTAAGATGGACAGAATGGCGGGAGCGATACCGGCGGCGAACCGCGGTATCTTGCCCAGCATGACGACGAGTATGCTGTTGAGACTGGATAACAGGGCGGTCTGCGCGGATTGCCATGGCTATCTGAGTAAATCCGGTCTTTAGGAGATGGTGAGACCTTTTGGTACAACTGGCTAGGACGAGGCCGATCAAGTTCATAGGATTACTGTTGGGCCTGCTGGCCGTCTATCTTGTCAGCGGCACGGACATGTTCTCGCGGTCCGCCAAGGGCGAAGCGGCGGCCGGCGCCGTTCAGTATGTGCACGTTGACGCGCCGACGACCGTCTATTTGAACAAGCAGTTCAACGCGAAGATTGCCTTGATCGACCAGCAAGGGAACCCCGTCGCCGGCCGTGCTTACGGCAACTCCGGCGGCCAGTTCGACATACCTAGCGACGGTTTGAAACTGGAAGGCGGCGGCAACGCCAGGCTCTCCGTTGATAAAGCGGCGGTCAAAGAGATTCTGAACAGTGGCGGCCAAGGCACCGGCGTTTACGTCGTGCCGGTAACGGTCCTGGGCTGGGTAGACAACCAACCGGGCAATACCTATACGATGGAGGCCGATTACCACGGGTCGGCGAACACGGATAACGCGGCCGCGGCTTCCTACATTCTGCGTTCTACGACAACAGTCAACGCGGAAGTTCCGGCCAAACCGGGCATCGTGAAATATATGCCGACCGAAACAAACGTCTTGACGTTAAAAGCGCCGGAGTCCAAACCGGGCGGCGCTACGGCTGAGCCGGTCAACAACGTCGTAACCTTTAGGGTGAAGCTAGTCGGTCAGGCGCGCGATTCCTTGACGAATTCACGCCGGATTTCCGGCCAGGGCGAAGAGGCGACGGTCGCCAAGTGGTTGACGCCGAAGGTCAGCGACAACACCGGGGCGACGTTGGACGCGTCAGTTAAGTCGGTCAAGGAAGTCAAAAAGCAAGTCATCCTCAAGCGGGGCAAGAAAGCCGAATTCGCTACCGCTAACTACGAGATCCAGGTCAACATCAGGACAACGCCTGAGCTGGCCGGGCGTCGAGCTGTCGTCGAGCTGCCGTTCCAGGACAAAGGGCTCACCCATATCGCCAGCGCGGTCGTCAACTTCGCCTCGGCCGGATCGGAAGACAAGGCTCCGGCCAATATTTTCCTAGCCAATCCATATCTGGTTGAGAATCCCAAGACGCCGCAAGTCGATCCGATGTCCATAATGTTCTGGGGCATCGACGGTGCCGGTCTGTACGTCGAGTTCGATGATCAAGTCGATTATCCTACAGCCGGCAACGCCATGATCAGCTTAGCGGGCAATCACACCGTCATAAACGGAGTTCGTCTTGAAACCTTGATCGCTGACCCGGATCTTATCAACATCAAGGCGGCGGAATGGTTCCGAGGAGCGATCGGGGCCGATGGTTCCGGCACCGCCATGTCGGCCAAGGACGGGGTGTTTAACTCGGATACGGAGTATGTTACTTACTTCTTAAGCAGCGCGACCATCCGCGCTTTGACGGAAGACCTGTACGTATACTATGTGCACGGACAGAACGCGTTAAACAACTGGGGACATGGCACCGAATTCGGCAACGTCAACCAGAACGTGGACACGACCATTCCGACGTGCGACGTGACTAAGCCCATAGCCAATGAATATTGCGCCAACAATAACTACCGGGTGGAAGGCGACTCCAACGCCACTACGGGCGCGGGTCACCCGACCAGTATGAACAGCGTCGCTATTTTCGAGGAGGGAACGGGCGATTACACAGAAGTCGCTTTCAATGATTCAGGCCGCGGCGGCGTTAACTATTCAAAGTGGTACGCGACTTGGGATACGACTTTCTCCGCCGGTCAGTCCTATAGCTTCCGGGGACGGGCTTTAGACAGCGCCGGCAATCTGAGCGCGGTTTCAACGGTTCCGGTCTACGTCGACAACACCAAACCGAGGACGAATTATTCCAGCCCGGCGGTTCCGGTCGGCTGGAATAACGGGGCGACTTCTTCGGTCAGTCTGACCGGTGACGCCTACGACGTAGCCGCGCCGGTCACTGGTGTCAAACTGTTTGACCATTACGTTTTGGAATGGGCGAGCGGGCATAAGCTCTTCGGCGACGAGACCGGTTGGAACACCACGAGACTGACCTTCGCGACCGGTCACGCCGGCGGAACCGGCGAGGTAACCGCCGGGGCTTTGGGCGCTTGGGATATCTCGGCTTTAGCGGAAGGCGACTATACGCTCCGCTTGACGTCCATAGACAAAGCCGGCAACAGAAACCTCGACTTCTCGTCGTATCCGACAGCCGATCAAGCGTCAAATATGAACCGCATCTTTGTCCACGTGGACAACACGCCGCCGACGGTCGGCATCGACAGCCCCATCGGAGGTTGGTACGCCAAGACCATCTGGGGGACCGCCGCCGATGGTTCATCAGGACTCACCAAGGTTGAGACCCTGGTTCAACGGTTGGACACCAACAACTACTGGAACGGCACCGCCTGGGTGGCTACCCAGCCGACGACCTGGCCGCAGGCTACGACTATCGCCGGCACGGGAACCCTAACAGCCGCCGCCGGTACGATCCTCAGGATAAACTGCGTGATCAAGGCCGGCACTACCTGCCTGAGCATGACAGATCGAAACGCGATCGGAGGCACCTGGACCGGTCTTGGACCTTACACGCTGACCGCCGACCGGACACTGACCGCCGATATCACCTTGTCGAGCACGGCGACCATCGCCGGCGGTTCTTTACTAAAGACTACTTCGGTTATCAAGACCGGTTCGACTTGCACAAGCCAGTTTGACAGGAACGCCATCGGAGGCACGTGGACGGGATCGACCTTGTCGGCCGACAGGACGATAGGGGCGCTGCCTTCGCCGGTGGGGGACACGTACCTTCATCTTCCGCTGACAATGAACTGGGAATATACTGTTCCGGACGCGGCGGCGCTGCCTCGCAACACCAACATAACGGTGCGCGCCAGATCGTTCGACGCGGTTAAACCGACGGGGCAGGAAAGCGCGTGGGCGACCGTCAGCGGCCTATTCGATCCGGATAAGCCAACCTCTTCCGTGACCCAGACGCCGAACGGAATGAACAGCTGGTTCATGGGGTCGGCGCCTTCCTTATCCATAACGGCGACAGATACATCGCCCGGTTCCGGCATGAACGGCGGCGCCGTAAGGTACGTCTGGACGACGACATCGGTCGGGACGGTCCCTGCCTACAACACGACGCAGTTGTCCTATGGAGCGAGTCCGGTTAATATCAACGCGCCGACCGGCAGCGCCGACGGCAACGGCGTTTTTGCCACCGGAACGACCCAGCCGATGCCGAACGGCCGGTACCGTCTATGGTACTACGCCAAGGATGTCGCCAAGAACACGGAGACATGGCATTATACCGATATTAAGGTCGACGCTCAGGGACCCCCGGTCCCCGGGATGACGCCCGAATCTACCTATACCCACGGCACGACGAATACCGTTTACGGGCCTTTGGTTACCGACAATAACCAGGACAACGCCGCCTGTACCTACCAGGTTCAGCGGGCGACGGACGCCGGCTTTACAATCGGCCTCATAACGATTCCTTGGTTCTACAATTCGACGTATCTCGGAAACCCGTATTACTACAACGCTTTCTACAATTTGTTCACCAACATGGTTGACAATCAGATTTACTACTATCGCGCGCAGAGCAGGGATTACGCCGGAAATATTTCAGCCTGGGGCGTGTCGGTCAACTCCCGACAGGATAACGCCGCTCCGGTTATCAATCAGAACAGCGGTACCGTCGCGCCAAAAACCTGGTATAACACCATTATTCCGGTCCAGATTTGGCTGACCGACAGCGCGTCCGGCCCGCGCGGTTTCCGCTGGGCCTGGGAAGGCGATCCCGCCAGCAACTGGGAAACCATGTCCGTCAGCGGCGGGACCACCGGCACAACTCAGATTCCCGGCGTAGGCAAGCGCGTCCTCTACGTGCGCGGTTACGACAACATGTATACGAACAACCACCAGGGCTATCTGGAACCGTATATATTGCGTAGCGGCACCCTACTAAAGACCGGGACGACCATTTTAAGTGCGAATGACAGAAACAGGCTGGGCGGAACCTGGACCGGCGCCGGACCGTACACGCTGGCAGCGGACCTAACCGTCGCGGTCAACACGAATATCGAGAGCGTCGTCAATTTCGCGGCCGGCTCGGTCATAAAGGCCAGCCAGCTCCTCAGGCTTGGGTCAGAGAGCGATAACGCGGCCGACGTCACCGCCTTGGGTGGGTCATGGAGCACCGCCAGTCCTTACGCTCTGCTGGGCGATCGCACCAACGTCGCCGACCGAACTCTGGTCGGAAAATTATCGCAACCGACCGCCCATCACTCGTTTACCGACACTTCGCTGGAGTTCTGGTACGACCCGTATCCGCCGTATAACTGGCAGAGCTTCAGCTATCCGGCGACTTACGACGGCTGGGCCCAGACCCAGACGCCGAGCTGCACCATAACCATTCAAGACGACATCGCGGTGCCTAGCGCTATATCAGGGTTGCAGGTCACGGCGGCGAAATACGCTTACTCAACAAACGGCGGCACCAACTGGAGCGCCTGGCTGGCGGCCGGCTGCACGGGCAGTAACGGCAGCCAGAACGTGGAAACGATTACGGCCGCCAATATTCCGTTCAACCAGGATTCTCCGACTTTGAATAAGGTAAAGTTCCAGATAGCGGACGTGGCCGGCAGCGTCGTCGAGAGCGCGGCCTACACGGTCAAGGTCGACGGGACGCCGCCGACGGTCACGGCAACGGTGCCGGGCAACGATCCGAACCCGAATACCCCGGCTCCTTTGGTTCCGCCGAATACGCCGCTCCGCGCGACATTCAGCGACGACATGCTGGTCTCGACCGTCACGAACGTCAGCAACTTCACCCTGGAAATGGCCGATCCCGGTTTGACGAACTGGTCGAGCGTGAGCCTGTTGTCGGCGACGTACGATACCGGTACCAAGACCGCGAACGTAATACCGACAACCAACCTGGCGCCGACCAAGAAGTACCGGATGACGGTTACCACAGGCGTACTGGATAAAGCCGGCAACGCCATGACTTCGTCTTATGTATGGTATTTCTATGTAAGCGACGTCCGTTCGCAGATAGACATGCCCACCGCCAACAGCAAGGTATACGACAATCTGCCTATCCACGGTCTGGCCGACGGCGCCGACGCCAAGTTCTACAAACTGCAATACGGGTCGGGCTCGTCGCCCGGCATCTGGACCACGATCGGCGGCAACGAAAACGGAGCGGCCGCGCCTGTAACCGACGGTATCTTCATGCAGACTGACTGGTCGGATGGTCTTAGCGGCGGCGCTAATCCCGAGGTAACAACAGGCACCGACACCTATAAGAAATATTTCTCAGGCGCGAACATAGACACGACGACGGCACCGGGTTCCGTCCGCATCCGCCAGAACGAAAACGCGGGACCGTGGTATGACAAGGACTGGGCGGCCAGAAAAAAGATAACGATAACAAATAGGAACACGGGCTGGAACGGAGGTTGGCTGTCTAACTACCAGGTTAAGCTGACTGTACCGTGGACCGCGGATATGAAGACGGACTTCTCCGATCTGCGATTCACGACGGCGAATAAGTTTACGTTGATCGATTACTGGATCGAGAGCTACACGGCGAGCGTGTCGGCTACCGTTTGGGTCGAAGTGCCCAGTATCGCCGCGGTGAATCCGACCTATATATACTTGTATTACGGCAACGCGGCCGCCGCATCGGCCAGTAGTGTCGCCAACACGTTCCTGAACAACCAGATTTACCTTAAGACCTTCGGTACGCCGACGTTCTCTCCTTATAGACCGGCCAACCATACTGAATTCGACAATTTCTTCCCGTACTTGAATCAGAACGGATACGGGATCTTCGGCAGCGGCTATGTCGACCGCGTCGACCAAACGACAAACCCCTACGGAGGCAGCGCCAACTACACATCGCAGTATAAGTTCATGTTCGTACCGGCGATAGGCGGCAACTACAAATGGGGCACCAACTCCGACGCGGCTTCCGAGGTCTTGAAGAACACCGAGGACGCAGATATGCACACCACCTTGATCGGCTGGTACGGAAATCACGGGCAAGCGACCCAGATCGACGACCACTCCGCCTTCTACGCGTTGACGGCGAATACGCCGGTCTGGTTGGAATATCGTCAGAACAACGCGGCCAGTCCGCAGCTTGCCCAGATGGGCATTATGGTGCCGGGGCAGGCCTGGAAGGTCGTCAACACGACTAACTTCCCGGGGCAGTTGTTCGCGCGGAATTACGCTCCGGTTGAGCCGACGGCGACCATCGCCGACGACAATCCGTTTGAGACGACCGCCAGCTTGACGTCATCCGTCTTCGATTCGGGTACGAGCTCGACGACCTGGGGTATGATGGCTTGGGGCGAAACCTTGCCGGCCGGCACCGACGTCACGGTTCAAATAAGAACCGGTTCCGATACGACTCCGGATGACGGCGGATGGTCTGACTGGAGTTATCCGCGTAGCGTAAATTGGGGCGATATCATACCGAGCGGATTGTCGCCGAACCGTTATATTCAGTACCGTTTCAACCTGTATTCGGATTCGACCGGCACCAGAACACCGAGCATAAGCGATATATGGATATACGACGACGAGCTCATTAAATGGAATACGTCCGGGGTCAGCGATGGATTATATACGATACGCCTCTTGACAAGCATATCGAACGACCCCGATCTGGGCGTCAGATGGTCAACTGATAACGTTCTGGAATCGCGGGTGACGGTGACCGTGGAGAATACGACGAAACCGACTTCCGTTATCACCTATCCGGCCAACGGCGCTTACGTAAAAGCGGCCAACAGTATTTCAGGAACCGCTGCCGACACCTTCCCCGGCATAGGCGCGGTCGACCTAAGGATCAAACGAGGAACGACCGACTACTGGAACGGCTCCGGCTGGACGACGAACTCCAACACCTGGGTAACCACCGTCAGCCGCGGCAGCGAGACGTCAACCTGGACTTATAACGCCGGCGGTTCGATGAACATATTCGCCGCCGGATCGACTTATACGATCGAATCCCGGGCCACCGACAAGGCCGGCGCCGTGGAGAACACGCCTTATGGCAGTATCACGGTGACGGGTGACAACGAAGCCCCGGCCGCCGCCGTCGCGTTCCCTCAAACGCCTGAGCCGAATAACTTTATCGCCGCTCCGTTTATAGGCGTGACCGGAACAGCCACGGATACCAATTTCAAAGACCGCAAACTGGAATTCCAGAAGAACGGCGATCTCGGTTGGACACAGATAGGATCGACCCGTACGTCGCAACCCAGCAATCCCTCACGGACCTGGACGCAGACGACCGACGCCGAATTCAACGCGGGTGGCACGTCCGGCGCGACTGTCGGGAATGATAGCGTTAAGATTACGCGTCAGGTGCCGACCAGCAATTATCCGGCTCTGGTTACGCAAGAAGGCGGCAGCGCAACGACCCCGACATTCACCGCGGCCGGCAATATGACGCCGGGCGCCGGCGTCGTCGCATCCGACGGCAAATACGTTTATGTCAAACGATATAGCACCTATGACGGCGCGGTGGTGTTCAACAAGATCGGAACCGGGTACGGCGGCACGACCGCCGGCACCAACTACGGTGAATTGCCCGGCGGGATCGAGCCGAATACGATCACCGCTTTTTATCTCGACGGATATGTCTATAACGGCCTGACCAACGACGGAACGATGATCCAGCGTCAGAACGTTCAGGAAGGCAACTCGGATTACGGCAAGATCGACCAGATCGGGTTGGGTTCAGGGCGAGCGGCTCTGCCGTTGGGCGCCGGTAACGCCTGGGATAGCAAGGGTATCGTCGGCGGCGCGATCATCAAGGACGGCGCGACCTACAAGATGTGGTACTCGGGTAACGACGGAGTAAGCTGGCGGATCGGCTACGCGATTTCCTCTGACGGCATAACCTGGGAAAAATCACCGGCCAACCCTGTCTTCAACCTCGGTTTAGGCGGCTCCTGGGACAGCCTGCACGTCGCCTATCCGACTGTCACGAAAGACGGCGCGACCTACAAGATGTGGTATTCGGGCCACGACGGTTATAGGTGGAAGACCGGCTACGCGACCTCGACCGACGGCGTAACTTGGACGCGCCACGCGGCCAATCCCGTGCTAACAATCGGAACGACGGGCGATCCGGACAGCAGCCACGCCAGTCTGCCGACGGTTCTTATCGAAGGACCGACTGATTACAAAATGTGGTACTCGGGTCATAACGGCACCTACTGGAGCATCTGTTACGCGACCTCGACCGACGGCGTCTCCTGGACAAAACAAGGCCGGGTTATGGACAAACAAGGAACCGGTTTCGAGCAATCACACGTTTACATCCCGACCGTCTTGAAAGACGGCTCGACTTACAAGATGTGGTACACGGGCCATGACGGCACGCATACGACGATCGGTTACGCGACGTCCGCCAATGCGACCATCTGGGGCGGCCGTACTCAGGTCCTGAACTATCCCGGCGGGGGCGCCTGGGACAATTATCACGCCTATGCTCCCAGTGTAATCAGGGAAAGCGCGACCGACTATAAACTTTGGTATTCAGGTAATGACGGTTATAGATGGAACGGCATCGGCTTCGCCACGTCAACCAACGGTACCACCTGGACCAAGACTTCGATCTGCCAGGCGACCAACGAGAAACTCGTCTCCCGGTCGGCGGGCACGGACTTAACAACCTGGACAACCGACTTCCTGGTGACGACCGACGGCCGCTACGTCTACAGTATCGGCCGCTCCGGGACGAACTGGCGCGTCAAAACATTTGACCCGCGCGACGGCTGGAAGAAGATCGGTGACTTCACGACGGCACTGGAAGAAGGGATGTCTTCATACGACACGATCGGCTTGGTTGCCGACGGCTGTTATCTGTACGCCGTGGAGTGGGCAGGCGAAGGCAATTGGAGTTCGCCGCGCGGCTACGGGCTTTACGGCTACGACACGGCCAGGGTGACGCGCATCGGCACCGGCTTTAACGGCACGTCAGCTGGCGAAGTCTTGAACCAGTGGTACATAAACCAATCGATGTATATGGTGACCGGCCAGTACGATCCGGTCAACCAGAAGGTCTGGATGGGCAGCCTAAAGACCGGCGCGATGGTCTTTAGATATAACGCGGCCAGCTCGTTCGGCACAGCCGGCACATTCACCTCGGGCGTCTTCGACGCCGGTTCAAACGTAAATTGGGATACGCTGGCCAGGACGTTCTCGGGCAGCGGCAGTATCGTCATCAACACCAGGACCGGCACGACCAGAACCTACAGTCCGGACACGTGGAGCTCGTGGCAGGCGGTTACCGGGGCCGGCCCGAACTACACCATTCAGAGCCCGGACGGCCGGAGGTACATCCAGTATCAGGTTGTCTTTACCGGACCCGGCGGGACTACGGCGCCTTCGTTAGACGACATCTCGGTCACTTACAGCGGGGGCGGCGATCTCTTGGAAACTTGGCCGATAACAGGCCTGTCCGACGGCCAGTACAGGCTGAGGCTGACGGTTACGGACAACGCCGGCAACGTAAGCGTAGCGACGTCCGATCCGGTCTATATCGACACACAGTATCCGGTGGCGGCGCTGAACAACCTGTTGAACCTGGACGGGAACGACACCGGGTTCATAGCGGGCAATAACGTCGACCTCGTCGGCACGGCGACGGACACCAATATGATGAGCTGGGTTATCGAGCAGAAGCGGGACGACGCGGGCACGTGGACGACGCTTAAAGCAAGCGACGCGAGCGACATAACCGGGACCGCCAACTCGACCGGCGATTTCGGCAAGAACTGGAATACCTTCTCCCTGGTAGCCGACAATACAAGGGATGCCCACGCCTTTTCGGTGCGGGTCCGCGTCACCGACAAAGCCGGCAACACGACTCTGTCCACGCCGGAGAAACTGATATATATCGACAACAAGGCGCCGACGATCACCTCGACGGTCCCCGCCACGGGAGCGACCAACGTCAATCCTTCGGTGACCGTCACCGCTTACTTCGACGGATTCCTATACGCGCCGACCGTCGTCGATCCGAACTTCTATCTGACGCCGTCGGCCGCTCATTCACTGGTTTATCAGGACCAGGGCGCGGCGACTTACGCGACCTTCATCCCGACGTTGCCGCTTAGCCGTAACACCATCTACACCGGCACACTAACCACCGCTATCAAGAGCCGAGCGGGCAAACCGATGGCCGCCAACTACAACTGGAACTTCACGACCTCGAATGTCGAGGCGAAAGTCTATCAGCCGGCGGTCAATACCCATATTTCGGGAACCTGTCCGGTCATGGGCTTGGCCGACGGGGCGACCTTCGGCGGCTATCATCTGGAGTACGCAGCCGGCCGGCACGACGAGTTGTACGGCGGTCCGTGGACGCAAATCGGTTCAAATCAGGCGGGCACCGTGTCGAGCCAGAAAAACACCCAAACGGATTGGAGCGGTACACAAAACATCGGCACGGTCCCGTTCGCCACTACGACAACGCAATGGAACTTGAAAGACGCCAATGTCTATACGTATTCCTCAAGCGGTGGCTACGCGCAGCTAGGGAACAGCAATATCAAATGGCTGGCGCCCGCCTGGAGCACGCGCAAACCGATCACCGTAGCGAATACCGGCGCCGCGCAAACGAATTTCCAGGTTCAGATGACCGTGGTCAACACGAGCCCGATGAAGGCCGATTATTCGGACCTGAGGTTTACCGACAGCGAAGGGCAGACTCAGCTTAATTACTGGATCGAGGCGACGCGCACGTCACCGACGGCGCAAGCGACGGTCTGGGTAAAAATCCCGAACGTTCCGAACGGCGGCAAGACGATTTATATGTACTACGGTAACGCGGGCGCGGCCACGGCCCAAAATCCCGAAGGCGTTTTTGAACTGTTCGACGACTTTACAGGACCGACGACGACCCTCCTGTCTTATGCCGACGCTACGCACGTTACAGTGGCCGACGCGGTCAAGGCCCAAATATCGGCCGGCGACTGGCTGCTATTCGACTCGGAAGGTTGGCCGCACGCTCCGCAGTCCGTTAAGGTGCAGTCGGTAACCGATAACGCGGTCGTGCTTGTGGCGCCGGGCTTGAGCGTCGCTCACGCTTCGGGTTGTACGGTTGTCAATCCGTCCAAGATCGACCTCAACAAGTGGAGCCTGGGCGGAACGCAAGGCTTCCTGCAAGCAGGCCAGAAGAGTCTCTTGAAAGAGGTTTCGACGTCCGGCCGAATGCAGTCGGTTCAGAGTTTCAACTATCCGATCGTCGTTAATAACAAAACCAAGGTAACCTACGGCCCGCCGAACGGGCTCATGTTGAACGGGTTTTATTCGTCCACCTCAAACGGTTTCGGCTTGATGTTCTACACCTCCTATGACGTCAACGCGGTCCCGAACACAAGAAGTTCAGCCCAGTATTACTGGAACGACGGCACCTGGATCAGCCTGGGCGGCATATTATCAGAAGACACCTGGTACAAAACGTCTATCGAAGGACGCAGCCAGTTCCGGTTGAAATACTATATGTACAGTTTGGCCGACCCGACCGCGCCGACAACGGTGCGCAGCGAAGTCATCACCAACGCGACGGCCGGGGAGAAGGTAACGCTTGGCACCAGGTACGATAACTCGTCCGCTACAGAGCCTATGTCCGCCAGCTGGGATTGGGTATACGTCAACAAATACGCGACCACGCCGCCGACAGCGTCGTTCGGCACAGCCGAGAGCTATCAATCGACGGGTACGCTAACATCCGTCGTGTTTGACGGGGGCGCGGCGACCAACTGGCAGATGCTGTCATGGACCGAGAACGTGCCGAAAGGCGCCAACATAACCTTGCAGACGCGCGCCGGCGACGTAGCTACGCCCGACGGCACCTGGACGGCCTGGAGTTCGGCCAGCAATTATAACGGCGGAACTATCATTCCGGCCGGCCAGCAAGGCAAGCGTTACATACAATACAGGACCAACTTCTACGGGAACGGCGCGACGTTGCTGGACGTTACCATCTGGCACACGCCGCTGCTCACCTGGGACACCACGGGGATAAGCGACGGACTATATACCCTGCGGCTTTCGGTTACCGATACGCCCGGCGACTATAGCGACGCGCGGACGCAACGAAAGGCCGTTGTCGTCAGCGTAGACAACGCCGCGCCGACGGTCACGATCGACGATCCGGCGGCTAACGCCTATATCACGAATATGAGGACGGTTAAGGGAACGGCGACCGACAGCCGGTCCTCGGTCGGCAAACTCGAGACACAGATAGACGCGGGCAACTGGCAGATCGCGGTCGGCAGCAGCCGGACGGGCGAAGAGGGCTCGTGGCGCGAGACGACCATGGTCGACGGGTGCGAGAACGCCAAGACCTATGACGGATTCTCCGGTTGGAACGGGAACCCCGTCAGCGTCAACTCGACAACATATCTCGAAGGCTCCGGAGCCATGAACCTGATGAAAACAAACACGACCGTGAGCGACGTGCCCTATGAGCTGATTCTGCCGGCCTCGCTTAATCTGACCAACAAATACCTGAGTCTGTGGCTATATGTCCGGGACGCGGCCGCGATGGCCAAGGCGTCGCAGATACAATTCTGGGCGTTGGACGTCAACAATGCCTGGAGCAACTATCGCAATTACGCCCCGTCCAGCCTATCGGTCGGCTGGAACTTGCTGATATTAGACGTCAGTAACGCGCCGAGCTGGTGGAATAATCCCAATCCGGGAGCCAGACCCGACGTCAGCGCCGTCAGGAAAATCAGGATTGATATCGACTCGGTGGCCAACGCCACAACATGGGGCGCCGGCGAGTTTGTCGTGGACCGTTGGGCGATGTCGCCGCAGGCCCCGAGCGCAGCGTTGTATACAGGCGCCTGGACGACCGCGACGGGGATCGAGCCTTCCGACGGATCACTTAAGTATTCCTCGACGCCGAACGACTCAGTTACTTTCAGTTTCACCGGAACCTCGGTCAACCTGATCGGCACGAGAGGGCCGAACCGCGGCGTCGCCAGCGTCTCGATAGACGGCGGCGCGGCTGTGACTGTAGACATGTACGCGGCCTCCGAAACCTACCAGCAGATCGTATTCACCCAGACGGACCTTACCGTCGCCAGCCACACGATGACGGTTACAGTTCAGGGCACGACCAATCCCGCCTCGACCGGGAAGCGGATCGATATCGACGGTTTCGACGTCGGCGGGACCATCAACTGGAGTTACGATTGGGTCACCAACGGTTTGGGCGATACGCCACATACATTTAAAGCGCGAGCGACAGACCGGGCTGGTAAGCTAAGCGCCGAAGGCACAAAAACCTATAATACCGACAACACCGATCCGACGACCGCCATTTCCAGCCCTGTCGCGAGCGGCGCTTTTACGAGCGATCAGCTGGTCAACGGGACATCGAACGATACCAACTTCGACCATTATGTCTTGGACTACAGCTACGGCGCCGGTGCCGAGGACTGGCTGCCGGTTTACTCGGGGACAAGCGCGGTCGTGGCCGGCAATCTGGGCACCTGGACCGCGCCGACCCAAACGCCGTTGTACGACTGGCAAACGGACGGCGACTCCGAGAACTGGACGCCACAGCAACAAATTACCAACGTCAAGGTAAACAACAGCATACTTAGCGGGCAGACCAGCGGCACCGACGGCTTTATCAAGACTCCGGCCAAGCTGACGATCAACGGCAACGAGGTCAAGATCCTCAAACTTAGGATGAAGGTTTCCAACGCTTCAGGCATCGCCCGGCTCTACTGGAAGTACACCTTCCCGTACTACACGTCTTACACAACCGTTTCCGGCATCAATCTACCGCTTGGCGAGCAGGTGCCGCGAACACAGGAAAGCGAGTGGGGCGTCGCGACCGGTTCCGGCCCATCCTATTTCGGATCTGAATCTCGCCGTCAAGTAAACTGGCCGCTTCAATACGCCGGCCAGTGGGTTGAATATCGGATAAACATGGGGACCGGCCAGATATATGCCAAACCGGACGGCGGTTCGGAGACGTTGATACAAGACTACAGCTTATTTTGGCCGACGACCGGGTTCTGGGCCGGCACGATTTACCAGCTAAGGTTCGATCCGACGGAGACCTCGGGCGTCGATTTCGATATTGATTATCTGTCTGTGCAGGGAGCCGACGGCAATTACTCAATCAGGGCCAAAACGTTCGACCGCGTAGGGCGGAGCAGCACAACGTCCGTCTACCCGGTTATGATCGACCGCAATAACCCGGCTTGTTCGGTAACCTACCCGGTTAACATGAGCTTCTTGACAGGCAGCGTGATCACCGTTCAAGGAACGGCCGTCGATGACCTGGTCAACGGCGTCGCTAGCGGCATCGACAGGGTTGAAGTGCGCGTCATCCAGAACGTGGACAGCTTTACACCGACCATCGGCCCGTGGCAGCCGGTGACCGTATCCAATACTCCGACCATCGTCGCCGGTTCGACAATCAGGTTAGGCACGATAATGAGGGTCGGAACGACCTGCACCAACATAAACGACGCGAACGCGTGGGCGGGCAGCAGCTGGACGGGCACCGGACCATACGCTCTGGCGGCGGATTACACCACTACGGCCAATAGGGTACTGACCGGGACATTGTCGCTATCGGGCAGGTCGGTCTTGAAGGCGAACACGATACTCAAGCTCAATACCACCTGCACAAACCAGGGAGTTACCAACGTTGTCGGCGGCACCTGGACAGGTAACGGGCCTTATACATTGTCGGCGGACCGGACATTGACCGCCGATTTCGCTCTGCCGACCTGTTGGACCAAGGCTGAGACGTTGCCGGCCGGCTGGCACGGCATCCAGGCAAGGACATATGACAAAGCCGGCAATATGCAGGAATCCAACTACTCATACATGACGGTCGACAACGACCCGCCGCCATCACCGCGTGTCAGGGCGATGCCCGATAAGGGACGGGGCGGCATTCTCCTGTCCTGGACACCGGTTAAGGATCCGGGGAGCGGCGTCGACTACTATATCGTCTATCGCAATTCGAGCACGACGCCGGTGACCGACGGCGTCAAGTATCCGGACGGCGCGACCATTGTCGACGCCGAGCCTGATACGACGACAAAGAATATTGACGGCGTCGACCAGACCTTCCGGAAATTCCACGCCTGTAACGCGATCGACACCAATTTCACCGCCAACGCGTCGGTGCGTTACTACGTGCGGGCTGTTGATTATGCGGGCAACGTTTCCCCCGCCAGTACCATTTCAGTCGTCTACGACACGCAGCCGCCAACGACGCCGAGCGGTTTAACCGTATCAAGGGCGGGCGCGACGCTGTCGTCGCTTATTTCATGGATGCCGTCCACCGACAACCAGTCGATCGCCGAATACCGGATCTACCGAGCCACGGCGCCGGGCTTTGTGATTACGGCCGATAAGCTGATCGGTACAGCCTCGGTTACGGGCACCTTCTTTACGACGAAGTTCTATGATAAGGATTTAGTTGAAAACACCACCTACTACTACAAAGTCGTCGCTTACGATGATTCACTCAATCCGTCGAGCGAAAGCAACGAAGCGTCGGTCGCGATCGGCGTCAGACAAGATTTCTCGTCTGAACTGCCTCACTTAACCTTTACCAGTTCGGCACCCCAGTGCGGGCTTTGCCACCGGGCTCACGCCGGACTTGGCGAGAACCAAATAACCAAGCCGACTGAGGCGGACATGTGCTTTACCTGCCACGATGGCACCGGCTCCAATACGCCGACCAAAGCGGAATTCGATTACGCGCCGTCCGGCTTGCATCGCGTCAAAGACGACCTTTGGCCGAATGGAGCTCTGTCTTGCATCGACTGCCATAATCCGCACCTGAACACGGAGCATGCCTGGAATGATAACTTCGACGACGATATCAGGATCAGCAACGCCAATCCGCCGGACAGCTGGGCCTTCAACGGCGGCACGTGGTCCAGCACGGCTACGCCTACGCTAAAGGATCCGGGGACGGGAATCTCGCCGGCCGGTTCCATGGTCAGCCACAACGAACTGAGGCAGTCGGCGACCACCGGCAGCGCGTTCGCGCGCCGGCAGACGGGCATCAACATTCTAGGGAAGGGCGGTTACTTCGCAACGGAGGTTAAGTTCATCTCCGGTAACGAGGTATATCTTACGGCAGCGGGAGACGGGACCAACGCAAAGCGAGGGCTTACTCTAAGTATTGACAAGGCTAACGGAAAGCTCACCCTGCATAATGGCGCCGGCAAGACTTACGCCCAGACCAATATCTCGGTCAGCGACGGCGTCCAGTATCGCCTGCGGATGTCCATTGACGCGGACAGGCTGGTAAAAGGCAGCCTCTATCGTGTGGACAAGTCGCCTACGCCAGGGCCCGACGTATTTTCCGACACCAATATCGGACAAGCGGCTTCGATGGTCGAGGCGAGCGATTATATGGGTTCCTGGCTGGAAATCGGAACTACCAACGCCGCGGCTGATTTCGACATCGTCAAGGTCAATAACCCAGGCATGCTACAGACAAAATATAGAACCTTCTCCAAGAGCGGTAACGTGTCTCAATACTCGGTTCCCGACGACCGGGTGGAAAGCGAGGCCTTCTGTCTGTCCTGTCATGGCACAACCGCGGATTCGCCGGGCGGCAGTCACAACCAGTATTACTTCTCCGTCCACAACCAGTATATGGGCGGCATGAACGGACAGGTTATGGACGAAGACAGCCCGAGCTTAGTACGCGCCGACCCGGTTACTATCTCGCCTCGCTGGCAAGAGATCCGCGACAGGTGGAAGGAAATCAAGACGAACCCCCTCTATCAGGTAGGCAATGGCAAGTCGTTGGGTGATTTGTTGGCGGCGACGGACAACGGCTGCCTCTATTGTCACGGCTACCACGGCCAGCAGTTCTATAGCCGGAGCGGTGGCGGCGAGGAACAGATGTGTTACGAATGTCACGGCGGGATCGCCAACTATTCCCGAGACGGCTGGAATATCTCGCGGCAGTACAACGGTTATATCGAAGACAGTCACGGCGCTATCGACTACTTCGGCGTCTGGACGACTGTTCCCGGTACTCAATATGGTGGCGACAGCGTCACGCGTTACGACGGACCGTCGGCCAACTGGTATAACAGCGCCTGGACAAAGCGGCAGACTATAACCTTAACGAACACCGGGGCGGCGCTCAGCGACTATCAAGTCAAATTGACAATCCCATACGACTCCTCTATGAAAACGGATTTCTCGGACCTCTTGTTCACCGCGAGTGACGGTCTGACGGCCAGGCCTTTCTGGATCGAGAGTTATACGACCTCGCTGAGCGCGGTCGTCTATGTTCGGCTTCCCGCTGTCGGAACGAGTACGTCTATCTTAATGTATTCCGGCAATCCGTCAGCCGTGGCCGCATCCAACGGCGCGACGACATTCGACTTCTGGGACGACTTTAACGACGGGACGATCGATACAGGCAAATGGACCGAGGTCGACAACGCGAGCAACTATATCACGGAGAGCGGCGGAGTGCTTAATGTCAGCGGCGGTCCTACCAACTGGGGAACCATCGGCATGTATAGCGTAACTAATTTCGCGCGGCCGTTTGTTTTTGAGGTCAGATACAAGCACACGGGCAGCAACTACAACATGGTCGGCATTAAGGACACGGGCACCGGAGTGAGCTATACTAACCTGACCTACGCAGCCTATCCTGTCTATGATGGCGGCGGGAACAGGATGCAAGTATATGAGAAAGGCGCCTATACGACCGAGACCTTGTACGGTTTGGACGCCTCTAACTGGCAGAATCTGGGGTTCAAAGTGCGGACGACGTCAGGCGGCGTGTACCAGCAGTCCGTAACGCCGAACCAACCGTCAACGTATTATACGAGCTCGAACTATGGCGACAGCCCGCAAAAAATCGCGTTTACCAACTACAACCAGGCGTTCCAGCTGGATAACACGCGGGTTCGGAAGTACGCGGCGACGGAGCCGACTTATATCTTCGGACGGAAAGAGTTTGCCGGGGCCGCGACATATAACTTTGACAGCGACTTTACCAGCGTCTACGCAGTCACCGGGCCGGGCACGGGACAGATCGATATCTATATCGACGGCGTGTATCAGACACGCGTCAACCTGGCTAGTTTTGCCGCCGGCAATAGCACGCTTGTTTATAATAAAACGGGACTGACCCGCGGCACAAGGCACACCATGGATATTATCCCAGTCAGCGCCAGCGGTTCCATTCAGATTGACGCCGTCAAAGGCGGCGGCAGCAAACACGGCCTGACGCTTCTGGAAGCGACCATCAAGTGTACCAGCTGTCACGGCCAGCGGGCCATGACCGACCGGCACGCTTACGAGGGCTATCCAACGTCGATCATCACAAACCCGGCTAACATCAAACAATACTGGTCGGATCAAAGGACGCAGGGCAAGACCATCAACGACTACTGCAATGCCTGCCATAAGGAAGCCGACCGGAAGGGCCGGGTGCTTATTGAGATGCACACTTCATCCAAGGTCGTGCCATACACGGTCAGATATCCTCCGATGGTTACAACGCCCAGCGCCAACGGTTTCGACCGGACCGGCTATACTCTGGGCGACGCTTTCATCAACCAGGAGAACTATACCGGGGTGACCTACACGCCGTTGGCCAACTGGCAGCTTATTACGGACGACGCTTTCTACGGGAGCCAGGCCGCGACAAGCACGGCTGCTTTAGACCAAGTAGAATTCACCTTCCAAGGCAGTTCGGTTCAGTGGATTCCGGCCTATGGCCCAGAAGGCGGTATCGCCCAGATCTTTATCGACAGTCTGCCGATTACCGACGGCAATACTCAGCTGGCCGGGGATCCGGGCACCAATATGAGCGGCTGGAACTTAAACTATCCGGTCCAGCTGCGCGGCGACAGCGTACCCAACACCACGGCTTTGAGATACCAGAAGACGAGTCTTGACCCGGCTATGACGCACACAATGCGGATCGTCAACACCGGGACCACAACCGGGAATCCGGCGACCGACACCAATGTCTATGTGGATGCGTTCCAGTATACGGTGCCGCGAGTCGGCCACTTCCTGTATCTGGCTCCGGCGAAGACGACGACAATCACCGGCAAGACCGATTCGACTCACTTCACGGTCGCCGACGCGGCCGCGGGCGAGCTGGCCATAGGTGTCCAATTGACCGTCGATCCGAGCAACTCGCCGCACGCCACGCAGTACGTTACAGTCGTAAGTCTGGCCGGCAACAATGTCGAGGTCACGCCGGGCTTGAGCTCGAATCACGGCATCGGCTGCATTATCAGGACAAACAACTGCGCCGGGACGTGTCACGACGGTTTGCCTGAATATATCCGGAATTCGCAGGAAGGCCGCTCAAAGATTACCTGTACGACCTGTCACCATCCGCACGCGACCGACAATCCAAGACTGGTTCACCAGCACGAGGATTATAAAGATTCCATAGGAACGGTCCATAAGGGCGCTTGCTTGCACTGCCATGATGGATCAGTGACCAAGTAGCGAAGAGCAGAGAGCTAAGAGCCAAGAGCGAAGAGCAGAATGTGAAAGAACGAGAGACGGGGATAGTGAGATAATTAGTATGACGATTACAAGGAAAGGTATTACAAGGAAGGGTTTATGAGTCCGGAGAGAAAAAGGAAGCGTCTATATGATATAGTGACGGCGGGCGCGGCGGCGATCGTTTTCGCGCTATTCTTAAGCACGGGCGCCTCCGGCGTCGAATACCAGAACATTTACACCGATTATCAGAAGCAGTTTTCACATTTCGCGCCGGCGGGCAAGCACTCCGACACGGAGAGCTACATGTACGATCCGACTCTGGGCGGCACGGTCCAGGAGCAGCTGCAGAAGAACCTGGAACGCCGCCACGCCAACTGCAACGATTGTCACGATCCGCACTCGGCGACGCGGTCGACTTCTCCCCTGGGTTCGTACTTCGGCGCCGGCACCCAGGCCAACGTCAGCGGGGTTAAGGTCACCGTTTGGGATCCCAACCTGGCCGTTGACGCCGACGGCAACGGGGTTCTGAACGACGATAACAAGTTCGCCTTTGTCTCCTCGGTCGTCAAGGAATACGAGCTGTGCTTCAAGTGCCATACGCGCTACGCGTTTAATTTTGCCTTATACAAGCAGACCTACGGTTACGACGTCGCCTACAACTGGACGCAAAACAGATACTACCTGGCCGGCGACCCGGCTACGGATATCGTTGTGCCCGAAACCGACCTGGCGACGGAGTTCAATCCGATCAATCAGTCATATCACCCGGTTCTCGCCAAAGGACAGACACCGGGAACGTTTGACCTGAAATGGGCCGAGGATCCGCTGGTCCCCGGCAGCCATGTCGATTTTAACCAGACCTTTACGCCGGGCGTCAATGCCGACTCCCGCATCAAATGCACCGACTGCCACGCCAGCGACTCGACCACGGTCAAGGGGCCGCACGGCTCTGCCTATAAATACATCTTAAGGAAACGAGCCCCGACCGAGGAACCGATAATAACCCGGACTGGTTACGCGCTGGGTTCGATCATCTACAGTGGCGGTGCCGGTGGCGAGCCGGGCTACACTAAGCGGACATATAATATGACCTGGTATGTGCGGACGGAGGATCTTCTTTGCTATATCTGCCACGACCTGAAATATTACGGGCCAGGGCGCGGGCACCCGTCGCGGGGCAAGCACTGGACGAACTGCCAGTGGCACCGGCCCATCGCGCTGGACGAGGTCGGCTGCGCCAGCTGTAAGGTTACGCCCGTTCACGGCGCGCCCAACAACAAATATTTGATGAGACTTCTTCCCCGCGGCGACAACCCGGCCGACCTGAACTGGTGTTACAACTGCCACAACTTCATGCCGGGACAGGCCGGCTCGTACATCGGCGGCTACCCGTCCTGCCCGAGGTTCTACTCGACGGACGAGGACG